>NZ_JBAFWH010000002.1:0-477546 GCF_043195015.1 Xanthobacter sediminis | reverse complement strand
GCCGCGCGCCTTCTCTTCAGGCGCCTTGTCGATCTGGTCGTAGGCAGTGAAGGTCGCGCCGCCGGTCTCCGCCAGGATCTTCGTGATCGCAGCCGTCAGCGACGTCTTGCCATGGTCAACGTGACCGATGGTGCCGATGTTGCAGTGCGGCTTCGAACGGTTAAACTTCTCTTTGGCCATGGGACGCTCCGTTGGGTCTCTCTGGCGTGATATTCAGGGTGATGGAAATTCAGGCCGACGCGATCACGCGTACTTGGCCTGAACCTCCTGAGCTACGTTCGACGGCACCTGCTCGTAGTGGTCGAACTGCATGGTGAAGGTGGCGCGGCCCTGGCTGAACGAGCGCAGGGTGTTCACGTACCCGAACATGTTGGCGAGCGGCACCATCGCGTTGATCACGTTGGCGTTGCCACGCATGTCCTGGCCCTGAATCTGGCCACGACGAGAGTTCAGATCGCCGATGACGGAGCCCGTGTAATCCTCGGGGGTCACCACCTCGACCTTCATGATCGGCTCCAGCAGCACCGAGCCGCCCTTCTGCAGGGCCTCACGGAAGCCAGCGCGAGACGCGATCTCGAACGCGAGAGCGGACGAATCCACTTCGTGGAACGCGCCGTCGATCAGCTGAACCTTGACGTCCACCACCGGGAAGCCTGCCAGAACGCCGGCGCCGAGCACGCTTTCGAGGCCCTTCTGGACGCCCGGGATGTACTCCTTCGGCACCGCGCCGCCGACGATCAGGCTCTCGAACTCGAAGCCCTTGCCGACTTCGTTCGGCTCGACCACGAACTTCACCCGCGCGAACTGGCCGGTACCGCCAGTCTGCTTCTTGTGGGTGTAGTCCACCTCGGTCTTCTTCGTGAGGGTCTCACGATAGGCGACCTGCGGCGCGCCGATGTTGGCGTCCACCTTGTAGGTGCGCTTCAGGATGTCGACCTTGATGTCGAGGTGCAGTTCGCCCATCCCCTTAAGGATGGTTTGGCCGCTCTCGTGGTCGGTCGACACGCGGAAGGACGGGTCCTCGGCGGCCAGCTTCGACAGGGCGATGCCCAGCTTCTCCTGGTCGGCCTTGGACTTCGGCTCGATGGCGATCTCGATGACCGGCTCCGGGAACTCCATCTTCTCAAGGATGACGGGCTTCTCGGTCGAGCACAGCGTGTCACCGGTGCGGACTTCCTTGAGGCCCGCGAGAGCGACGATGTCGCCCGCATAGGCTTCCTTGATGTCCTCGCGGTTGTTGGCGTGCATCAGCAGCATCCGACCCACACGCTCGCGCTTGTCGCGAGTGGAGTTCAGGAGGCTCATGCCCGCTTCCATCACGCCCGAATAGACGCGGCAGAAGGTGATGGTGCCCACGAAGGGGTCGTCCATGATCTTGAACGCGAGGACAGACAGAGGCTCGTCGTCAGACGGCTTACGGTCGGTCTCTTCCTCGGTCTTGAAGTCGATGCCCTTGATCGCGCCACGATCGATGGGCGAAGGCAGGAAGTCCACAACAGCATCGAGCAGCGGCTGCACACCCTTATTCTTGAAGGCAGAGCCACAGAACACGGGGTTGAACTTACGGCCGATCACCGCCTTGCGGATGAGGGACTTGAGGGTCGCCTCGTCCGGCTCGGTGCCGTCCAGGTAAGCAGCCATGGCGTCGTCGTCGAGTTCGACAGCGGCTTCCACCAGCTTGTTCCGGTACTCGGCAGCCTTGTCGGCGAGATCCGCAGGGATCTCCTCGTCATGGTACTTCGCACCGAGAGCCTCATCCTCCCACACGACCGCCTTCATGCGGACGAGGTCGATGATGCCCT
Organism: Xanthobacter sediminis; assembly: GCF_043195015.1. NCBI lineage: Bacteria > Pseudomonadati > Pseudomonadota > Alphaproteobacteria > Hyphomicrobiales > Xanthobacteraceae > Xanthobacter > Xanthobacter sediminis. The sequence goes on along the minus strand of NZ_JBAFWH010000002.1, from coordinate 475,744 downwards.
TGAAATTGCTTTCCGAGCCGATCGGAAGCTGGCAGCAGACAGGATTGCCGGCCACGCGGTCCACGATCATGTCGACGCAGCGGTAGAAGTCGGCACCGATCTTGTCCATCTTGTTGACGAACACGATGCGGGGCACGTTGTACTTGTCTGCCTGACGCCACACGGTCTCGGTCTGCGGCTCGACGCCCTGGTTGCCGTCCAGCACGCACACGGCGCCATCCAGCACGCGCAGCGAGCGCTCCACCTCGATGGTGAAGTCGACGTGCCCGGGGGTGTCGATAATGTTCAGACGCTTCCCGTGCCAGAAGGCGGTCGTCGCGGCAGACGTGATGGTGATGCCGCGCTCCTGCTCCTGGGTCATCCAATCCATGGTGGCAGCGCCATCATGGACTTCGCCAATCTTGTGGCTCTTGCCGGTGTAGTAGAGGATCCGCTCAGTGGTCGTGGTCTTGCCAGCATCAATGTGCGCCATGATGCCGAAGTTGCGGTAGTCCTCGATCGCGTGAGTACGGGGCATGGGAAGCGTCCTCTCCGATCACCAGCGGTAGTGCGAGAACGCCCGGTTGGCCTCGGCCATACGGTGCGTGTCTTCGCGTTTCTTCACGGCTGAGCCGCGATTGTTAGCGGCATCGAGCAGCTCGGCGGAGAGACGCTCCACCATGGTCTTCTCGTTGCGCGCCCGAGCGGAGGCAATGAGCCAGCGGATCGCCAGGGTCTGGCGACGCTCGTTCCGCACTTCCACGGGAACCTGGTAGGTCGCGCCACCCACGCGGCGGGAGCGAACCTCCACCGCCGGCGCAACGTTCTCGAGCGCCTGGATGAACACATCCACCGGATCGTGCTTGGCCTTGGCCTCGACCACGTCGAGGGCGCCGTACACGATGGACTCGGCGACCGACTTCTTGCCGTCGCGCATCACGGAATTCATGAAGCGCGAGAGAATGGTGGATCCGAACTTCGGATCCGGAATGACTTCGCGGCGCTCGGCCTTGTGACGACGGGACATTTCTTAATTCCTCGCTTCAGCCGATCACTTGGGCCGCTTGGCGCCGTACTTCGAGCGGCGCTGCTTACGGTTCTTGACGCCCTGCGTGTCGAGCACGCCGCGCAGAATGTGGTAGCGCACGCCGGGAAGATCCTTCACGCGGCCGCCGCGGATCATCACCACGGAGTGCTCCTGAAGGTTATGACCCTCACCGGGGATGTAGCCGATCACTTCGTAGCTGTTGGTGAGCCGCACCTTGGCAACCTTACGAAGGGCCGAGTTCGGCTTCTTCGGGGTCGTGGTGTAGACGCGCGTGCACACGCCGCGCTTCTGAGGGCTCGCCTGGAGCGCCGGCGCCTTGTCCCGCGCCTTCTGCGCTTCCCGCGGCTTACGGATCAGCTGGTTGATCGTCGGCATGTACGCCTTCGCCTCGTCCTGATCTGCGGCCTCGGCCGCAACTTAAGTTCGACGACCTTTCGATCGCCACGACTGGCCACCTCGCGGCGGCCCGATGAATTCCCTTTGACCACCCGAGAATCGGGCGATCGCACCACGAACAGAAAAGGCGCCGCTCGCCACCACACACCGGCAGCGAACACGCCTTGCTCGCGACAGAGGATCACAACGCGCATGCCTCAGGGACAAACCCCAAGATCGCGCCGCGATCATGCACCTGAAGTTATCGCAGTGCTGTTCCTGGCAGCGTTTCGGAACCCTGAGAGACGCTGCGACTTGTGGGCTTTCGCCCGAGTCTGGAAATGCGTCTCTCGCTGAGGCACCGACCGCCTGCCGCGAAAGTGGGCTGCTTCTAGCCGCAGAGTCGCTCTGCGTCAAGAGTTTCAACGCTTGCGTGGCCGAAAAAGGGGCCGCGACCATGTTTTTCATCGCCCGGCGAAGGTCTAGCATCCCCAAGCGATGGGATTTATGACAGCGCCAAAGCAAAGGGCGCGGCACCCTGGCGCCGCGCCCCGTGTTCACCGATTCTTAGGGAATCAGCCGAGAAGGGAGGCGACGCCGTCGCGCTCTTCCAGGAGCTCCTTCAGGGTCACGTCGAACTTGGTCTTGGAGAAGTCGTCCATGGGCAGGCCCTTCACGACTTCGTAATCGCCATTGGCGCAGACCGCCGGCACGCCGAATACGATGCCCTCCGGCACGCCGTAGGAGCCGTCGGAGGCGACGCCCATGGAAACCCAGCCACCGTTGGTGCCATGGATCCAGTCGTGCATGTGGTCGATGGCGGCGTTGGCCGCCGAGGCGGCGGACGACAGGCCGCGGGCCTCGATGATGGCCGCGCCGCGCTTACCCACGGTGGGAATCAGGGTGTCGCGGTACCAGGCCTCGTCACCCACGAGCTCCGGCAGCGGCTTGCCCTTCACAGTGGCGAAGCGGTAGTCGGCATACATGGTGGGGGAGTGGTTGCCCCACACGGCCAGCTTCTCGATGTCCTGGCTCAGCACGCCCGCCTTCTTGGCGAACTGCGAGAGCGCGCGGTTGTGATCGAGCCGCAGCATGGCGGTGATGTTGCGGGCCGGCAGGTCCGGAGCGCTCTTGGCGGTGATGTAGGCGTTTGTGTTGGCCGGGTTGCCCACCACAAGCACCTTCACGTCGCGCTTGGCGACCTCGTTCAGGGCCGCGCCCTGCACCTTGAAGATCTCGGCGTTGGCCTGGAGCAGGTCGGCGCGCTCCATGCCCTTCGAACGCGGGCGGGCGCCCACGAGGATGGCGGCGTCAATGTCCTTGAAGGCCACCTTGGGGTCGGAGGTGATGACGACGTCGGCAAGGTTCGGGAACGCGCAATCCTCGAGTTCCATCACCACGCCGCCCACCGCGCCCTGGGCCTGCGGCAGGTCGAGAAGCTGCAGAATGACCGGCTGGTCCTTGCCGTACAGATCGCCATTGGCGATGCGGAACAGAAGCGAATAACAAATCTGACCGGCGGCGCCCGTGACGGCGACGCGAACGGCGGGTTTGGTCATGGGAAAATGCCCTTTGCCTTGAGTGAGCCCCGAAGGCTCGGGCGCGCAATCTATTCCGCCAGGCCGCGAATGCAAAGACGAATGCACACCAAGGTGCACCCCTGCCCCCGCTTCCTTCGTCTAGCATGGCCTTCGCCCGGCCGGGCCGCTAACCCTCTCCGCGCCATCGGCTCCGGCGCGGGCCGATGGCGAACGCGAAGGCCATTACGGCTCAAAGCCTCAGCGCACGCAGCAGGCGCCCCAGGTCCGCGGCCCCCTCCACGCGTGGCGCAGCCGTGCGCGGCTCTGGAACATGCCCGGCGCGCGCCGCCTCGCGCGCATCGGAGGGGCTCATGCCGAATTCCCGCCGGAAGGCGCGCGCGAAGCTCGACGGATCCGGAAAGCCGTAGTCCTCCGCAATGGTGGCGACCGTCCCGTGCGGCAGGGGGTCACGCAGCCGCCCCATGGCCGCGTGAAGCCTCTGGCTACGAATATAGGCCGCGACCCCGCCGATGTCCTCGAAAAGCCGGTAGAGCCGCGAGCGCGAAACGCCCACCGCCTGGCAGATGCTATCGGGCGTGAGCGCAGGCGACAGCAGCCGCCCGGCCACATGGGCGCGCACCCGCTCGCGCAGCGTGAGCTCTATGGCGCCTGCCGCAGCCGCACGGCTGTCGCCGTCGGCGCTCACCCACGCCACGAGCAGCGCCCGGGTGCTGTCGACCAGGCCGGGAAGGTCACTGCGCGAGAGCCCGCCCATATGCCGTGACAACGCCACCAGATAGTCCGACACGATGCCGGAAAAGGCCGTTTCAGGGACATGGCCTGGAATCGCGTCCAATGCGCCCGCCTCGCGCGTGAAAAGGTCGCGGCAGATGTAGACCAACAGCATGCTCGAATCATCGCTGGCCTGGTCGAAGCTGCGGCCGAGGTGGCGCATCCTCAGATGCCGGGACCCGGGCGCAAAAGGCGCCCCGAGGCCGGTCCCGGGCCGGCCCGTCAGCAGCAGGCACCAGTGGTCCAGGGCGGCGCGGCGCAGGTTGCGGTACCGCCGGCGAAATCCGGCACCGGGAAGGGCGGCCCGCACGAACGCCATGCTGCCGAGATCCCACACCTCCATGTCCGCGGCGAAGCCGACCCGCTGCGGCTCCACAAGCGAAACCTCCGCCGTTGCGCCGACGAAGCAGCGCCACGCTTCAAACTGGTCGCGCGGCGGAATGCCCTTGGTGCTGAAGCGCAGCGGCGCAAATGGCTCCGTGCCGACCGGCACGGCTGCACGTGTCATATGCCGGCCCCGCCCCTCGTCCCGCGACGACACCCTTCCCTCCCCCGCGTGCGATGGCCACAGCCGGATAACGACCAAGCAAGGATAGGGAGCGGCGGCCCAGAACGATAGTCAGGGAAGCCCCTGTCTACGCCATCAGAGGATGACGACGCGGTCCGAGAGCTCGTTCACTTCACCGGGGCGCTGAGGCATGGGTCCACCCAGCAGTTCGCCCGCCTTGCGCACGCCTGCCACGAGACCCTCCGCCAGGGTGCCCTGCCGGGTCAGGCGGGAGATGGAGTCTCGGATCTCAGCCCAGGCCACCGGCCCGAGCGGGGTGTGCACGGCATCGTCGGCCACCACCTCCACCAGCCGCTCGCGGGCGGCGACGAAGATGAGGATGCCGGTGCGACCGCCGGTCTGCGCCACGCCGTGGGCGAGGAAGGCCTCGATGGCGGCCGAGCGCGCCGCCGCCTTCAGCGCGAGGCGCGGCACCGCCCGCTCGATCATCTGCGGCATCATCAGGATGCCCGCGACCACGAGGAAGACGATGGCCTGGATCTGAAGAATGGCCAGAGCCGAGACCGGCCACACTGCCACCACCGCCCACGGCAACGCGAGTGCGATCAGCGACGACCACATCACGGAAAAGAACGGATGCTGCACCAGCGACGCGCGCGAAACCACCACGCGGATCTCGGCGGAGGTCTGCAGCTCGGCGGCGGCGATGGCCTCGCTCACCTCGCGGATGTCCTCCGGCGAGAGGCCGACCTCGATGGCCGCCGGGCTGGCCGCCGGCGTGGTCGCGGCGACATAGCTCATGTCCGCCTTGCGATCCACGACCGCTTCGGGCGGGGGGTCCTGTGTCGTCAGCAGCGCTGGCTTGGGCGGCGCCTGGGGCCGCCTGATGCGCCCCAATGTCGCCTGCGCTGCCGCCTCGGCGCGCCCGCCGCGCGTAATGCCATGTCGGCGATCAACCACCATGACGGTCTCCGGCCCCTGCACCCATGGTCGAACGCTCCACTCATGTCAGAAATGGTGCGCGAACACCAGCCTCGATTGCCTCTCCGAGCACAGCACGGGCACCGAACAATGCCCGTGGTTACCAGCGGCCCGAAGCCCCTCCCCCACCGGAGGAGCCGCCCCCGCCCGACCAGTTGCTCGAGCCGCCGCCCGAGCCGGAGCCCCAGTCGAAGGAGGACGAAGAACCACGGGAGCGCCGCCGCCCGGAAGGACCGCCGCCGCCGGAAATGCCGCGCCAGAGGATATAGAGCCACACCGCGATCACCAGCGCCAGCACCAGGAGGCCCAGCCAATCCTCCAGCGTCATCTCCTCCTCGGCGGCGCGGGCGCGGGCGCGCGCTTCCTCCGGATCGAGGTTGAGCACCTCAATGATCGCGTCTGTGCCCTTGGCGATGCCCTCCGCCATGTCGCCCGCCTTGAAGGCCGGCACGATGGCGTTGCGGATGATGGTGCTCGAGACGGCATCGGTGAGGATGCCTTCGAGGCCGTAGCCCACCTCGATTCGAACCTCGTGCTCCTTGGGCGCCACCAGCAGGAGCACGCCGTTGTTCTTGTCCGCCTGCCCAATGCGCCAGGCACGAAAGAGGGCATTGGCGTAGTCTTCTATCGCGCCGCCCTCCAGGGAGGGCACGGTGGCCACCACGAGCTGGTCGGAGGTCTTCTGCTCCTGCGCCGCAAGCTTCGCCTCCAGCGCGGTGCGGGCGGCGGGGCCGAGCACGCCGGCGGCATCCACCACCCGGCCCGTGAGCTCGGGAAAGGTGTAGGCCCGCGCCGTAGCCCCCGCGGCCAGCGCCAGGAGAAGGCCGAGCAGAAGCGCCAGCCCGCGCCGCCCGACGGCACGGAAAACGTCCGGGCGGCGAGACTGCCGGGCGGCGATGCTCACGCGGGATCCCTCAGTTGAACTTCACCTTCGGTGGCTGCCGCTGCTCCTCGGAAATGGTGAAGGTCTCCATAGGCTTGTAGGAGCGATAGAGAGTGGAGGCCCACAGCACGCCAGGGAAGGTCTTCAGCTCGGTATTATAAGCCTGGACAGCGCGGATGTAATCGCGCCGTGCCACGGCGATGCGGTTCTCCGTGCCCTCGATCTGCGACTGGAGGGCGAGGAAGTTCTGGCTAGATTTGAGGTCCGGATAGGCTTCCGACACCGCGATCAGCCGGCCGAGCGCACGCCCCAGTTCCGCCTGGGCGGCCTGGAATTGCTTGAACTTCTCGGGATCGGTGATGGTGGAGGCGTCCACGTTGATGGCTGTGGCCTTGGCGCGCGCTTCCACCACGGAGGTGAGCACGTCGCGCTCCTGGGTGGCGTAGCCCTTCACGGTCTCCACCAGATTGGGGATCAGATCGGAACGGCGCTGATACTGGTTCAGCACCTCGCTCCACATGGCCTTAGCCTGCTCCTCCGAGGTGGGAATGGCATTGACGCCGCAGCCCGCCAGCATCAGCGACACCATGACCACGAACAGGGGCACCCTCAACCCAGAGAGCCGCGCCGCGAACGAACCTGCCATCTTCCCCTCCCTTGCCCGTCGAGGGTTGCTCCTACCGCGCCACAGGCGCCGTGACCATGGGTCCAAAATCTGAAACGCGCCAGATTGACATCCATTCCCCGCTGCGCGCCTCAGACCGCCCCCAGGTACCCCGGCAGATCCTGCGCCTCGTCCAGATGCGAGAGCTTGATCGCCAGATCCTCCGCAAGGCCGATGTCTGTTTCCAGCAACCGAAGTGACATGTAGGAGCGATAGTAATTGCCCCACATGAACTCCTGGAATGGCGTGTCCTCATTGGCATAGGCCCGGCCGCGCACGCCACGCGCCAGGGTCCGCCAGGGGTTGTCCGTAAGGTCCTTCACGTTGGAAGGGATCTTCACGCAGGGCCGCCGGTTGCCGTCCATGTCGATGGGCCAGCACAAGTTCTCGCGCTCCATTCTGAGCCAGAAGGTGTGGAGATCGAGGTCGGAGAGGTCCGCCACCCGCGGACCCAGCACCGCCCTGTTCTCATCGATGCGCTGGAGCGCGCGGCACAGGTGGTGGTGATCCACCATGTAGAGGCGCCCATCGGGACCGGCCACGTGAGGAATCGGCTTCGACGCCACCAGAGCCTTCAGATCGCCCTTGGAGAGCGCGTCCATAGCCTTGGCACGGCGCTTCACCTCGCTCATGCCGAGCGTGAGCTGCGTGGGATGCAGTGCATCGATCCTCACTTCGTCGCCTTCCCGAAGCTGCCCCATCCGCGCCCCCCCCCGCAAATTCGCGCCGCGATGCCATTCGCCCGCGCGCATGCAAAATACCGCCGCGCCGCAGGCATGGCGAGGGTTCATCGCACATCCCCGCGACAGCGGTGCAAAGCCCTGCGCCCGGCCCCGGAAAACAGAAACGGCGCCCAGGGGCGCCGTTTCCATCCATTCGGTCGCAGACCGCGTCAGGCCGGCGAGATCATCTTCTCGGGGCGGACGATCGCGTCGAACTCCTCGTTCGTCACATAGCCGCCGCCCACCGCCTCGTCGCGGAGGGTGGTGCCCTTCTTGTGGGCGGTCTTGGCGATCTTGGCGGCGTTGTCGTAGCCGATCTTCGGCGCGAGGGCGGTCACCAGCATCAGCGAGCGCTCGAGACCCGCCTTGATGTTGTCCTCGCGCGGCTCGATGCCCACCACGCAGTGGTCGGTGAAGCTCACCGCCGCATCGGACATGAGCCGGACCGACTGGAGGAAGTTGTAGGCCATCACCGGGTTGTAGACGTTGAGCTCGAAGTGGCCCTGGCTGTCGGCGAAGGTGAGGGTGGCGTGGTTGCCGAAGATCTGGGCGCAGACCTGCGTCATGGCCTCGCACTGGGTGGGGTTCACCTTGCCGGGCATGATGGAGGAGCCGGGCTCGTTCTCCGGCAGCGCCAGCTCGCCGAGGCCGGAGCGCGGGCCCGAGCCGAGAAGGCGGATGTCGTTGGCGATCTTGAAGAGGGAGGCCGCCACCGTGTTGATGGCCCCGTGCGAGAACACCATGGCGTCATGCGCCGCCAGCGCCTCGAACTTGTTGGGCGCCGAGGTGAAGGCAAGGCCGGTAAGCTCGGCGATCTTGGCCGCCACCTGCTCCGCAAAGCCGACCGGCGCATTGAGGCCGGTGCCCACCGCGGTGCCGCCCTGGGCGAGCTGCATGAGGCCCGGCAGCGTCATCTCGATGCGCTTGATGCCGTTGGCCACCTGCTGGGCGTAGCCGGAGAACTCCTGGCCCAGGGTCAGCGGGGTCGCATCCTGAGTGTGGGTGCGGCCGATCTTGATGATGTGCTCCCACTGCGCGGACTTCTCCGCGAGGGCGCCGTGCAGCTTGTTCAGCGCCGGCAGCAGGCGGTGGGCGATCTCCTCCGCGCACGCCACATGCATCGCGGTCGGGAAGGTGTCGTTGGACGACTGGCTCATGTTGACGTGGTCGTTGGGGTGCACGGGCTTCTTGGAGCCCTTCTCCCCGCCGAGCATCTCGATGGCCCGGTTCGAGATGACCTCGTTGGCGTTCATGTTGGACTGGGTGCCCGAGCCGGTCTGCCACACCACCAGCGGGAAGTGCTCGTCGAGCTTGCCGTCCATCACCTCCTGGGCGGCGGCGGCGATCGCCTCGGCGACCTTCGGATCGAGCCGGCCCAGGTCGCGGTTCACCTCGGCGGCCGCCCGCTTGATGATGCCGAGCGCGCGGACCACCGGCAGCGGCTGCTTTTCCCAGCCGATCTTGAAATTGCCCAGAGAGCGCTGCGCCTGGGCGCCCCAGTAGCGGTCGGAAGGAACCTCGATCGGACCGAAGGTATCGGTCTCGGTACGCGTGTTCATGCGTATACCCTCTCTCCTAGAGCGTTTTCGGGCGAAGTCGACATCGGTTCGCAGAAGGAAAACGCCTCAACTCAAGGTCCGCGGCGTCCGTGCCCGGCTGTGGAACGCGGGAGCCCCTGAAATCGCGCGGCGGGCGGGCTCATAGCACGGTCGCGGAGCGACGGGGAGACATCCATCCGACCCAGGCATGGGCGGCGCCCCCGGGATGAAAACTCGTAAGTGTTCCGTAGGGACGGTCAAATTTATTCCAGGATGGTAGCCGGTGGGGGCCGCGGTATTGGCGTTTCGCCATATCTTCACCACTGTCGCAGAGGTAATCTGCTCTCTGTGAACATGTTATGCTCCGGCGCGGGACGTCGCGCATGATGTGTCCATAATGGCAGCGAGTTTTGGGGGAGCCTGCTGCTCGGGAGAGGGTGAGAGTTGGGCGACGTGGTAAATCTTCATCGTGAGCGCAAGGCAAAGGCTCGCCGCACCGCGGAAGCGCAGGCCGAGGAGAACCGCATCCGATTCGGGCGGACCAAGGCAGAGCGTGAAAACGTCGCGCGCGAGATCGAACGCCAGCGCCAGCGCCATGAAGGCCATGCGCTGACCGAGAGGGAAGAACATGAAGAGCCCCGTGGTTAAGAGGTCCATCGTCATCGCCGGCCACAAAACCAGCGTGAGCCTTGAGGACGCGTTCTGGGAAGCGCTGAAGGAAATCGCCACGAGCCGTCGGCTCACATTGTCCGACCTCGTCGCCACCATCGATTCCGCGCGAAGCCAGGGCAATCTGTCCTCGGCGATCCGCCTGTTCGTGCTGGATCACTACCGTGGCGTCGCCCAGAGCACGCGGGTGGTGGGCGGCAGCGAGCGGGTGAGCGTCACCAGCCCTCCCGTTGCGTAATGCTCCTCGGAACCTTATCTGCTTCCATGGCGAACGGTTCGCCGCGTTGAAACGCGGCTTACGGTTTTCTATAACCGCACCCCTCGGGGGAATGGTGCTCCATTCCCGACCCTGCGGGTTCCTGCCCCGCCGGGCGGCCTGATGGTCGCGCGGCGCGGGGAGCGGGCGGGGCTGCGCGCTCCGCGCGGTGCTCGGACGAGACACGCTGTGACGCGGGCGCCCTAGCGCGGCACCGCCGACGGGAGACGACGGATGTCGTGGAAGAATCAGAGTGGCGGCCCATGGGGAAACGGGCCGCGCGGCCCCTGGAGCTCGGGGCCGCAATCCTCGGGACCCACGCCTCCTGACATCGAAGACCTCATCCGCCGCAGCCAGGACCGGCTGCGGACCATGATGCCCGATGCATTCGGCTTCAAGGGCGTGATCCTCATCGTCGCGCTGATCGTGGGCGGGTGGCTGCTTTCCGGCTTCTACCGCGTGGAGCCGGATGAGCAGGGCGTGGTGCTGCGCTTCGGCAAGTTCGTCGGCCTCACCCAGCCGGGCCTAAACTATCACTGGCCCTACCCTATTGAGACCGTGATCACCCCCAAGGTGACGCGCGTCAACCGCATCGACATCGGCATCCGCGTCGCCGAGGATGGCCGCCGCGCCAGCATGGCCCGCGACGTGCCGGAAGAGAGCCTGATGCTCACCGGCGACGAAAACATCGTCGACGTGGACTTCTCCGTGTTCTGGGTGATCAACAACGCCGAGCAGTTCCTGTTCAACGTCCAGAACCCCGAGGGCACCATCAAGGCCGTGGCCGAAAGCGCCATGCGCGAGGTGATCGGCCGCACGGACATCCAGCCCATCCTCACCGGCGCCCGCCAGAACATCGAGACCGGCGTGCAGGAGCTGATGCAGCACACCCTCGACCAGTACAAGGCCGGCGTGCGCGTGACCCAGGTGCAGCTCCAGAAAGTGGACCCGCCGGCCCAGGTCATCGATGCCTTCCGCGACGTCCAGGCCGCCCGCGCCGACGCCGAGCGTGCCCAGAACGAGGCCCAGACCTACGCCAACCGCGTGCTGCCCGAGGCCCGAGGCGAAGCCGCCCGCATCGACAACGCCGCCCAGGCGTATCGCGAACGCACCGTGGTGGAGGCGCGCGGCCAAGCGGCCCGCTTCCTCAAGGTCTATGACGAATACCTGAAGGCCAAGGACGTGACGCGCGAGCGCATGTACCTCGAGACCATGGAACGGGTGCTCGGCGGCGTGGACAAGGTGCTGGTGGACCCCGGCGCGGCCTCCACCTCCGGTTCCGGTGGCCAGGGCGGCGTCGTGCCGGTCCTGCCGCTCAACGACCTCCTGCGCCGTTCCACGGCGCCCACCGCCCAGACGCAGGGAGCCGCCCGATGAAGAATCACGTTTTCGGTGGCGTGCTCGCCGTCCTCGCGGTGATCGCCCTGGTGGTCGTCTATTCGTCCGCCTTCATCGTCAACCAGACCCAGCAGGCCCTGGTGCTGCGCCTCGGCGAGCCCTTGGAGCCGGTCACCACCCCCGGCCTGCACTGGAAGGCGCCCTTCGTCGACAGCGTCGTCTATATCGACAACCGCATCCTCGACCTGGAGAACCCCTCCCAGGAAGTGATCGCCGCGGACCAGAAGCGCATCGTGGTGGACGCCTTCGCGCGCTACCGCATCACCAACCCGCTGCGCTTCTACCAGGCGGTCGGCACCGTGGAGGCGGCCAACTCCCGCCTCGCCACGGTGCTCAACTCCGCCCTGCGCCGCGTGCTGGGCGAGAACACCTTCATCGCCGTGGTGCGCGACCAGCGCGAGAACCTGATGCGCCAGATCGGCGAGCAGGTGAACCGCGAGGCGGCGAGCTTCGGCATCACCGTGGTCGACGTGCGCATTCGCCGCGCGGACCTGCCGGAGGCGAACAGCCAGGCCGTGTTCCAGCGGATGCAGACCGAGCGCCAGCGCGAAGCCGCCGAGATCCGCGCCCAGGGCAACGAGGCCGCCCAGCGCCTGCGCGCCCGCGCCGACCGCGAGGCCGCCATCGTCCTGGCCGAGGCCAACTCCAAGGGCGAGCAGATGCGCGGCGAAGGCGACGCCGAACGCAACCGCATCTTCGCCGATGCATTCGGCCGCGACCCCGACTTCTTCACCTTCTACCGCACCATGCAGGCGTACGAGGCCAGCATGAAGTCGGCCGACACCCGGCTGGTGGTGAGCCCGGATTCGAGCTTCTTCCGCTACTTCCGGGATCCGTTCGGCGGCGTTGCGCCGAAGCCGGCCGCGCACTGAAACTGGCTCCGGGGGCGGCATGACCGACCTTCTTGCCGCCCTCGGCCTTCTGCTCGCCATCGAGGGCCTGTGCCTCGCGGCCTTCCCCGCAGCTTGGCGGCGCGCCATGCGCGCCGTCATGGATGCGCCGGAGGGCCCGATGCGCATCGCCGGCCTCGCGGTCGGCGCACTGGGGGTGCTGGTGGTCTTCCTGGTCCGCTCCGGCCCCCACTGAAAAGCCGGCCATGGCTGTTGCTCCGCGGCTCACGGTTTCGGCGCTGATGCCTGCGTGCGCGCCGGCGCCACTGCCCCGCCGCTTCCGTCCGGCGCCCCCCACGTGCGCCGAACCTGTCGGAGGGATGTGAAGGGGGCGTGCGCATTTGGCCTTGCGCGCCGGCCGCGCCCGGCGCAGCCTCCGCAGGTCGCCGCAGCTCCGAGGAGACCGATGTCCCTGTTCCGACGCATCCTTCGCCGCCGGCCGCTGGCGGTTGCCGCCCTGGCCCTGTCCCTGGCTGCGCCCCTCCTCGCGGGTAGCCCTCTGGCGGCCGCGCCGGGCAAGGGCCCCGACACCGTGGCTGATGTGGCCGAGCGCGTCATGGACGCGGTCGTGAACATCTCCACCTCGCAGACCGTCGCGGCCTCGCGCAGCGTGCCCACTCCGCAGCTGCCTCCCGGCTCCCCGTTCGAGGATTTCTTCGACGAATTCTTCAAGCATCGGCAGGAGGACGGCGGGGAAAGCCGCTCACGGCGCGTGTCCTCCCTCGGCTCGGGTTTCGTGATCGATCCCTCCGGACTGATCGTGACCAACAACCACGTCATCTCCGACGCCGACGAGATCTACGCCAATTTCAACGACGGCACCAAGTTGAAGGCGGAGCTGATCGGCCGAGACACCAAGACCGATCTTGCGCTCTTGAAGGTGAAGCCTGAAAAGCCGCTCACCGCCGTGAAGTTCGGCAATTCGGAAAAGCTGCGGGTGGGCGACTGGGTGATGGCCATCGGCAACCCCTTCGGGCTCGGCGGCACGCTGACAGTGGGCGTGGTTTCCGCCCGCAACCGCGACATCAATTCCGGCCCCTACGACAACTTCATCCAGACCGACGCAGCGATTAACCGCGGCAATTCCGGCGGCCCCCTGTTCAACATGGAAGGCGAGGTGGTGGGCATCAACACCGCCATCATCTCCCCCTCGGGCGGCTCCATCGGCATCGGCTTCGCCGTGCCCTCCGCCACCGCCCAGCCGGTGATCGCGCAGCTCGAGCAGTTCAAGGAGGTCCGTCGCGGCTGGATCGGCGTGCGCATCCAGTCGGTCACAGACGACCTTGCGGAGAGCCTGGGCATCGGCAAGCCGCGCGGCGCCCTGGTGGGCGTAGTGAACGAGGGCGGCCCGGCAGCGAAGGCGGGGCTCAAGGCGGGTGATGTGATCGTCCGATTCGACGGACGCGACATCAAGACGGTGCGCGACCTCACCCGCTCCGTGGCCGACACCATGGCGGAACGCGAAGTGGACGTGGTGGTGATCCGCAAGGGGAAGGAAGAGACCTTGCGCCTCAAGGTCGCCCGCATGCCCGAGGACGACAAGGCCGAGGCCAAGGCCGGCGCGGACCAGAAAGCCGCGCCCAAGCGCACGCTGGGGCTGGAGCTCTCCCCCATGAGCGAAGAGCTGCGCAAGCGCTACAACATCAAGACCGAAATCAAGGGCGCCGTGATCACCGCGGTGGAGGAAGGCACGGAGGCCGCCGACAAGGGGCTGAAGCCGGGCCAGATCATCGTGCAGGTGGGCCAGGAGCCGGTGGCGAGCCCGGCCGATGTGCAGAAGCAGATCGAGGCACTGCGCAAGGCGCGGAAGAAATCCGCCTTGCTGCTGGTGTCCGACGGCCAGGGCCAGCAGGAGTTCGTGACCATCCCGCTCGACTGAGCCGCCGCACGCCGCGGCTTCGGCGGCATCCGCTCTCTGCGCGGTGCCGCCGATAGCGGGTCAGGCGGGGTGGAACTCTTCGCGCATGTAGCCCTGCATGTAGAGCAGCGCGGTGAGGTCGCCGTGGTCGATGCGGGCATGGGCCGCCGCCGCCACCTGCGGCTTGGCATGGAAGGCGATGCCGAGGCCCGCTTCCGCCAGCATGGCGAGGTCGTTGGCGCCGTCGCCCACGGCCAGGGTCTCGGAGGGCGCGAGGTGGAAGCGGTCGCGCAGCTCCACCAGGGCCGCGAACTTGGCGTCGCGGCCGAGAATCGGCTCGGCCACCGCGCCAACAAAGCTTCCGCCATCCACCAGCAGGGTGTTTGCGCGGTGCTCATCGAAGCCGATCATGTCGGCGATGGCGGACGTGAACAGGGTGAAGCCACCGGATACGAGGGCCGTGTAGGCGCCATTCGCCCGCATGGTGCCCACCAGCTCCCGGCCGCCGGCGGTAAGGTGGATGCGATCGCGCAGCACCTCGTCCACCACCGAGGCGGAGAGGCCGCGCAGCAGCGCGACCCGCTCCCGCAGGGCAGGCTCGAACTCGATCTCGCCACGCATGGCGCGCTCGGTGATGGCGGAGACATGGGCTTTCACGCCCACCACGTCCGCCAGCTCGTCGATGCATTCCTGGCGGATCATGGTGGAATCCATGTCCGCGAGGAACAAACGCTTGCGCCGGCCGGCCTCAAGCTGCACCACCACGTCGATGGGCGCGCCACCGAGGGCCTCCCGCACCCGGCCGGCGATGGCGCGCGCATCGGCGCCGAGCGCAGGCGCGAAGTGGATGTCGGCGGCGACCTCCGGGTCGAGGATCACCGGCTCCTGGGCGTGGGGCAGGACGGCGCGCGCATCGTGGAGTGCCTCGCGCGTCACCGCCGGGGCGGATGGATTCGAAATCAGCGTTGCAACATAGGCCATGGAAGAACCGGAGACAGGACAGGAGAAGGGGACGGCGGTGCTCATCGCAGGTCCCACCGCCAGCGGCAAGTCGGCTCTCGCCCTTGCGCTCGCGGAGCGCACGGGTGGTGTCGTGCTCAATGCAGATTCCATGCAGGTCTATGGCGATCTTGCGGTGCTCACGGCGCGGCCGAGCGACGCGGACCTTAGGCGGGCACCTCATCTTCTTTATGGCCATGTGGACGCGGACCGCGAATATTCCGTCGGCCACTGGCTCACCGACGCCAAGGCAGCCCTGTGCCAAGCCTGGGCGGATCGTCGCCTGCCGATCCTGGTCGGCGGCACCGGCCTCTATTTTCGTGCGCTGACGCAAGGGCTTGTGGACCTGCCCGCCATTCCCGACCACATCCGCGCCGAGGTCCGCGAGGGCGCCGAGCGTGCACCGAACGAAGCGCTCCACGCACGGCTCGCGAAAGTGGACCCCACCGCCGCCACGCGCATCGGCGCCAATGATCGCCAGCGCATCCTCCGCGCGCTGGAGGTTGAGGCGGCCACCGGGCGCCCCCTTTCCGCATGGCAGGGGGAAGCCCAGCCGCCGTTCCTGCCCGCCGAATCATGCGTGCGGATGGTGCTGGAGGTGGAGCCCGAGCTGCTGCGCCGGCGCATCGACACGCGCTTTCTCACGATGCTCGACGCAGGAGCGCTGGCGGAGGTTGCCCGCCTGACCGCCCGCCGGCTCGATCCGGCCCGGACGGCGCTGAAGGCGCACGGCGCGCCCGCCCTCACCCGCCATCTGGCCGGCGAGATGAGCCTCGCCGACGCCATTGCCGAGGGGCAGGGCGACACCCGTCGCTACGCCAAGCGCCAGCGCACCTTTTTCCGTCACCAGATGGCCGACTGGACGCGCACACGGCCGGAAGAGGGGCTCGACCTTCTGCTCGGCGTCCTGCCCGCTCAGGCGTGAGAGCGGGCGGGGCGGTTCGCCCGGCGCGGCGCCGCGCGTTGGCGCAGGGCCGCGAGCAGCGCTACCGCGACGCCTCCGGCCAGCACCCACCACACTGGCCGCGGGCCAAGGTCGAACGAGAAATTCGCCTCCGCCACCAGCCAGGGATCGACCCGTGTGGCGAGGCCGTACCACGTCATTTCCAGAAAGCCCGTAAGCACCGCCGCAGCGAGGGAGAGCAGCGCGAAGGCTACGGGCTTCACCTCCCCCAGCACCTTGAAGGCGATGCGGTAGAGGAACAGGAGCACCAGCGCCCCGGTGACGAGCACGGGCTCAGTCACGTCGAGCTTGGACTGGATGAAGAAATGCAGCGCCGCGAGCACGGCGATGACATAGACCGCCCGGTGCAGCAGGTTCCAGCGCCGTGCGCCGAGCCGGTGCAGGGCGCCGTCCGTGGACGTGGCGCCGAGAGCGATCAGCAGCGCCACCGCCACCGCCCCGATGGTAAGATAGATCCGGAGCGCGATTTCAGACGCCGCCCGCACCACGCCTTGATCGATGAAGAACAGCGTGACATGCGCCAGCGCATAGGCCAGCGCCGCGAGACCGAGGATGCGCCGGCCGAAGAACAGCTTCGGCGCCGCCAGCAGCCGGCGCAGCGGCGTCACCGCGAGGGTGAGCACCAGGAAGCGGATGGCCCACAGGCCGGTGAAATGGATCGCCTCCGTCCAGGGCCGCGGACCGAGCCCGCCGGAGGCCGCGAGCCACGCCAGCCAGAGGGCCGGCAGCACGGAGAGCAGGAGGAAGAAGGTCTTCTCCCGGCTGAATGCGCCGGAGCGTTCGTGAAAGAGCGGCATGAACGGCCTTTGCGCTGCGGCGCCCGTGGAGGGCCCACTTTCGCATACGCCTTCCCGCACCCCGGGGGCATCGCCCCGCGGCGCACGATGGCGTGAGCGCGCGCGGGTGTGAACGCCCGGCCATCAGGCCGCAGCGACCTCCGCCGCCGGCTCCCGCTCGCGCGCCTCGGTAAGCAGCAGCGCCGCGCCGAGCCCGACGATGCAGACGGCGGGCAGAAGCCCGATGGCGAAGCGGAAGGCCTGGGGGTCCAGCGCCTTTCCGGCACCGGCGCCGAAGGTATCGAGCAACGCGCCGAACCCCCATTCGCCGAGACCGCCGAGCAGCATGATCATCATGTTGGTGGCGGCAATGGCGGTGCCGGTCACTTCGGGCGGATTGTGCTCCACCGCCGAGGCGAAGCACACCACCTGTGAGGTGGAGGCGAGCCCGAGCAGCAGCATGAGCCCGTACATGCCCGGAAGGGAGACCTGGGGTATGAGTGCGATGGCCAGCGTCACCGCGCAGGTGGCGATGGACGCCCCGAGCAGCAGGATGCGCCGCGTCCCATAGCGGTCTGAGACGAGGCCCGCCACCGGTCCCCCCACGAGCCAGCCGACATACATGAGCGAGACAGCGAAGGCCGCCTCCTCCGGATCTGCCCCGGTGACCGCCGCGATGTAGTCCTCCCCCCAGAGCGCGCCCAGGATGGACAGGGGCATGTAGAGCGCGGCGCCGACGATACCAAGATACCAGCTCTGCGGGTTCGACCACACCACCCGCAGGGCCTTGAGAATATGCGGTGCGGGCGCTTTGCCCCCCGCCGCCCCGGCCGAGGGATGGGACCGGACCAGCAGCATGATGAGCACCACGATGACGATGCCGAGGCCCCCCGCCGCCAGCAGCGCGCTCCGCCAGCCCAGAGTTTCCACGATGAAAGCGGTGCCGGAATTGCCGAGGATGGCGCCGGCCATGCCGAGGGAGGTGGTGAGGCCTGCCAGCAGGGCCAGCATGGAGCGCGGAAACCACTGCGCCGCCAGGTACATGGTGCCAACGAAAGCGAATGCCGAGCCCAGCCCCTGAAGGAAGCGGGCGGCCGACAGCAGCAGCGGCGACGTCCCCATCAGTTCCACGAACGCGCCGGCCGTGCAGATGAGCGCGGCAACCACGAGCGTATGCTTGGCTCCGAACCGGTCGATGACCGTGCCCGAGAGAAGCTGCATGGGGGAGTAGACGAAATAATAGGCGCCTGCCGCCGCCCCAAGGGCTGCCGCTGAGAGGCCGAAATGGGCCTGCAGCTCGGGCTCCATCGCCGAGGGCGCCACGCGCACGAAGAATTCATAGAGATAAAAGAGGGCGGCCGTGCCCCAGACCACCCACCCAGCCAGCGTGGTTCGATCAACGCCGCCTGCGCCGACCCGCTCGTCAATGATCATGCTGCGCCCCCCGCAAGGAGCGAAGCTTAAGCTGGAGGTGTGGCTGGCGCCAGCATTCCCTTGCGGCCGCGTGTCAGACCGCCACCGGCGCCTTGATGGCGGGATAGGGATCGTAGCCGGTGATACCCACATCCTCGTAACGGAAGGCGAAAAGATCCTTCACCTGCGGGTTCAGTGCCAGCCGCGGCAGGGAACGCGGGCTGCGGGTGAGCTGCTCGCGCGCCTGGTCGAAATGATTGGTGTAGAGGTGCGCATCGCCCAGGGTATGGATGAAATCCCCCGCCTGAAGGCCAGTGACCTGCGCCACCATGTGGGTGAGCAGGGCATAGGAGGCGATGTTGAAGGGCACGCCCAGGAACACGTCGGCCGAGCGCTGGTAGAGCTGGCAGGAGAGGCGCCCCTCCGCGACCGCGAACTGGAACAGGCAGTGGCACGGCGGCAGCGCCATCCTGGACACGTCGGCTGGATTCCAGGCGGTGACGATAAGGCGCCGAGAATCGGGATTGCGCCGGATGTCGGCGACCACCTGGGCAATCTGGTCGATGGTTCCGCCTTCCGGCGTGGGCCAGGAGCGCCATTGGTGGCCGTAGACGGGGCCCAGGTCCCCGTTCGCATCCGCCCACTCGTCCCAGATGGAGACCCCGTTCTCCTTCAGGTAGCGGATGTTGGTGTCCCCGGCCAGGAACCACAGCAGCTCGTGGATGATGGACTTCAGGTGCAGCTTCTTGGTCGTGACAAGGGGGAAGCCTTCGTCGAGGCGGAAACGCATCTGGTGGCCGAACACGCTCAGCGTGCCGGTCCCTGTGCGGTCGTCCTTGCGCGCGCCCTCGTGCAGAATGCGGTTCAGAAGGTCGAGATACTGCTGCATGGTCCTCTTCCAGGGGCCGCCGGCCCGCCCCTGAGCTTTACACCAATGCTCGGCGATCGCCATGGCCGCCCCCCGCATGGCCCACAGGGAGCGCCGGGGCAGCGCGCCGTGGATGCAACGGGCCTGTGCAAGACGGGCCATGCCTCAGGTTTGCCTCTTGCAATCCGCGGGGAGCTTGCGTAGGTTCCGCGCTCTCTCCGGCGCCCTGCGCTGGGGCGTGTGCAGGTGTAGCTCAGTTGGTTAGAGCGCCGGTCTGTGGAACCGGAGGTCGGTGGTTCGAGCCCACCCACCTGTACCACTGCATTTTCTTCCCTTCATATCTTCCGTAACATGCCCGTCGGCCTCGCCAAGGCTCCTGGCGCGCGAGGCCCCCGAAAGACGCGTGCCCGGATGCGGCATGGTCGCGAAAACCCGTGTGGGGCCCAGCGGAACGAGGCGAGGCCGGCGCGACTCACCCCTCCTTCATCACGCCCGCCGCGGCAGGGTGACGGAAGATGCGCACGATCTGCCGCCCGATCTCCTCCGGTGAGAGGCGTCCGGGCCGGTACCACAGCCCCACATTGTTCAGCAGCGTGAGCAGCAGCAGCCGGTAGACGCCGCGGTCGATGCCCGGCTCCAGCGGCAGGTCATCCACCAGATCCAGGAAGATCCGCTCGAAGGCGTCGCGCTTGGCGATGAGGCTTTCCTGCACGTGGCGGGGCACGGCCAGGAAGTCGTTCATCAGTGGCATGGTGATGGACTGGGGATCGAGCTGGATGCCCAGCATGGTCACACACGCGGCCTCCAGCCGCGCCCAGGGGTCGCTCTCCCGCTCGATGGCGGCGCGGATGCGGTCCTCGGACACCTGCAGCGCGGTGTCGTGGATCTTGATGAACAGGAGCTCCTTGGACTTGATGTAGTGGTAGAGCGAGCCGCCGAGCAGGCCCACCCGCTCGCCGATGTCCCGCACCGAGGTCGCGGCATAGCCGCGCTCCGCGAACAGGCTCGCGGCCGCCTCCAGGATGGCGCGGTAGCGCTCGCTGATCTCCCCTGCGAACAGATCGCCGCGAACGCCGGTCGCCGCGCTGCCGGCCCGTTCCTCGGTGCTGTCCGCTCGCGTGCTGTCCTTCACCTGCCACCTCGTACCGCGGCGCGCAGCCTTTCGCCCGCGCCGCCTCGCTTCGCCGTGCAGGGCCGCACCTGTCGCGCCCTGCCCGCCCTCACTTACCGCGCTGCGCCGCCCGCGCAAACACCCGCGCGCCCATGAAGCGACGCCAATGCCGAAGCGCCTCTTGCGGAGTGTAACAATCGTTTGGTACAGCACACAACAGAGCGGAGATCACCGGACGTGGCGAAACCTCTGGCAGGGCCGAAGGACCGGACGGGCGGGCGCGCGAGGGCGCCACGCCTGGCGGCGACGCTCCGCCGGAGCCACGCCCGCCGCTTCCCCGCCGCGCTTCCCATGCCCCGCCGCCCGGCCGCGCCCGCGCGCCGGCCCCGAACCCCAAGGACTCGCCCATGGCCGCCTATGTTCCGCCCGTCGAGGACATCGCCTTCCTGCTCGATCGCGTGTTCGGCTTTGATCGCGCCATGGCGGCCCTGCCCGCCTATCCGGAGGTGAACACCGAGCTCGCCGTGAGCGTGCTGGAAGAGGGCGGAAAGTTCTGTGCCGGCGTGCTGGAGCCCCTCAACCGCCCCGGCGACGAGAGCGGCTGCACGCTCGACGACGGACGCGTGACGACGCCCAAGGGTGTGGCCGAGGCCTATCGCGCCTTCGCGGAAGCGGGCTGGTGCGCGCTTTCGGGTGATCCCGAATACGGCGGCCAGGGCCTGCCCCGCGTGCTGCAGATCCTGCTCGACGAGATGCTCTCCTCCGCGAATCTCTCGTTCGGCCTGTTCCCCGGTCTCACGCGCGGGGCGGTGGAGGCCATCGGCCACCATGCCAGCGCGGAGCTGAAGGCCACATACCTGCCCAAGATGATCTCCGGCGAGTGGACTGGCGCCATGGCGCTGACGGAAGCCGGGGCGGGCACCGATCTCGGCCTTCTCACCACCCGCGCCGTGCCGAACGGCGACGGCACCTATGCCATTTCCGGCACCAAGATCTTCATCTCCTCCGGCGACCAGGACTTCGGCGGCAACGTCATCCACCTGGTGCTCGCCCGCCTGCCGGACGCGCCCAGGGGCGTGAAGGGCATCAGCCTGTTCCTGTGCCCGAAGGTGCTGGTGGAGGCGGACGGCAGCCTCGGCCGGCGCAATGCCATGTCGGTGGGCGCGCTGGAGCACAAGATGGGCATCCACGCCCAGCCCACCTGCGTCATGAATTACGACGGCGCCACCGGCTGGCTGGTGGGCGAGGCGGGGCGCGGGCTCAACGCCATGTTCACGATGATGAATGCCGAGCGCCTGTTCGTGGGCATCCAGGGCCTCGGCGTCGCGGAGGCGGCGAACCAGAAGGCCGTCGCCTATGCGCGCGAGCGCCTGCAGGGCCATGGCGCGGACGGCACGCCCGGCCCGGTCGCCATCATCGCCCACCCCGACGTGCGCAAGATGCTGCTGAAGGGCCGCGCCTACATCGAGGCGGCGCGGGCGCTCGCGGTGTGGACCGCCCTGCAGATGGACATCGCCGCCCACCACCCGGAAGCCGCCGCGCGGCGCGACGCGGACGGCATGGTGGCGCTGCTGACGCCGGTGGTGAAGGCCGCCTTCACCGATTTCGGCTTCGAGACGGCGGTGGCCTCCCAGCAGGTGCTCGGCGGACACGGCTACATCCGCGAATGGGGCATGGAGCAGTTCGTGCGCGACGCCCGCATCGCCCAGATCTACGAGGGCACCAACGGCGTGCAGGCCATGGACCTCGTGGGCCGCAAGCTCACCCTCGACGGCGGCGCCCTTCCCGCGCGTTTCTTCGCCCTGGTGGAAGCCGATCTCGACGCCGCCTTGCCCGTGGCCGGCGCGGCTCTGGTGAAGCCGGTGTCCGACGCGCTGGAGCGCCTGCGGAGCGCCACCGCCCGGCTCGCGGAGAACGGCGGCGCCATCGAGGCGGGCGCGGCGGCGACCGACTACCTGCGCATGTTCGCCCTCGTCTCGTTCGGCTGGATGTGGGTGCGCATGGCGGCGGCCGCCGCCGGCCTCGGCGAGACGGCGACGCCCACCGTGCGGCGCAAGGCGGCGCTGGCGCGCTTCTTCGTGGAGCGCATGCTGCCCGAGACGCTCGGCCTCGATGCCGCGCTCTCCCATGGCGCGCCCTCGCTCATGGCGCTTCCCGCCGACGCTTTCTGACCAACGACCGGCAACGCCCGGAACGACAACTTTCCAACGGAGGAAACGATGCTCGGAACAATGATGGATGTCCCGCTGCTGCTCTCATCCATCCTGCGGCACGCAGAGGCCTACCATGCCGATGGCGAGGTGGTGTCCGCGGCCGTGGAGGGCGGCCTCCACCGCTACACTTACGGCGAGCTGGCGCAGCGCACCCGCAAGCTCGCCAACGCCCTCGCGCGGCTCGGCCTGAAGGACGGCGACCGGGTGGGCACCCTGGCGTGGAACGGCTACCGCCACATGGAGCTCTACTTCGGGGTCTCCGGCTCCGGCCTCGTGTGCCACACCATCAACCCGCGCCTGTTCCGCGAGCAGATCGCCTACATCATCCACCATGCCGCCGACAGCGTGCTGTTCTTCGATCTCACCTTCCTGCCCATCGTCGAAGAGCTGGCCGGCGAGCTGAAGGACCTCAAGGCCATCGTCGCCATGACGGACGAGGCCCACATGCCCACGTCCGAGGCCCTGCCCGGCCTCCTCTGCTACGAGACCCTCATCGCCGGCGAGCCAGACACCTTCGAGTGGCCGGTCCTCGACGAGAACACCGCCTCCAGCCTGTGTTACACCTCCGGCACCACGGGCGATCCCAAGGGCGTGCTCTACAGCCACCGCTCCTGCGTGCTGCACGCCATGGCGGTCTCCATGCCCGACGCGTTCGGCTTTTCCAGCGCCGATATCATCGCCCCCATCGTGCCCATGTTCCATGTGAACGCATGGGGCCTGCCCTTCGTGGGCGCCATGGTGGGCGCGAAGCTGGTGCTGCCCGGCGCCCACCTCGACGGCGCCAGCCTCTACACCCTGTTCGAGGGCGAGGGCGTCACCATCACCGCCGGCGTGCCCACCGTGTGGCTCGGCCTGCTCGACTGGATGGACACCCACGGCCGCCGCTTCTCCGCTCTCAAGCGGGTGGTGATCGGCGGTTCCGCCACCCCGCCCATCATGATCAGCCGCTTCCACAACATGGGCGTGAAGGTACGCCACGCCTGGGGCATGACGGAAACGAGCCCGGTGGGCCTTGCCGCCGCCCTCAAGCCCAAGCACGAGGCGCTCGACCCCGAGGCGCGCCTCGCCCTGGAGTGCAAGCAGGGCCGCCCCCTGTTCGGCATGGAGTTCCGCGTGGCCGGCGCCGATGGCGCGCAGGTGCCGCGCGACGGCAAGAGCTTTGGCGCCATGCTGGTGCGCGGGCCGTGGGTGGCCGCCTCCTACTTCAACACGGAGCACAGCCCCGCCCACGAGGAGGCGCCTGGCTGGTTCAACACCGGCGACGTGGTGACCCAGGACGCCGACGGCTTCATCCAGATCGTCGACCGCACCAAGGACGTGGTGAAATCCGGCGGCGAGTGGATCTCCTCCATCGAGCTGGAGAACATCGCCCAGGCGCACCCGGCCATCCAGGAAGCCGCCATCGTGGCGAAGCCCGATGCACGCTGGGGCGAGCGCCCGGTGCTGGTGGCGGTGCTGAAGCCGGGCGCGAGCTTCTCCCGTGCCGACATGCGCGCCCATTACGAAGGCAGGATCTCCAAGTGGAGCATCCCGGACGACGTGGTGATCGTGCCGGAACTGCCCCACACCGCCACCGGCAAGCTCTCCAAGAAGGCCGTGCGCCAGATCATCCTGGAGCATATCGGCGGCGGCGGTCCGGACGTTTTCACCAGCTGAGGTGCGGAGCCGGCTCCCCGTCCCGCACGGCCCTTCGGGGTCGGGCAGGGCGGGGCCTCAGCCGCCGGTGCGCACCAGCGGCTCGTCCGCGCCCGGCAGTTGGAAGCGCTCGGCCACCAGCCGGGCCATCATGTTCACGTCCGGATTATCGGGGCCATAGGGCCCGTGCGGCTCGCCCATGTCCCACAGCAGCGAATAGAGCCACAGCCCGCCGGCCTTCAGGCGGATGGCGGCGTTGGCGAAATCGATCACATCGGTCAGCGAGCGCTTCACGTCCCCGTGCCAGGGCGGCCCGGAGCGCAGGCCCAGGAACACCTGTGCCTCCGGGAAGTGGTATTGATAGGCCTCTAGCGCGCGCACCGGGTCGTATCCCGGCTTTTCGTCGAACGACATGATGTTGATGGCGTCGATGGCGGCGCGCGCCTTCGGGTCCCGCGCCAGGGCCGCCACATAGCCGTGGTTCCAGCCCACGGGAATCTGCTTCGCGAATGGGCCGAAATAGGCACCCGTGTTGTAGGCGTCGATGGCGAGCCGGTACTTCGGCCGCGGGAACCTGTCGCGGAACGCCTTGATGACGCGCACCAGCTCGCCGTCGGTGTAGCACCACACGTCGCCGCCGGCCTTCACGAGGCAGTGCTTGTCCCCGTCCATGGAGGAGGCCACGCACTCATAGTCCACGTCGATGTCGCGAATGCCCATCTGGTCCATGAACAGGGCAAGGGCGCGGAAGTGGGTGCCGTTCATGCCGGCCCACCCGTCGCGGTCGTAGGGCTCGAAGCCGAGCGGCCCGCCCTGCTGCACCGCGAGCGCGACGCGGATGCCCGGCCGCCGCATGCGCAACAGGTCGAGCGCGGTCTTCAGCTGGTGGCCGGTGCCCTGGAACTGGAGGCCGGTGGTGGCATAGACGTTGTCATCCAGCCCCTCGTAGGTCACCTGTGGCCGCGCGAAGCAGAGCGTGACGGTGGAGACATAGGGCGGCAGGTTGGTGAGGTGGAAGCCCTCGGGATAGGCAGAGTCAGGCCTCTCGTACCAGGAATCCCAATGCACATGGAATTCCTGCCCCGCCGGCTGCGGCACGGACATCTTCCCCATCAGGCCCAGCGCCACCACGCCCCCCGGCAACACCGACATCTGACCGGAGGTGATGTCCACCACCTTGCCGTAGGCGAGCGCTGGCGCATCGAGCCGGAGATCGGCGCCCACCTGGCCGGTGAGCGCAAGCCCGCCGTCTACGGAGGCGAGGCGAAAGCTCTCCACCGGTCCATCGCGGCGCGCGGTGCCGAACCAGGGGCCGAAGACCTGTTGCACGCCGCCGCCGCCGGCCTTGAAGGGCTCCAGCGGCAGCCGCACCCGCGCCATGAGCGGCGCGCCCGCCGCCGCCGGCCCCAGCAGTTCCATGGTGCCGAGGGCGAGACGCGCCGCCACCGAGGCGGCATCGGAAACCGGCCCGCCGCTGACCACCGAGATCGTCACGCCATCCCCTCCGGCTTACGCGTTCCACACCCGGAAACCACGCAGAGCATAGGCAGCGCCCCCGGCGCCGGGCAAGCGGCTCCGGCGCTCATTCGTCCTGCGGCGGCGCCTCGCAGCGCCAGCGCCCGTAGCGCCACGGCAGATACCAGCGACCCTCCGGCGAAAGCTCCCCCGGCACCGGATCATAGCCGTGGCCGCCCCAGGGATGGCAGCGGCACAGCCGCGCCGTCGCCATGAACAGGCCGGGCCAGGCGCCGTGGCGGGAGATGGCCTCGTCGGCATATTCGGAGCAGGTGGGCAGGTAGCGGCACTGCCGGCCCATGAAGGAGGAAAGGGTGTAGCGATACAGCAGGATCGGCGCGCGCAGGATGGCGCGCGGCACGCGGCCGATCAAAGCGGGAAGGCCCCACCCCCGGCGCTTCGGCGCCGTCCACGGCAGCTCGTCGAGGGCGCTTCCTCCTCCGCGCGGCTCACTCGGCCGCATGGCCCGCCTCGCCGGCCCGCGCCCGCTCGATCTGGTCGATGCAGTCCACCACGGCGTCGAAGGTGAGCATGGTGGAGGCGTGGCGCGCCTTGTAGTCGCGGATGGGCTCCAGCACCTTGAACTCGTCGAAGGCGCCCTCCGGCGGCGGGCCGTTCTCCTTCAGCATCCTCAGCACCGTCTGGCGCAGCGCGCGCAGGTCCGCGGCCTTCGCGCCGATCACGTGGCGCGCCATGAGGGAGGACGACGCCTGCCCCAGGGCGCAGGCGCGCACCTCGTGGGCGAAATCGGTCACCGTGTCGCCTTCCATGGCGAGATCCACCACCACGGTGGAGCCACACAGGCGCGAATGGGCTTTCGCCGTGGCCTGCGGCGCGGGGAGGCGCCCGAGCCGGGGAATTTCGGCCGCCAGTGTCAGGATGCGCGCGTTGTAGATGTCGTTGATCATGGGCCCGAACCCGCCGGCCCTGCCGGCCTTGAACCAAACGTGATCCCCTCCCCGGCGCCGTGCCGGCGAAAGAACCGCGGCTCATCCCTATATAGCGCTGTGTCGGACGCCGGTAAGGCCCCCGTCCCATGCGCGCCGCGCAGCTTGCGCCGGAACGCGCGCCGCCCCATGATGGAGCTTCGCCTGGAAGCGCTCCAGGCTGGAAGGGTACGGACGGCATGGCCGCCGCCGCAAGGCGGGGCGCGGTTGGGAAAGGCTCCCGCGCATGCGTAGCCGACGACCGGTGACACTCCCGCCATCCGGCTTTGCGCCGCGGCGGGTCGAACGGAGTTGTGTACGTCATGGACGCGGTTGTGAAATTGTTCAAGGCGCAGGCGGAAAACGAAGAACGCCAGCGCCAGGCGCAGGCGCGCGAGATGGAAGCCGCGAAGAACGCCCGCAAGGGACACAAGCCGGCCGCGGACGGCCAGCCGGCGCCCCGCGCGGTGTTTCCCCCGCTGCCGGACGGCAGCCCCCGCCCGTCCCGCGAGGAAGCCGAGGCCGCGGTGCGCACCCTGCTCGCCTACATGGGCGAGAACCCCGCGCGCGAGGGCCTGCTCGACACCCCCAAGCGCGTCATCAAGGCCTATGACGAGCTGTTCTCCGGCTATGCCGAGGGCGGCGACGAGATGCTCGACCGCACGTTCGGCGAGATCGGCACCTTCGACGACATGGTGCTGGTAAAGGACATCCCCTTCTATTCCCATTGCGAGCACCACATGGTGCCGTTCTACGGGCGGGCCCATGTGGCCTATTTCCCGGTGGAGCGGGTGGTGGGCCTCTCCAAGATCGCGCGGGTGGTGGACACCTTCGCCCGGCGCCTCCAGACCCAGGAGCACCTCACCTCGCAGATCGTCACCACGCTGGACGAGGGCCTGCGCCCGCGCGGCGTGGCGGTGATGATCGAGGCCGAGCACATGTGCATGTCCATGCGCGGCATCACCAAGGCCGGGGTCACCACCCTCACCAGCCAGTTCACCGGCGTGTTCCGCGATGACCCGGCCGAGCAGGTGCGCTTCATGACCATGGTGCGCGCCGCCAGGGCCTGATCCGCCATTCCACCGACGTTTTTCAACGGGGCCGCGCCGCAAGGCAGCGGCCCCATGCTTGAGAGCCTCTCCCATGACCGCCCCCGCCGCCCTCTTCGCCCCCCCCGCCTCCGGCGCGGCGCTGGAGGAAGGAACCCAGCTCACCCCCAGGTTCGACGCCAACGGCCTCATCACCTGCGTGGCCGTGGACGCACACACCGGCGAGGTGCTGATGCTCGCCCACATGAACGCCGAGGCGCTGGCCCTCACCATGGCCACCGGCGAGGCGCATTATTTCAGCCGTTCGCGCGGCAAGCTCTGGAAGAAGGGCGAAAGCTCCGGCCACACCCAGAAGGTGCTGGAGATGCTGGTGGACTGCGACCAGGACGCCGTGGTCATCAAGGTGGAGATGGGCGGCACGGGTGCCGCCTGCCACACCGGCCGTCGCTCCTGCTTCTACCGCACCGTGCCCCTGGGCGCCGCGCCGGGCCCGGACACCGCCCTCGGCTTCACCGGCGACACCCCGCGCTTCGACCCCGCCGCCGTCTACGGCAAGCCGCACGACCACTGAACAGCCGCCCGCCCACGCGCCGCTCGCAGGTCCGCTGAGCAGACCTTCCGGGCATGGAAAATGGCTCCTGGCGGCCGGATGACGCCGCCGGAGCTCCCCTTCCTTGTCTGGTTCCAAGGCGGCCACCGGTCTGCTTCGCCTTGCGGGATAACCTCCAAGCATCCGTCCCGCCGGTATCGCAGGAGGGCCTTGCCCGCTGATGCCGGCGCCATGAGCGCTCCGTCGATACCGGGCGGCGCCATCGACAAACGCACCGGGTGCAGCAATTGCTGCCCGGCTCCGGCCCCCGATCTGCCGCACCGCTCCCCACGCCACGGCCACGGTTCCGACATCCGCCTGTGGCAAGATACAGGTAATGGAGGGGCGCGTCGGAACCGGCGCGCGGGCTGGGGCATTGCTACTGCAAAGCACGCGTCTCGACGCGGCGGCACTGCGAGGCGATCATGTTTCATCCCTTTCTCCGGCGTGGCGAAAGCGCTCTCGACCCCACGGGGCCCCGGCTCGACGACCCCCAGGCAAATGCCCCGCCCGTGAACGAGACCGAGCTGCGTCCCGATCTCGACGCCGCCCCGCCTCACCCATCGGCCCACCCGCACCGGCCCGCCTTCGGCCTCGCGCTCGGCGGCGGCGCGGCGCGCGGATTCGCGCACATCGGCGTTCTCCGGGCGTTGGAGAAGGCGGGCCTCCGGCCCGGCGTGGTCACCGGTACCTCCATCGGTGCCGTGGTGGGCGGGGTGTGGGCCTGCGGCCAGCTCGACGCGCTGGAAGAATGGGCGCTCGCTCTCAACAAGCGGCGCGTTCTGGGCATGCTGGACTTCGCCCTCGGCGGCGCCGGGCTCATCGGCGGGCGCCGTCTGGTGGACCTGATGCGCCAGAAGGTGGGTAACGTTGCCATCGAGGACCTGCCAGTGGTGTTCGGCGCCATCGCCACCGAGCTCGGCAGCGGCCACGAGATCTGGCTCACGCGCGGTGATTTCGTGGACGCGCTGCGCGCCTCCTATGCCCTGCCCGGCATCTTCACCCCGGTGAACGTGGGCGGACGGTGGCTGATGGACGGGGCGCTGGTGAACCCGGTGCCCGTTTCCCCCGCGCGGGCGCTGGGCGCCCGGCTGGTGGTGGCGGTCAACCTGAATTCCGACGTGTTCGGGCGCGGCACCGTCATCCATGACCACGGCGGCGTTGTGGGCCATGTGGCGGATGCCGCGCTCACTGGCAAGCGCCGCAACCTGATGGGCCGGCTGAGCCCGGACCGGCTGCGCCGGCAGTTTTTCTCCGCCCCCGACGAGGACGGTCCGCGCGGTCTCTCCAGCGTGATGATCGACGCCTTCAACATCACGCAGGACCGCATCGCCCGCTCGCGCCTCGCCGGGGACCCGCCGGACCTGATGGTATCCCCTAGGCTCGGTGCCATCGGCCTGTTCGATTTCCAGCGGGCCCGCGAGGCCATCGCCGCGGGCGCCGAGGCGGTGGAGCGCAGCCTGGACGACATCGCCGCCGCCGTGGCCACGCTCAAGTGAGTGCGTGAGGCGGTGACGACGCCGACGCGCGCGGATAACGATGGCGCCGGACTACCCTTGCCGCCCGGATGCACACCATATGTTCTACGAGCCCGCCCGCAACGACCACGGATTGCCCCACAGCCCGCTGAAGGCCATCGTGGCGCCCCGCCCCATCGGGTGGATCTCCTCCCTCTCGGCGGAAGGCACGGCGAACCTTGCGCCCTACTCCTTCTTCAACATGGTGAGCGAAGCGCCGCCGCTGGTCATGTTCTCCTCCATCGGACACAAGGACAGCGTGGCGAACATCGAGGCCACCGGCGAGTTCGTGTGCAGCCTCGCCACGCTGGACCTCATCGATGCGGTCAACGCCTCCAGCGCCCCGCTGCCGCCGCAGGTGAGCGAGTTCGCCGCGTGCGGCATCGTCCCAGCGCCCTCGCGCCTCGTGAAGCCGCCGCGCGTGGCCGCGAGCCCCTGCGCGCTGGAATGCGTGCATGTGGAAACCATCCGCCTCCGCGGACGCGACGGGCGCGTGACCGACAACTACATGGTCATCGGAGAGGTCGTCGGCGTCCACATCGCCGACGAAACCCTCGTGGATGGGCGGCTGGACATCGCCCGTCTGCACACCCTGGCGCGCTGCGGCTACCTCGACTACGCCCCGGTGGATCGCCTCGTCGCCCGCCCGCGCCCGAAGGCCTGAGGCGGAGCGCGCGCTATTTCTCCGCCCGGCACGGCAGAGAGCGCTCGGCGGGGGCGTAGATCAGGATATCGGGCTTGAAGCGCTCCACTTCCTGCATGTCGAAGCCGCAGCTGCGGTGGTGGGTCCACATGTAGGCGGAGGCGCGGGCGGCCAGGAGGCCCGGCCAGAAGCTCTGGGTGAACGAATCGCCGATCACCATGATGCGCGGCCCCGCATGCCCGGTCTCGTAGACCTGGGGCTGGAAGGGGTCCTTGGGCGAGCGCTGGGTCGCGATGTCGGGGATCGGCGTCAGGTCCTCGCGCCGCACCATGGCGCCCTTGCGCGGATAGTCCACATCCGGCACCTCGGCCTTGGTGGCGCCCATGAGGCGCACCAGATCACCGTCGAACCGCTCACGGGGCGGGCCGAGCACGTCGGCGGGATTGAACGCGAGGTCCGGCCGGCCCAGGGCATCCATGGTGGCGTTGAAGCCGAGAACGGCGCCGCGGTCGTTCCAGTGGGTGTCGTTGAGGCGGTAGACCGGCCCGTCCTTCCGCGCCTCGGCCATCACCGGGCGCAGGTCCACGAAGGGGATGCCGCGCGCCGCCATGGTCTTGGCGAGCAGGTCGTATTCGGTAGGCGAGCGCCGCAGGTCGCGCGCATACGCGGGCAGCCGGTCCCAGTTCACGGTCTGGCCGTTGGGCGGCACCACCGTCACGAACCGGCCGCCGATGGACTTCATGTAGCGGTCCAGGCGCGTGGCGACGTCAGCCACCTGCTCCACCACCCAGGGGCGCACGAGCTGGCCAATGGACTGCTCCACCGCCTGCTGGTCCTTGATGAACAGCGCGCCGCCCTCGCCCTTCATCACCCGCTCGCCGTCGACGCCAAGCCAGCGGACGTAGCGGTCGTGCGCCGCCAGCACCGCGCCGCGGAAGCCGAAGACGTTGTTAATGTAAGGATCGAGCCGCTCCGAGGCCCTGAGCCACCAGCTCTCCGCCGGGGCCGCCACCGTGCGCAGGGGCGCCGGCAGGTCGGGCGCGAAGAAGCCGATGGTGGGCAGCACCAGCACGGAGAAGAAGAAGACCGCCCAATAGCGGCGGAAGGACATGAGCAGCGCCATGACGACCCCTCCCGTTTCTCAGAACTGGAAATAGAGGAAGGGGCTGTAGGCCGCCGCCCCCACCGAAAGCGCGCACAGGATGAACAGCACCAGCATGACCGTGCTGTCGCCCAGGGCATAGAACGCGCCGCGCACCTTTTCCGGCAGGCGCATCATGCCCGCGCCGGGCTTCGGCAGGCCGAAGATGGCCAGCGGCCAGGCGAGGATGCTCACCGCGATGGTCATCCACTGCAGTTCCGCCAGCAGCGCGGCCGAGATCTCGCCCGTCCCGTTGAGGCCGATGAGGCTGCCGAACAGCATCTTGGATTGCTCGAGGGAGCTCGCGCGGAACCACACCCAGCTCGAGAACAGCACGGCCTGGGTGTAGAGGAAGCCCACCACCGGCGGCGAGCGCTCCAGCCACGTGCCGAGCCGGGTGCGCTCCAGCATCAGGAAGAGGCCCTGATAGAGGCCCCAGACCAGATAATTCCAGCTCGCCCCGTGCCACAGGCCGCACAGGAAGAACACCGCCCAGAGATTGCCGATGGACCGCCACGGCCCCTTCCGGCTTCCGCCCAGGGGGATGTAGACATAGTCGCGGAACCAGCTCGACAGGCTCATGTGCCAGCGCCGCCAGAACTCGCCGATGGAGCGCGAGCGATAGGGCAGGTTGAAGTTGCGCGGGAACTTCAGCCCCATGGCGATGGCGAGCCCGATGGCCATGTTGGAATAGCCGCCGAAATCGAAATAGAGCTGGATCGCGTAGGCGTTCACGCCGATCCATGCTTCCCAGAGGTTGGGCACCGCCGTCTTGTCGAACACGACGGAGACCACCGGCGCCACCTCGTCGGCGATCAGCACCTTCCAGGACAGGCCGATGACGAAGATGCGCAAGCCCGCCGACACCCGCCCCAGCGTGGTGCGCCGCTCGCGGATGCGGTGGGCGATGGTGGAGTAGCGCACGATGGGGCCCGCAACCAACTGCGGGAACATGGTGATGTAGACCGCGATCTCCTCGAACCGCCCGTTCGCCCGCGCCTTCCGGCGATAGACGTCCACCAGGTAGGAGATGGCGTGGAAGGTGAAGAAGGAGATGCCCAACGGCAGCTCCGGATGCACCACGGGCAGCGCAAGCCCGAGGGGCGCGATGAGGATATTGAGGTTGGTGGCGAGGAAGCCCGCGTATTTGAAGGCGATGAGCCCGGCGAGGTTGACCGCGACCGCGACCCCCAGCGTCTTCAGCCGGTAGCGCTCGGACCGCCCGTCGATCAGCAGCGCCAGAAAATAGTTCGCCACGATGGAGCTCGCGAGCACCACCACGTTCGCCAGCCCGCCCCAAGCATAGAAGACGAGGGAGAAGACCAGCAGAACGGTATTCTTGATCCGTATACCCGGCGCCAGGAAGTAGCAGGCCAGGAATGCGGGCAG
Source organism: Xanthobacter sediminis (assembly GCF_043195015.1). Lineage (NCBI taxonomy): Bacteria > Pseudomonadati > Pseudomonadota > Alphaproteobacteria > Hyphomicrobiales > Xanthobacteraceae > Xanthobacter > Xanthobacter sediminis. The sequence goes on along the minus strand of NZ_JBAFWH010000002.1, from coordinate 442,915 downwards.
GAAATAATAGAGGAAGGTGACTGAGGAAAAAACCATCGGGCGTCGCGGGCAGGAGGGGTCTAATACACGAACTGCTCGCGCAGTATGCGCTCTTCCAGGCCGTGGTCCGGGTCGAACAGCATGTCGATGGACGATGAAGTGTCAAGCCGTGCCGATACCGCGACGATGTTCCGCACCTCGTAATGGTCGGCAGCCGCGCTCACGGGGCGCTTCTCGGCCTCAAGCACCGCGATGTCGATGCGCGCCTTGTCCGGCACCAGCGCGCCGCGCCAGCGGCGGGGGCGGAAGGGTGAGATCGGCGTGATGGCGAGCAGGGCCGTGCCAAGCGGAAGGATGGGTCCGTGCGCGGAGAGATTGTAGGCGGTGGAGCCGGCCGGGGTGGCGATGATGATGCCGTCGCAGATGAGCTCCTCGAGCCGCACCTTGCCATCGATGGAAACCCGGAGCTTCGCCGCCTGGTAGGTCTGGCGCAGCAGCGACACCTCATTGATGGCGGGCGCCCGGTGGCGGGTGCCGTTGGCGTCCATCACCTCCATCACCAGCGGGTGGATCCTCACGTGCTGGGCGGCGGCGAGGCGCGCCACCAGGTCATCCTCGCGGAAGGTATTCATGAGGAAGCCCACCGAGCCGCGATGCATGCCGTAGATGGGCAGGCCCCGGTCCCGGAAATGGTGCAGGGTCTGCAGCATGAGCCCGTCGCCGCCCAGCGCCACGATCACGTCCGCGTCGGCCACCGAGGTGCCGCCGTAGCGCGCGTCAAGGCGATCGCGCGCGGCCTCCGCTTCAGGAGTCTGGCTGGCGACAAAGGCGATCTTGGGGGAGAGACCGGCGGCTTGGCTCATGGATTGAAGCGTTCAGAACGGCGGCGCAGGCCGCGCAGGGGCAGAAACACCCGCTTTCGTCTAATGCCCCGATCGGGTCTTGTCGAGGCAAAGCAATGTGCAGCTCCCTGCGTGCGGGAGGACGCCAAGGCCGGCGGCATCCACCGCCACCTTGGCGGCTGCCGGCTTTGGCGCCATCCTGGCCGGGCGCAGGCTCGCTCCGGGCGGCGCTCGGCCATAGAGGCGCCCCATGAGCCATTCTGCCACCGCCCTGGTCTACACCACCTTCCCGGCGCTGGAGCCGGCCGAGGCCACCGCCCGCCTGCTGGTGGAGCAGCGCCTCGTCGCCTGCGCCAACATTCTGCCGGGCATGGTTTCCATATACCGCTGGGCGGGCGAGATCGAGCGGGGAGAAGAGGTCGCGATGCTGCTGAAGACCACGGCGGCCCACGCCGAAAAGGTGGTGGCGACCGTCCGCGCCATCCACCCCTATGAGCAGCCGGCCATCCTGGTGGTGCCGGTCTCGGGCGGAGATCCCGGCTATCTCCGCTGGATCGCCACCGAGACCGAGCCCCTGCCGCCCGAATGAGCACTCAGGGCACCGGGTTCCACATCACCGGCACGTAGCGATACCCCTCGCCCTCCTTCACCAGGTGGGCCGCGCCGGGGAAGGGAAAATGATAGCCCGCCACCTTCATGCGCTCGGCGGCGAGGCGCTCATAGGTGCGCCGGCGGACCTCAGCAGCCTTGGCGCCGTCCATGTCGAACATCACCTGCCAGGAGGGATTCGCCACGAACAGGGCGGGAATGTTCGTGATGTCGGATTGGATAAAGAGCGCATCCGCCCCCGAGCCGAGCGTGAAGGAGGTGTGCCCCGGCGTGTGGCCGGGCGTGCCGAGGCTGGTGAGGCCCGGCGCCACCTCCTTGTCCCAGGCATAGCGCTCCACCTCGTTCTCGAACGGCTTGAACACCCGCCGCACGTTCTGGAAGCTGCTCTTCATGCCCTCCGGCGCGCGGCTGGCCTCGCCCTCGTCCATCCAGAACGCCCATTCCGCCTCCGGCACGAAGACGCGAGCCTTCGGAAAGGCGGACGTTCCCTCCGCGGTCAAAAGGCCGTTGATGTGGTCGCCGTGGAAATGGGAGACGACCACCTGGTCGATGCTCTCGGCCGGCACGCCGATGGCCGCCAGCGTCTCCCGTGCTCGGCCCACCGGTCCCTGCCCAGGCCCGTTGCCCGTATCCACCAGCACGCGCCGCCCGCCGGTCTCGATCAACAGCACGTTGAAGGGGATCGAGATCTGGTCCACCGGGAGGAAGGCGGCGGCGAGCGCGCCGTTCACCGCCTCGCGCGGCGCGTTGCGCACGAAGCCCTCGGGCATGGGGAAGGTACGCACGCCGTCGCTGACGGCGGTGACGACCGCCTCGCCCACCTTGTAGCGGTAGGCGCTCGGGATCGGCCGCGCAGCGCCCTGCCCCGGCGCCGCGTCCTGCGCCTCGACCGGCGTGATGCGGGCGCCCAGGAGGCCGGCGGCGGTTGCGCCGGCGGTGCCGGCAACGAGGGTGCGGCGCGACAACGCGGTCATGGAAATCCTTCCGGCGCGAGGGAAAGCCTCTCGGCCGGCAGCATAGCCACGCCCCTGTCGACGGTCGACGCCACAAACGGAGGCGCCGCTCACATGCCTGCGAGCGGCGCCGGAAACCTTGGAATGCGCCCGCGCGTCAGCGGATGGGCGGGGCGTACTGGATGCCGCCCATGCTCCAGAGCTGGTTGATCCCGCGGGGGATGCCGAGCTTGGAGGCGGCGCCCACGTTGCGCTCATAGCTCTCGCCGTAGTTGCCCACGGCCTTCACCACCAGCACCACGAAATCGTTGGGCAGGCCGAGGGAGGCGCCGTTGTCGCCCTCCACGCCGAGCAGGCGCTTCACGTCCGGCTTCTGCGACTTCTGCGCCTCGTCGAGATTGGCGGAGGTCACGCCCAGCTCCTCGGCATTGATCATACCGTAGAGCACCCACTTCACCACATTGAACCACTGGTCGTCGCCCTGGCGCACCACGGGGCCGAGCGGCTCCTTGGAGATGACGTCGGGCAGCACGATGTGGTCGGCCGGCTTGGCCATGTTGAGGCGCAGGGCATAGAGCTGCGACACGTCGGTGGTGAGGGTGTCGCACTTGCCCGATTCGTAGGCCTTCACCAGCTCCTCGGAGTTGGGCAGCGTGATCAGCTCCAGCTCCATGCCGTTGGCCTTGAAGTAGTCCTGCGTGTTGCCCACCGCGGTGGTGCCTTCCTGCACGCAGACCTTCGACTTGCCCAGCTCCAGGGCCGAGGTGATCTTGCGCTGGTCGCGCACCAGGAAGCCCTGGCCGTCGTAATAGGAGATGCCGGCGAACAGCAGGCCGAGCTTGCCTTCCCGGTCCAGCGTCCAGGTGGAGTTGCGCGAGAGCAGGTCCACCTGCCCCTTCTGCAGGGCGGGGAAGCGTTCCTCCGCCGAGAGAGGCACGAACTTCACCTTGTCGCCGCTGCCGAGCACGGCGGCAGCCACCGCGCGGCACAGGTCCACGTCGAAGCCGCTCCACTGCCCCTTGGCGTCGGCCGCCGAGAAGCCCGGCAGGCCCTTCGACACGCCGCAGATAAGCTCGCCGCGGTCCTTCACGGTCTTCAGGGTCTGCGACGGCGCCACAGTCTCGGCCGAGGCGCCGGTGGCCGCGAGCGCGACCGCGCCGGCCAGAAGGGCCAGTAACTTCTTCATGAATGCCCCCGGTTCAGGAGAAGGGAGAAAAGGAAAAGGGCCACCCTCAGAGGGTGGCCTGCTGGCGCACGATGACCTTCGTGCCCACCGGCACGCGCTGGTAGAGGTCGATGATGTCGGAGTTCACGAGGCGGAAGCAGCCCGAGGACACCGCATAGCCGATGGTCTGCGGCTGGTTGGTGCCGTGGATGCGGTAGACCGTGCCGCCGATGTAGAGCGCGCGGGCGCCCATGGGGTTGCCGGGGCCACCGGCCATGAAGCGCGGCAGGTAGGGCTGGCGCTCGATCATCTCGGACGGCGGGCGCCAGTCAGGCCATTCGGCCTTGCGCTCGATGCTCTTCAGGCCCGACCACTGGAAGCCGTCGCGGCCGACGCCGATGCCGTAGCGGATGGCGCGGTTGTCGCCCTGGACGAGATAAAGGAAGCGCTCGTTGGTGCTGATGATGATGGTGCCCGGCGGCTCGGTGGTGCGGAAATACACCGGCTGGCGACGGAAGGCGGGGTCCATCTGGGCCTCGTCGTCATCGGGAGGCACGTAGCCGGGCTGGTCGCCGATATCCATGGTGGCGCCGGGGGTACCGCGCGGCGCCGTCTGCGCATGGCCCGCGCTCACGCCGGCCAGCAGGCCAGCCTGAAGCAGGGCGGCGAAGGTCAAGGTCTTGAAGGTCGAGGAAATCATGCCCGCCTCATCTGTCGCGTCCCTTCGGGAGCAGACGTTGTCACCGGGTTCGGCTTAAGCGCGGCTTAACGCCGGCCGTTCCCGTCACTCAGCCCCGCGCATGGGCCATGCCCCTTCGTCCCCGGAAGGACTCATGCGGCATGCACAACCCACATCCCCGCAATCCGATTAGCTGAGCCGCGCCCCGAGGGAAAGGGGGAGCAGCCCCCGCGAGGCGCCGCTTTCCGATCACAACCGCCTCATCGCCGAGGACAGCCGGTCCCGATCCATACGCCCGGGGCCATCTGGACGCCGCCGGCCCTTCCCCCTTAAAAGGTGCGCCCCATATGGGACACAAGCCTACCTGCGTGGTGCGCAGGAGTGGGCAGGAGGATGCTAATGATCTCGTTGACCTTCCCCGACGGCGCCAAGCGCGAATACGCCGAGGGAACCTCGGGCGCCGATATCGCGGCCCAGATCTCCAAATCCCTGGCCAAGAAGGCGGTCGCCGTCACCCTTGACGGTGAGCTGGCCGACCTTGCCGCCCCCATCGGCGCCGACGCGAAATTCGAGATCGTCACCCGCGACGACCCCCGCGCGCTGGAGCTGATCCGCCACGATTGCTCGCATGTGATGGCCGAGGCGGTGCAGGCGCTGTGGCCAGGCACCCAGGTCACCATCGGCCCGGTGATCGAGAACGGCTTCTATTACGATTTCGCCCGCAACGAGCCCTTCACCACCGAGGACCTGCCGGTGATCGAGGCGAAGATGCGCGAGATCATCGCTCGCGACCGCCCCTTCACCAAGGAAGTGTGGACCCGCGACGAGGCCAAGCGCGTCTTCGGCGAGATGGGCGAGAACTACAAGGTCGAGCTGGTGGACGCCATTCCCGCCGACCAGGACGTGAAGATCTACAAGCAGGGGGAGTGGTTCGACCTCTGCCGCGGCCCGCATTTGCCCTCCACCGGCAAGATCGGCAACGCCTTCAAGCTCATGAAGGTGGCCGGCGCCTATTGGCGCGGTGACAGCAACAACCCCATGCTCACCCGCATCTACGGCACAGCCTGGCACGACGAGAAGGAGCTTGCCGCCTATCTCCACCGCCTGGAGGAGGCCGAGAAGCGCGACCATCGCCGCCTCGGCCGGGAGATGGACCTGTTCCACTTCCAGGAGGAAGGCCCCGGCACCGTGTTCTGGCACCCCAAGGGCTGGACCCTGTTCCAGGAACTGGTGGCCTATATGCGCCGCCGGCTTAAGGCCGACTATAGCGAAGTCAACGCCCCCCAGGTGCTTGACGCCGGCCTGTGGGAGACCTCCGGCCACTGGGGCTGGTACAAGGAGAACATGTTCAAGGTGCAGTCCGCGGGCGACGAGACCAAGGACGAGCGCGTGTTCGCCCTGAAGCCCATGAACTGCCCCGGCCATGTGCAGATCTTCAAGCATGGCCTGAAGAGCTACCGCGACCTGCCCATGCGCCTCGCCGAGTTCGGCGCGGTGCATCGCTACGAGCCCTCGGGCGCGCTGCACGGGCTCATGCGCGTGCGCGGCTTCACCCAGGACGACGCCCACATCTTCTGCACCGAGGAGCAGATGGCGGCCGAGTGCCTGAAGATCAACGACCTGATCCTCTCCACCTATGCCGATTTCGGATTCGAGGAGATCATCGTGAAGCTCTCCACGCGCCCCGACAAGCGCGTGGGCTCGGACGCCGTGTGGGATCACGCCGAGGAGGTGATGACCCGCGTGCTCAAGCAGATCGAGGAGGCTTCCGGCGGCCGCATCAAGACCGGCATCCTGCCGGGCGAGGGCGCCTTCTACGGGCCGAAGTTCGAATACACCCTGCGGGATGCCATCGGCCGCGAATGGCAGTGCGGCACCACGCAGGTGGACTTCAACCTGCCGGAGCGCTTCGGCGCCTTCTACGTGGACGCCGACGGCCAGAAGAAGACGCCGGTGATGATCCACCGCGCCATCTGCGGCTCCATGGAGCGCTTCACCGGCATCCTGATCGAGCACTTCGCCGGGCACTTCCCGCTCTGGCTCGCGCCCGCCCAGATGGTGGTGGCCACCATCACCTCCGAGGCCGATGCCTACGCCGAGGAAGTGGTGGCACGGCTGAAGGCGGCGGGCCTGCGCGCCGAAGTGGATCTTCGCAACGAGAAGATCAACCTCAAGGTGCGCGAACATTCGCTGGCCAAGGTTCCGGTGCTGCTGGTGGCGGGCAAGAAGGAAGCGGCCGAGCGCACGCTCTCCATCCGCCGCCTGGGCTCCAACGCCCAGGAGAGCGGGAGCCTCGACCAGGTGCTCGCCGCCCTGAGCGAGGAGGCCGTGCCGCCGGACCTGAAGCGCAAGGCAAGCCTTGCGAGCGCAGCAACCTGAGCGAAACGCTTCGCCGACCCAAAAAAGACCCCCGGAGCCATGCTCCGGGGGTCTTTTTACATGCGGAAGTTCTGATTCCGCCCGGCAGCCTCCAGGGCTGGGCCATTCCGGAGCGGACCACGATTTTCGCCCATGCGCAGCATGCCGCAGCCTTCGGAAAGGCAGGCCTCGAACCACGCGGATCTGCGGGCAAGACACGCCAAGACCGCCGCCTGCCTTCCGGCGCCAAGCTCATACGGCCTCTGGGAACAACGCGAACGGCCTCGCCTTTGCGGTCGGCCGCCGGCGCTCAGCTACTGCTCCTTCTCGAGGGTCCTGAAATAGGCCGCGAGGTCCTCAGCCTGGGCGCGGGTCAGGGAAACCTGGGGCATCTGCGGGTGGGGGGAGAGAAGGCGGAAGGCGATCCATTCCGCGGAGGGATCGAGCGCCCGGCGCACGATGGAAGCGAAGGGCGGCGCATCGCTCTGCGCCCGTTCCTGACCGCGCTCAACCACGTGGCAGCTCGCGCACCATGTCTGCGCGATCACGTGCCCCGAGGCGGCATCTCCGCCCGCCATCGCCCTGCCCTCCCCGGCGAGAACCGAAACGAATACAACGGCCGCCGCCAGCAGGCCGGATACAGGACGCAGGGAACGGATCACGGGCCTCGCCTTTCGCTGGGTCGCTTTCAAAAAGTGATGATGCGCTATTGCATCATCACTTCCAAGTTCTGGTCCTTGCCCGCCTCCACCTTGAAGTCGCGGCTGAAATTCTTGCCATCATGGCGCCCGATGGCGGTGTAGTCCCCCTCCGAGAGCACGAAGGTGGGAAAGGCGCCGATGGATTCCTTGATGGTGTCGCCGCCTGGGGTGATGACGGTCCACTGTGTATCGGGCTGCGCCTCCCCGCCCTTGGCCTTCACCAGCTTCAGCATCACCTGCGCGGCGCGGTGGTGCATGGTGGCATCGGTGAGCTTGCCGGGCGCCACGTTCACGTCGGCGCGCACCACCGCGTTGGCATCGCCATAGGTGGACACCACATGGTAGGTGCCCTCAGGCAGCAGGATCACCTCGCCAGCCCCCGCGCCGCGGTAATAGGGCTGGCTCGAAGCGCGCCCCTGCAGGAACGAGCCTTCGTAAATGTCGAAGGTGAGCTTCTGCGCGGCGATGGCGTGGTTCTCCACATCCGCCTGGAGGCGCAGTCCACCCGCCGGCAGCGCGAATGCCTCGCGCCGCGAAACCGCACCCACCGCAACCCGCTGCGCCGTGGTGGCGAGCCCATAGGTGACATGCACGATGTAGCCGCCAGGGCTGAGGAAAAAGACCGGCGCCGCTTCCGCGCTTTCCGCCACCAGCGCAAAGGCGCCGGTGCTTTCCGGCTGGTCCGCGAACACGCGCCACACCAGCCCACGCTGCACCGGAGCCCCCTCCTCGCCGAAGCGGGCGAACACGCCAAGCGCAGCCTTGCCGGGCGGCGCGCTGGGCAGCAGCGCATGGGGCTCGCGCGAGCCCGCGGCAGGCGCGCTTCCCGCGCCGGGCGCCAGCACGGGAGAGCGCGCGCCGGGGCCAGCAGGCGGGGCCGCGAAGGGGCCAGCCTGTGGCACCGCGCCTGTCGAGCCCAGAAATTGCATGCTTTGCGCACCCGCCGGCATGCTCCAAGACAAAGCCGCCGCGAGAGCGAGCGCCACGTGGACCAGCGGCCTGCCGGCCGGGCCGGAGCTGCGGAAAAGACGCCGGAACAGGGGAGCGAAGCAGGTCATCGCCTTGAGGTGCACAAAATTCGGGGCGGTTTCAAGTCGCCGCCGCCGTACCGCTGCGGAAGTGCGGCGCGGCAACGGCGCGCTTTCGCCCCATGCCCCATGCCCTTTATAGATCGGCCAGACCCGCCGGCTCGCAGCCGGCTACCAGCGAAGGCCCCTCGCCCCATGCCCGACGCCATTGAGCTCCTGAGCACGCGCCGCTCCTCCCGCATCATGGACCTCCAGGAGCCCGCCCCCTCCGCGCAGGAACTGGACACCATCCTCACGATCGCCGCGCGCGTGCCCGATCATGGCAAGCTCGCGCCCTGGCGCTTCATTGTGTTTGAGGGAGAAGGCCGCGCCCGCGCCGGCGAGGCCCTGGCCCGCGTGCTCGCCGCCAAGGACGGCGAGGCCAGCGAAAAGCGGCTGGAGGAGGAGCGCGCCCGCTTCCTGCGGGTGCCGCTGGTGGTGGGCGTGATCTCCACCGCGGCGCCCCATGTGAAGATCCCCGAGTGGGAGCAGCTTCTCTCGGCGGCGGCCTGCTGCCAGAACATGCTGCTGGCGACGCTCGCGCTCGGCTACGGCGCCACCTGGATCAGCGAATGGCCGACCTATGACGCCGACGCGCGCGCGGCCCTGGGGCTGGCCGCCCACGAGCGCGTGGCCGGCTTCATCTACATCGGCATGCCGGCGCAGAAGATGGAGGATCGCCCGCGGCCGGACCTTTCGCGGATCGTCACCCGGTTCTGAGCCGGGGATCAGCGCTGTCCGGAATGGCGGTAGCAATCCACCAGGTGGTCATCCACGAGGCCGCAGGCCTGCATGGCAGCATAAACGATGGTGGGTCCGCAGAACTTGAAGCCCAGCCCCTTCAGCCGCTTGGAGAGCGCACGCGATTCGGGCGTCTCGGCCTGGGCTTCGGAGAGGTGCCGCAGGTGGTTCACCCGCCGTTCGCCGCCCACCGCCTCCCACATCAAGTCTGAGAAGGAGATCCCCTTCTCCCGCAGGTCGAGATAGGCGCGGGCGGAGAGCACCGCGCCCTCGATCTTGGCGCGGTTGCGCACGATGCCGGCGTTCTGCATCAACACCTCCACCCTGGCGGCGTCGTAGCGCGCGATAAGCTCCGGCTCGAAGCCGTCGAAGGCGCGGCGGAAGTTCTCCCGCTTGCGCAGGATCGTGATCCAGGCGAGGCCGGCCTGGAAGCCATCGAGCAGCAGCTTCTCGAACAGCGCCCGGCTATCACGCTCCGGCACGCCCCACTCCTGGTCGTGGTAGGCGACATAGAGCGGGTCGGTGCCGCACCACGGGCAGCGCAGCCGCCCGTCATCGTGCGCAATAGCCTCGCCGATGCCCATCAGCTTTGCGTTTTCTTGAACTTGGCGTCGAGAGCGCTCGTCTTGCGCTCCCATTCCAGCGGAAACTCGGCCCAGTCCGGCGCCTTCAGCTCCACTTCCGCGCCGGCCACGGTGAGGGGAACGCCCTCGGCCCTGGCATCGGTGGCGCGATCGAGGCGCACGCTGGCGATGGCCTTTGCCCCGGCCACGGACGACAGGCGCCCGATGCCCCTTTCGCCGGCCATGATCTCGGCCCCGACCTCGGCCGGAGCGGGCAGAACCACCTCCACGAGGCGGTTGCGGGCAGTCGTGCGGTGCTCCATGCGGCTCACCACCTCCTGGCCCACATAGCAGCCCTTCTTGAAATCCACGCCGCCGAGCTGGTCCATGTCGGCCTCGTGGGGGAAAGTCTCGCCATAGGGAAAGTCGACGCCGCCCTTGGGAATACCGAGGCCGATGCGGTGCGCCTCATAGGTGTCGAGATCGGCGGGCAGCCCCTCGGCCACCACACGCGGCAACACCAGCCGGCGCCCGAGGGCGGCAAGGCGGGGGTCCGCGAAGGCAGCCCCCTCCGGCACCACCTCCGTCTCACCGAACATGGCGGCGACGGCGAGATCGCCGGCCTTCTCGAACGCCACCTTGGCCCGCAGCCGATGGAAGGTGAGGCGCTTCAGCAGGTCGTCTGCCTGCACGGCGGGAACATCGAGGAGAAAGCTCTCCTCCCCGTCCCGATAGATGAGGAAATCGGAGAGAATCTTGCCCTGCGGGAACAGCAGAGCGCCGTAGCGCGCATCGCCCACCGCCATGGTGGCGACGTTGCAGGTGATGACGCCGTGGAGGAACTTGGCCGTTTCCGGGCCGGATGCGCGAATGAGGGCACGATCGGTCAAATGAACGACGGGCATGGGACCGTCCTTTCTGAAGCAATCCCCAAGATGTAAGCCGAGCGCCCCGGCCCCTCAAGTGCGCCCCGCCGCGCCCGCCATCCGCGCCGCGCGGGATGCTTGAGGAAAACCCGCCCCTTCGCCGCTTGCCACGCGCGCCCCCAGGGGCTTGAGTGGGGCGACCTCATCTCATCGCCGTGCCATGACCCTGCCTCCTCCCCGCATCCTGAACGCCCGCGACCGCGCCATCCCGCTCGGCCCGCGCACCCTCGTCATGGGCATCCTCAACGTGACGCCCGATTCGTTTTCCGACGGCGGCCGCAGCGCCCGGCCCGACGACGCCCTCTCCAATGCCCGGCGGCTGGTGGCAGAGGGCGCCGACATCCTCGACGTGGGCGGCGAATCCACCCGCCCCGGCCACACGCCGGTGCCGGCGGACGCCGAATGGGCCCGCCTCGCGACGGTGTTGCCCGCGCTGGCGGCGGAGATGCCGGTTCCCATCTCGGTGGATACCTACAAGGCCGAGGTTGCGGAAAAGGCGCTGAGGGCCGGCGCGCACATCGTCAACGACGTGTGGGGCTTCGCCCATGACCCCGACATGGCGCGCGTGGTGGCGGACCACGACGCGGCGGCGGTGGTGATGCACAATCGCGCCGAGGTGGACGAGACACTCGACATCGTCGCCGACATGCTCGCCTTTTTCGAAGTAGCCCTGGAGAAGGCCGAGCGGGCGGGCGTGAAGCGCGAGAAGATCGTGCTCGATCCCGGCATCGGCTTCGGCAAGACCTTTCCGCAGAACCTCGCCGCCATCCGCCGGCTCGACGAGCTGCGGGTGCTGGGCCTGCCGATTTTGCTCGGCACCTCCCGCAAGTCCCTCATCGGCAAGGTGATCGAGACCACGCCCGCCGAGCGCCTGCCGGGCACCATCGCCTCCAACGTCATCGGCATCATGGCGGGGGTGGAGATCATCCGCGTCCATGATGTCGCCGCCCACGTGCAGGCGGCGCGCGTCGCGGAAGCCATCCGGGATGCCTCATGAACGCAGAGACGGCCTATCTGTGCCTCGGCTCCAACGTGGGCGACCGGGCGGGAACCCTCGGCCTGGCCCTCGGCGTGCTGGCGCGGGCGGGGCTCACCATCCGCGCCCGCTCGGCGCTCTACGAAACGCCGCCCTGGGGCCCGGTGCCGCAGGGGCCGTACCTCAACCAGGTGGTGGCGGTGGAAACCCCGGTGGGCGCGCGCAGCCTCCTGTTCCTGTGCCTGCTGGTGGAGCGGATGCTGGGGCGCGACCGCGGCCGCGAGGTGCGTTTCGGCCCTCGGCGCATCGATATCGACATCCTGCTCCATGGCCGCGCGAAGGTGGCCGAGCCGGATCTGGAGATTCCCCACCCCCGCCTGCTGGAACGGGCGTTCGCCCTGGTGCCGCTGGTGGAAATCGCGCCTGACATCGTTATCTCGGGCACGCGTGCGGCCGATGCCCTGGCCCGGCTCGACGCGAGCGGCATCCGCGCCTTCGCCGGCTGAAGCTCCGCACACGCGCAGGCTCCCGGATCACACTCGAAAGGGCGCTGCCCAGACAAAAAAGCCCCCGCGCCGAGAGACGACGCGGGGGTCGGAGGTTTCCTGAAACGTGTGCGCGGGCGCTAATTGATGGAGCCGGTGAACTTGTCCACCTGCCGCTTCGCCTCGTCCTTGGCGAGCCCGTAGCGCTCCTGGATCTTGCCTTCGAGGGCCTCGCGCTGGCCCGCGATCTGGCTGAGGTCATCATCGGTCAGCTTGCCCCACTGGGCCTTCACATGGCCGGAGAGCTGCTTCCAGTTCCCCTCGATGCGATCCCAATTCATCGGCTTCTCCTCCTCTGTTGTGCGGGCGGCGGCCACCACGGCGCGGCCATGCCCGCCCGCCGTTCAGGCGCGGCCCGGAGGCGTCGCGCCGAATGTCCGGCAGCGGGGAGGAAGCCCACGCGCCGCCGGGTCGAAGTGGAAATTTGCCTGGACAACGCCCGCGGACCATGCCGAGTTCCGTTGCAATGCGAAGACGAGGCCGGCCCAGGCTGGCCACACCGGAGAAGAAGCACGATGACGGCTGCGCGTGTGCTGGACGATGCGAAGCTCGCCGAAGGGGTCGCAAGGGGCGAGCGCGCCGCGCTGGCGCGGGCCATCACCCTCGTCGAATCGCGCCGCGCCGACCACCGCGCCCGCGCCCAGGCATTGCTCCAGTCGCTTCTGCCGCGCACGGGCGGGGCCTTCCGGGTGGGCATCACCGGCGTGCCGGGGGTCGGCAAGTCCACCACCATCGACGCGCTCGGCACCCACCTCACGGGCCTCGGCCACAAGGTGGCGGTGCTGGCGGTGGACCCCTCCTCCAGCCGCACCGGCGGCTCCATCCTCGGCGACAAGACCCGCATGGCCCGCCTTTCCATGGACGAGCGCGCCTTCATCCGCCCCTCCCCCTCCAGCGGCACCCTGGGCGGCATCGCCGCCAAGACGCGCGAGACCATGCTGCTGTGCGAGGCTGCCGGCTTCGACGTGGTGCTGGTGGAAACCGTCGGCGTCGGCCAGTCCGAGACCGCGGTGGCCGACCTCACCGACACCTTCCTCGTGCTGATGCTGCCCGGCGCGGGCGACGAACTGCAGGGCATCAAGAAGGGCGTGCTGGAGCTCGCCGACATCGTCGCCGTGAACAAGGCCGACGGCGACAACATCGTCCGCGCACGAGCCGCCGCCAGCGAATATCGCGCGGCGCTCCACCTCCTGGGCGCCCGGCAGGCCCACTGGTCGCCGCCGGTGCTCACCTATTCCGCCCTCACCGGCGACGGCATCGCCGAAGTATGGGCGCAGGTGGTACTGCACCGGCAGAAATGCGAGGCCGCCGGCGCCTTCGCCGCCACCCGGCAGGCCCAGCAGGTGCGCTGGATGTGGACCCTGCTCAATGAACGGCTTGCCGAGAAGGTGTCCTGCGACCCTGGCGTGAAGGCCCGGCTGCCGGCGCTGGAGCGCGAGGTGGCCGCCGGCACCCTCGCGCCCGCGCTCGCAGCGGCCGAGATCGCCCACCTCATCGGCCTCTAGGCGTCATGCCGCCGACAGTGCGCGGCGGTTCCGCGGCCGAAACCGCGAGGCGCCGGGAGTTGGGGCACATCCGAAGCTTCCGTGCGCGCGACGTCGACCGGAGGTCCGTGTGATGGCCGGGCGCCCGCGCATCCTCATCTGCGCCTTCGGGCCCTTTCCGGGCGTGCCGGTGAACCCGTCCGAGCGGCTCGGACGCACCCTAGCGCACATGCGCCGCCCGGCGCTTGCGGGCTGCGACCTCGCTCTTGAAATCCTGCCGACGCGCTGGGCGGCCCTCGGCCTGCTCGAGCGGCACCTCGACCGGCACGCGCCCGACGCGGTGCTGCTCCTTGGCGTCGCCCCGCGCCGCCGCGCCCTGTGCGTGGAGACCCGCGCGGTGAATGTCGCCGCCGACCGGCCGGATGCCGCCCGCCGGCATCCGGCCGGTCGGCGGCTGGAGGCCAAAGCGCCGCCCGTGCTGCGCACGACGGCACGGGTGCCGGCGCTGCTCGCCGCCGCGCGCGGGGCCGGCGTGCCCGTCCGCCCTTCGCGCGATGCCGGGCGCTACCTCTGCAACGCCAGCTACCTCACCGCGCTCGCACGGGCGCAGGGACGGCCCGTGGTGTTCGTGCACATTCCCGGCCGCCTGCCCGCCCGCCGCACCGCCCTGCCCCGCGCCCTCAGCGCGCTGCTCGTAGCGCTGGGGTCCCAGGCCCGGCGGCGCTGATGCGCCCACGCCAGGCATATCCAGAATTCATCCGGGAAATCCGCACGATAGCCACACTGAATTAGTGTTGAAACTCAGCAAGCACCCGCGCCCCGCCTGCCCGGCCCGGCAGACCACCGAAAAGGCTCGGATGGGCCGACGATGGCGCGCCTTTGGCCTTCTCAGGGCCGGCGCGATGGCGTAAAGCCGCCCCAACCGCCGTGACACGCTACGGACGATCCCCGTGACCATCTATCTGCCGATCGCCGAACTGCCGGTGGTCATCTTCACCGTCTTCGCCATGGGGCTCGCGGTGGGCTTCATCTCGGGGATGTTCGGGGTCGGCGGCGGCTTCCTGATGACCCCGCTGCTAATCTTCACCGGCGTGCCGGCCGCCGTGGCGGTGGCGAGCGTGTCACCCTACATGGCCGCCTCGTCCTTCTCCGGCGCCTTGTCCTACCTGCGAAAGGGCATGGTGGACCTGCCGCTGGCCGGCGTGCTGCTGATCGGCGGCCTGACCGGGACGGCGGCGGGCGTGGCGCTGTTCCTCTGGCTGCGGGTCATCGGCCAGGTGGATCTGTTCATCCACATCGCCTACACGCTGCTGCTCGGCGCCATCGGCACCATGATGCTGGTGGAAAGCGTGCGCGCCATCCGCCGCAGCCGACGGGGCGAGGCCCCACGTGTGCGCAGGCCCGGCACCCACGCCTGGTTCATGCGCCTGCCGCTGAAGATGCGCTTCCGCCGATCGCGGATCTACGTCTCCGCGATCCCCGTGGTCGGCATCGGCTTCGTCATCGGCGTGCTGGGGGCGGTTCTGGGTGTCGGCGGCGGCTTCATCCTGGTGCCCGCGCTCATCTACATGCTGCGGGTGCCGACGACCACGTCAGTCGGCACCTCGCTGGTACTCACCCTGGTCACCATGGCCGGCGCCACCGTGCTGCACGCCGAGGCCAACGGCACGGTGGATGCGGTGCTCGCTCTCGTGCTCATGATCGGCGGCACCATGGGGGCGCAGTTCGGCGCCCGCACCGGCCAGACCCTGCGTCCGGAGAACCTGCGCTTCCTCCTCGGCCTGCTGGTGCTCTCGGTAGGGCTGCGGGTGGCGGTGGACCTGGTGCGCACGCCGGCCGACCTCTACGTGGTCAACCCCATCGAGGTGCGCCGGTGAGCGCGCCGCGCCACAGCGCCCCGCTGCGAGCCGGCGTGCTGGCTCTCGCCCTCGCCTGCGGCGCGCACACCGCCACTGCTCAGGAGAACACGGCAGACCGCTTGGTGGTCTCAGTGTCGCAGCCGCAGGTGCGCATTACCTCAACCTTCACGGGTGCCGAGCTCGTGGTGTTCGGCGTCGCCGAAACCGCGCAGGACGGCGCCACGCCGGACGTGGTGGTCACGGTGCGCGGGCCGAAGCAGAGCTTCGTCACCTGGCGCAAATCCCGCGTGCTCGGCCTGTGGGTGAACGCCGACAGCCGCACCTTCATCGACGTCCCCGCCTTCCTCAGCGTGCAAGCGAGCCGCCCGGCCGAGGAGATGGCGCCGCCCGAGGTGCTCCGCGTGGAGCAGATCGGCCTTTCGCGCAACGTGCTGACACAGCTGGTCGGCCCAGACTATGCGGACGTGGTGCCGACCGACCCGTTCCGCCTCGCCTTCCTCAGGACCCGCGAGGCGGAGGACCTGTATCAGGAGAATCCGAGCGGCGTCACTTTCCTCGCGCCGCGGGTCTTCCGCGCTAATCTGACCATCCCCGGCCGGGCACCCATCGGGCGCTATGATGTCAGCGTCAAGTTGCTGCGGGAGGGCAGAGTGACCACACAAGAGCTCCAGCATTTTGAAGTCAATAGAACCGGATTTGAACAGGATATCGCCTCATTTTCCCATAATGATGCACTCATATATGGAATCGTCGTAGCCATCGGCAGCCTTATTATCGGTTTTATAGGAAATTTCCTTTTTCGAAAAGAATAGAAAATTGAAATGGTAACTTGTGACCACTTCCACCCCTAAGCGTAAAGTTGCAGTGAATGGTCTACTCGCGGGTTGATCTACGCTCGATTATCCTATCATTCTTTTTTCGCTTGAACTTCAAGCTCGATCGCGCCAAACAAACGGCCCACACGTGAGCTGAGAGCCTTTCGGCTCTCGCAGCTTCGGGTACCAAGCCCTGACCGGTGCCCGTAGGGGCGGGACGGTGCCTTCCGGCACCGTCCCGCATCCCCGAGACCTCCCCTCTTCAGCTCCCGCCAAGGCATCGCGCCCGGCGCCTCTGAGCTGAAATGCGCAGCGAGGCGCATTTCGCGTTTCAATGCCGCGCAAAAATGCTCTAGAGCCGGAACCCTGTATAACCGCACGCGCACGCTGGAACTGGAGGCCGAGTTGGCTGGCAGCATCGCCATTACCGTCGAGGACGGCATCGCCCGTCTGGTCCTGTCGAATCCCAAGCGGCGCAACGCCATTTCGAGCGGCATGTGGCAGGCGCTTGCGGCGTTCGCCACAGAGGCCGCACGCCGGCACGACATCCGCGTCGCCATCCTACGCGGCGAGGGCGCGCTCGCCTTTTCCGGCGGCGCGGACATCTCCGACTTCGACTCCGCCCGTTCCGACGCCTCCGGCGCGCAGAGCTACGACGACATCGTGGAGAGCGCCTGCGCGGCCATCGAGGCGCTTGCCTTCCCCACCCTCGCGCTCATCCACGGCGCCTGCGTGGGCGCGGGCGCGGCGCTGGCCTCGAGCTGCGACCTGCGCATCGCGGCCGATGACTCTTTTTTCGCCATCCCCGCCGCGCGCCTCGGCCTGGGCTATGACCCGCGCGGCCTCCCGCGCCTGCTGCGCGTGTTCGGCGGCCAGGGCACCCGGCAACTCTTCTTTACCGCAGACAGGCTCGCCGCCGCGCGCGCCCACGAGATGGGCGCCATCGACGCGCTCGCCCCTGCAGGCGAGGTGGAGGCGGCCGCCGACAAGCTCGCGCTGCGCATGGCGGAAAACGCCCCGCTGACGCTCAAGGCCGCGAAGCTTTCCATCCGCGCCGCCGAGAGCGCGCATAGCGCCCTGCTAGCGGAGGCCAAGCGCGCCACCGGCACCGCCAATGCCAGCGCCGATTACCGCGAGGGCCGCCTCGCCTTCGCCGAAAAGCGTGCCCCGCGCTTCACCGGAGCCTGATCCGCCTGCGCCTTCCGTCTCTTGACGGCAGGCGCAGCACGCTTTGGATATGTCGCACACCGCATTGGACAGGATGAGACGCGGACGATATTGTCCGCCGCCTCCGGTCTTGGGGCGTAGCCAAGTGGTAAGGCAGGGGATTTTGATTCCCCCATTCCCAGGTTCGAATCCTGGCGCCCCAGCCAGCTTCTGGATCCAAAATCAGCTCACCGCGCAAGACATCGCCGCCGCCCACGGGGTGGCCCCTGAGACGCACCAGAATTGGCCAGCGCGGCTTCGCTCGAGCTTTCCCTCTGGCAGGATCGAGCTGACCGCGCTCCTACGGCACTGACGAGCACTCTCGCAGCCTTCAACCAGCCACCTTCTGCGACGCCTCCCGGCCGCTGTAATCGCGTTGACCAATAGCCGGCGAGGCTCCGGGGCCTGACCGCTCAGCTCTGCGACGCAGTGCCGGAGCTTTCACCAGCAGGCGCGGCGGTATCATGGGTGGTCTGCTTGGCCGCCTCCCGAAGCACGGCGAAGAATGCGCGCGAGGCCGCGTCGGATTGGGCGGAGAAGCCCTCGAGCACATAATTCAGCGTGCCGAGCTGGGGCAGGCCCGCCTCTGCCGGGATCTCGGCAATGCCGGGCGTGCGGAAGCTGCGCCCGATGGCCATCACGCCCAGCCCGGCCTCCGCCGCCGCCAGCAGGCCGAGAAGGTTGCTGCCTTCGGCGACATTCACCCAGGCACGCCGGGCGGCAAGCAGGGCCGCCTCCGCAAGATCACGCGTCATGCTCGGCTTCGTATAGGTGACGAGGGGCAGCGGCTCGCCAACGGGGGGCAGCGCCTTGTGGCGGCCCACCCACGTCAGCCGCTCCTGCCACAGCACTTCGCCGCCGCCCTCCTGATGGCTCTTGCCCAGGATGATGTCGACCTCATGGGAGCGCAGCGCATCGTGCAGATGCTCATTGCGGCCGGTAACGAACTTCATGGCGAAGTGCGGGAACTGGTCGCGGAAGATGGCCAGCACCAGCGGCAGCCGCGTGGTCGCGAACTCGTCCTCGATGCCCACCTTCAGCACCCCCTTCATCACCGGGCGCAGGAGGTGCTGGCGCGCGTCCTCGGCGATGGCGAGGATGGAGCGGGCATAGATCAGCATCGCCTCGCCCTCCACTGTCAGGTCGACCCGGCGGGTGGTGCGGCGGATGAGCTGCCGGCCGAGCCGCTTCTCAAGTCGTGCGATGCGCTGACTGATCGTAGATTGAGAGCAACCGAGCTCGGCAGCGGCGACGCTGAAGCTGCGCCGTGTCGCGACCACATCGAATGCCCGAAGCTCGTCGGTGTCTATGAGATCGTCATGCTCCGCCATGTTCAGCCTGCTTCTGCCTGTAAATATTCACACGTTGGTAGCATGCCGGCAGTCACATCACAGCCCCCTCGATGATCCAGCCACACTCATCGTCATACCCGATAATTATGATACAGTAATAAGTAAAATCCGAATATTTTGATTTTTCCAAATGGTCTGAGCACCATGGAAAGAGCATCCTCTTGGGGCGCCCACATCTTTTCCCCGCGCGAGAACCGACGTTTTTTGCCGCCCATGAAGAGGCGAAATGCATGGCGATCTGAACGGGCTGACACCCCCAAGCTCACCGACCCAACCATTCGCGACCCGCAAGGCTCCGACACGACGCTCCCGCGGAAACGGGTCATCCGGCGCACGCGCAAGACCATTGAACCCACACCTCCGCTCAAGCCATTCCCATTTGGGATATGGCTTTCTGCACAAGCATGCGCCTACCTTTCGGCACAAAATCGCACCCTGAGCGCGAGCACCTGCAGGAAGATACATTTCTTGAGCACGTGACGGAGCTGTGCGAAAGCAACTGAAGGCGAGTTCCATACCATAATAATACTGTCTTATTACGAATATAAATAGCAGAGTGGGGTATTGGCGCTCGCTCCACGCGCGCCACTTGAAACGCTGAACAACAGAGGTGAAGATGTCCGAGACGACCATTCGCAACGTCACGTTCGCGCTTCTGCGGGAGCTCGGGATCACGACCGTGTTCGGAAATCCCGGCTCCACGGAAGAAACCTTCCTGAAGGACTTCCCCAGCGATTTCCGCTATATTCAGACCTTGCACGAAGCCTCTGCCGTGGGCGCTGCGGATGGATACGCGCAGGCGACCCGCAAGCCGGCCCTGGTGAACGTGCACACCTCCGCCGGGCTCAGCAATGCCATGAGCAACATTCTCACGGCATTCCAGAACAAGACCCCGCTCATCATCACCGCCGGCAACCAGACCCGCGACATGCTGCTGATGGAGCCCTGGCTGACGAACGTGGAACCCTCTCTCCTGCCGCGGCCCTGGGTGAAGTGGAGCTACGAGCCGGTGCGCGCCGAGGACGTACCGGCCGCCTTCATGCGCGCCTACGCGATGGCGGTCCAGGCGCCGGCCGGGCCGGTGTTCCTCTCCATCCCCCTCGACGATTGGGACAAGCCGGCCAGCGCGCCCGCCGTGGTGCGCACCCTGGCGACCCGCATCGCGCCCGACCCGGCCCGCATCGCCGCTTTCGCCGAAGCTCTTTCCGGGGCGAAGAATCCTGCTCTGATCTACGGATCGGCCATCGCCCGCGGCGCGGGCTGGCCCCAGGCCATCGCCCTCGCCGAGAAGCTCAAGGCCCATGTGTTCGCCGCGCCGGCGTCCGAGCGCCCGCCGTTCCCGGAAACCCATCCGCTCTACAGCGGCGGACTGCCCTTCGCCATCGGCCCGCTGGCCAAGAAGCTCGAAGGCTATGACGTCGCCATCGTCATCGGCGCGCCCATCTTCCGCTATTATCCTTATGTGCCCGGCCCCTATCTGCCGGAAGGGTTGCGCCTGCTGCACATCAGCGACGATGCCGCCGAGACTGCGCGCGCCCCGGTGGGGGACAGCCTGGTGGGTGACGCCGTGCTCGCCCTGGAGGCGCTGGAAAAGCTGGTAACCGCGCGCACCGCGCCCGCGAAGCCGGTGATCCGGCAGCCGCATGGCGCCGCTCCGCATCCGGCCGCGGCCCCGGCCGAGGTCGCGGGCGTGATCGGCGCGCTCGACCTGTTCAAGACGCTGCGCGCGGCCACGCCGGGCGATACCGTGCTGGTGGAGGAATCGCCCTCCAACCTCGGCGAACTGCATGCGGCGTGGCCGGTGGAGCGGCCGGACTCCTTCTATACCTTCGCCAGCGGCAGCCTCGGCTGGAACCTGCCGGCCAGCGTCGGCCTCGCCCTCGCCGAACGTGACAGCGGCCGCAACCGGCCGGTGCTCGCCATCATCGGCGACGGATCGTTCCAATATTCCATCCAGGGTCTTTGGACCGCGGCGCAGCACCAGCTCCCCGTCATCTTCGTGGTCCCGCGCAACAGCCAGTATTGCATCCTGAAATCGTTCGCGGTTCTGGAGGAAACGCCCGGCGTGCCGGGGCTCGACATTCCCGGGCTCGATTTCGTCGCGCTTGCCACGGGCTACGGCTGCGCGGGCGTGCGGGCGGGAACGCTGGACGAGGTGCGCAAGGCGGTGGCCGAGGCGCTCACCCGCAAGGGGCCGACCGTCATCGAGGTGCCGATCGCGCCGGCCATCCCCCCGCTGCTCTGAGCAGCGCGCAAGGCGGCGCCTCGCCCGGAACCATCCCGGCGGGGCGCGGCCCGCATGCGCACCGGACAGCCCCCAGCCGGCGGGATCATTCCGCCCCGGCCACCACCCTACTCCACATCTTCCGGCCGGGGCCGGAAACCGTCCCATCCGACGGAGAGGCGTGCCATGCTTGAAACCATCGTCACTGCGCTGCTGCCCATCCTCGTGACGCTGATGCTCGGCTTCTTCGCGGGGTGGGAGCGCAGCTTCACGCAGGACCAGGCCACGGTCCTCAACCGCATGGTGATGCTCTACGCGCTGCCCCTGCTGCTGTTTGCCGGCATCCTGGGGACACCGCTGGCGGAGATCGGCCGGAACGTGCCGCTGTTCATTTGGACCACGGTCGGCATGGTGGGCGGGCTGGTCCTGGTTTTCGTGGTCTCGCTCCTGTTCCGGTCATCGGCCAAGCTGGCGGCGCTGCGGGCCATCGCCATCGCCGGACCGGCGGTGCCCTTTATCGGCACGCCGGTGCTGGGCGTGCTCTATCCCTCAGACGCTGACCTCGCCATCGCCGCCGGCAGCCTGCTCATGAATCTGGTCCAGGTGCCGCTGGCGCTGATCTTCCTGGTGGGCGGCAACGCTCCAGGCGCTCCTGGGCGGAGCCCGCTGGCAACCGCGGGGGCAAGCATCGTCAAAGCGGTCAGGCAGCCGGTGGTGTGGGCGCCGGTGCTGGCCTTCGCACTGCTGCTGGCGGGCCTCGAGCTGCCGAAGATGCTGAAGGGGTCCTTCATCCTGCTCGGGCAGTCCACCGGGGGCGTAGCCCTGTTCGCCGTCGGCGTCGTGCTGTTCTCGCAGAAAGTGAGCGTATCGCTGCCGGTCATCATCAACGTGGTGTGCAAGAACCTGCTGCTGCCCGGCATCATCCTTGCGGCCATGATCGGACTGGCGGTGCCTGCAGCCGAGCGGGGGCTGGTGGCCGTCACGCTCGCCATCCCCACGGCCTCCATCGCCGTCATATTCGCGGTGGAATACAAGTGCGGCGAACAGGAAATGGCTTCCACACTGTTCTGGAGTACCATTCTATCGGTTCTGTCCATGGGCGTGTTCATCTGGGTCACGGCATAGCCGCGTCCGGGCGCGCAGTGGCTCGGGCCGAAAATGGGCACGGAGCATCCCGCTTCAAGGAACCCGGCTTCGACAACACCGAACCCCAACTAACAGGAGGAGTATCGATGAGCGATCTCGTACAGCCGATCGTGGGCACGAAGGGCGCGACCATCGCCGGGCCGCGCAACCCGCAGGTGGAAGCGCAGAACCCCGACATCCTGATTCCCCCCGCCACCGACAACGGCGGCATCCCCAATCTCAAGTTCCCGTTCGCCATGGCGCACAATCGCCTCGAGGACGGCGGCTGGGCGCGCGAGGTCACCGTCCGCGAGTGCAGCGCGCTCAAGGAGCTCGCCATCGTGAACATGCGCCTCGGCCCGGGCGTGGTGCGCGAGCTGCACTGGC
Source organism: Xanthobacter sediminis (assembly GCF_043195015.1). NCBI lineage: Bacteria > Pseudomonadati > Pseudomonadota > Alphaproteobacteria > Hyphomicrobiales > Xanthobacteraceae > Xanthobacter > Xanthobacter sediminis. Next base: position 420,359 of record NZ_JBAFWH010000002.1, on the reverse strand, counting down.
ACAAGGAGGCCGAATGGGCCTATGTGGTGCAGGGCCGGGTGCGCTTCTACCTGGTGGATGACCAGCGTCAGGTGCTGGTGGAAGATCTCAATCCCGGTGACCTGTGGCTCGCTCCCGCCGGCTTCCCCCATGCCATCCAGGGCCTCGACGAAGGCACCGAGTTCGTGCTGGTCTTCAATGACGGCAACTTCTCGGAGAACCAGACGCTGCTCGTCACCGAGCTGTTCGCCCATACCCCGCGCGAGGTGCTCGCGAAGAATTTCGGCGTGCCGGAAAGCGCCTTCGAGGGCATTCCGGCGGCTGAGAAGTACATCTTCCGCCTGCCGGTTCCCGGCCCCATCGAGGAGGTGCGCCGTCAGCTCGGTGCCGTCTCGATGACCGGGAAGTACGTGTTCCGCGCGTCCGAGGTGCCCTTCAATGCCTTCCCTGGCGGCGGCACTAAGATCATCGATTCGAAGAAATTCGAAGTCACCAATATGGCGGCACTGATGATCGACCTCGAACCCGGCGGCATGCGCGAGATCCACTGGCACCCGGATGCGGACGAGCTGCAATATTACCTCGGCGGCAAGGCGCGCATGACGGTGTTCGATGCCGTGAATAACGCTCGCACCTTCGACTACACGTCCGGTGACGTGGGTTATGTGCCGAAGACGCTGGCCCACTATATCGAGAACATCGGCGACGAACCCATGCGGGTTCTGAACGTGTTCAACAAGGGCGAATACAAGGACGTCTCGCTGAACCAGTGGCTGGCGCTGACCCCGCGGGAGCTCGTGAAGGGGCATCTCGACATCGGCGAGCCCTTCACCTCATCCCTGCGCCAGGGCTATAGCCCGGTGGTCAAGGGCTGAAACAGCGGAGGCCCGCGCTGCGAGATTTCGATCGCGGCTCCGGCGCTGACCACCTCCGGCCGGCATACAGCCGGTCCGAGGACTTCGATGAGTTTGAAAACTCTTGGTGCGGCTCGTCATTTCAAGGAAGTGGCGAGCCGTTCCACGACATGGCACTGCCATTTTGCTTCCCTGCAGCCCCTCAGACGAAGGCGCAGACTGCAGCGCGACGGCACTTGAGCGCGCGACCGGGCTTCAAGCATATATCGTGAAGCGCATATAAACATGATCCGCATGCGCCAAATTTAAATATATGCATTAACCGACACGCACTGTCATTGACCTTTCATGGCCAGTTACTATGTTCATCTCGTAAGACGCTGAATGCTTATTATATTGATACGAATATATTTATAACTACATAAAATAATTAAACTGAAATTACACTTTATTCAAATCTGAACAACGCTACCCATCGTACTGCTATTGGCAGCCTGGAAGGGTGGCGTGTGTCTGGCTGGTAACATCATCATTCGGAGATCGCGCAGTGCCAGACCAATCAGGCTCCTGACGGCCGGACCGGGATCGAGGCGACCGGCGAGGACACGACGCAGCAACCTCAGCTTCAGGCGCGACTTCATCGGCGCGAAGCACCTCGACGAGAAATTCCTCGGCCATGGCCGCCACCGGCGCCACGGCCGCCTGAAAACAGCGCGGATCGCGCCGCCAGTCGGCCCCTTCGCCTCAGTTCCTGCCCAGCCGGCGAACCGGACCTGGGCTCGAAAGCAGCACACCCAACTCCAGCCCATTCGGAAAGGCGAGTGCAATATGTTCAGCAGACAAGCCAAGGTCATCAAGGATGGCGCCGGCCGCCGCATCACCACGACCGCCCGCGGTTATGACGTTCTGCGCGACCCGGCGCTCAACAAGGGCACGGCCTTCTCGCTGGCCGAGCGCAAGGCTCTCGGCCTGCAGGGCCTGCTGCCGCCGGTCGTGACGACCGAGCTGGAGCCGCAGCTCATATCCGCCTACCGGGCGTATCACGCGGCGCCGACCGACCTCGCCAAGCACATTTACATGTGGCGCCTGCACGACAACAACGCCACGCTGTTCTACGCGCTCCTGCAGCGCCACATGCTGGAAATGCTGCCCGTGGTCTATGATCCCGTGGTGGGCGAGGCGATCGAGAACTACAGCGAAGTGATGACCCGCCCGCGCGGCGTCTTCCTGAGCATCGACGATCCCGAGGGCGTCGAGGCGAAGCTGGCGGACTTCGGCGCCGGCGCCGACGACATCGACCTGCTGGTGGCGAGCGACGCCGAGGCGATTCTCGGCATCGGCGACTGGGGCTCGAACGGCATCGACATCTCGATCGGCAAGCTTGCGGTCTACACCGCGGCGGCCGGTGTCGATCCGCACCGCGTCATTCCGGTGGTGCTCGACGTGGGCACCGACAATGAGAAACTGCTCAACGATCCCCTCTATGTGGGCTATCGCCACAGCCGCGTGCGCGGAAAGGCCTATGACGACTTTGTCGACGCTTATGTGACTGCGGTGAAGAAGCTGTTTCCCAAGGCCATGCTGCACTGGGAGGATTTCGGCTCCACCAATGCCCGCCGCATCCTCGGCCGCTACCGCGACAAGGTCGCGACCTTCAATGACGACATGCAGGGCACCGGCGCCATCGTGCTCTCCGGCCTGCTCAACGCCGTCGCCCGCACCGGCACCCCGTGGACCGAGCAGCGCGTGGTCGTCTTCGGCGCCGGCACGGCGGGCGTCGGCATCGCCGATCAGATCCGCGACCTGATGGTCCGCCATGGCCTCTCCAAGGAAGATGCCACCCGCCGGGTGTGGCTGGTGGATCTGCCCGGCCTGCTCACGGCCGACATGACCGGCGGCCTGCTCGACTACCAGCGGCCCTATGCGCGTCCTGAAGCGGAGGTGGCCGGCCTCGCCCGCACCCCCTGCGAGGCGATCCCGGCGGCCGAGACCCGCTGGCCCGAGATGTCGGCGCTGCGAGCTGCGGCAGCGGCGAAGGGCGGCATCATCGACCTCGCGACGGTGGTGGCCGCGGTGAAGCCGACCATCCTCATCGGCACCTCCACCACGCCGCAGCAGTTCACGCAGGAGATCGTGCGCTCCATGGCGGCCCAGGTGGAGCACCCGATCATCTTCCCCCTGTCCAACCCGACCGTGCTGCACGAGGCCACACCGACCCAGCTTCTCACCTGGACCGACGGCAAGGCGTTCGTCGCCACCGGCGCGCCGTTCGACGACGTGGTGCTGAAGGGGGTGACCTACAAGATCGGCCAGGCCAACAATGCCGCGCTCTATCCGGGGCTCGGCTTCGGCGTCATCGTCTCCCGCCCGAAGATGATCTCCGACGAGATGATCTTCGCCGCCGCCCAAGCTGTCGCCGGCCAGGCGCCGGACCCCACGCCGGGCGCTTCGCTTCTGCCGTCGAACGCGGACCTGCGCATCACCTCCAGCGTCGTCGCCATCGAGGTGGCGCGCACAGCCATCCAGCAGGGCCTCTCGCAGGAGAAGCTCGACGACGTGGTCGAGGACGTGCGCGAGGCGCAGTGGTGGCCGGTCTATACCCCGGTCGAAGCGGTCTGACCCCCGAGGCAGGCCCAAAGTGGCGAAGCCGCAGGCGCCCCGGTGCCTGCGGCTTCGCGCCCTCCCGCCCAGCGAAGTGGACCCGAATGCCAGCGACGCTTCCGGCCGCGGGGATGATCTGCCAGCGCAGATCCTGAGAATATCTTGCCCTGCCGCCCCTCCCGGCTGTACCTCTTGCCGGAACATCGGGCGGAGGCATCCGCCGCATCAGAGAGTTGCCGGCCTGCACGGCCGGCGCGAGCACGTCTCGCGCCCAGGCCGGACCGGAAACCGCCCGCAGCCGGGTCGTTTCCAGCGGTCCGGCCCTGCTCGCGGACGGTTCCGGCCACAGCGCCAAAGGAAAGCAGCATGGCCATCTCGCGAACCGCCGCCAGCGCTCTTGCTGCCTTGTTTCTTGCCGCCATGCTGCCGCTGTCTCCGGCGCGTGCGGAGCCGGCTGTGCCAACGGTCGAGCTCCATCACTCGCCCGCCGAGGACCTCGAGCGCATCGACGTGGCGCTGATCGCCTCCGCGCAGGCGCGCATCGACATGGCCGCCTATTTTCTCACCGACCCGGCGGTGATCGACGCCCTCCTGGATGCGGTGAAGCGCGGCGTGGCGGTGCGGGTCGTGCTCGACCCCACCCACGAGCAGGCCTACGCGCTGCTCGCGCCGCTGGGCGAGCGCGTGCGCAAGAAGCCGCGCCGGCCGATCATGCACCTGAAAGCGTTCGCGGTGGACGGCAAGGTGTTGCGCACCGGCTCGGCCAATTTCAGCGCCAACGCCTTGAAGCAGCAGGACAACGACCTTCTCATCCTGCGCGACCCGGCGCTCGCGAAGGCCTATCTGGACGATTACGAGCGCATCTGGAACAGCGCTGTGCCCCTTCAGTAGGGGCGGGCGCGGCCTATTCCGCGAGGGCCGCCTCCAGCCGGTCAGCCACCGTGCGCAACACCTTCACGCGGGCGAAGTGCTTGTCCTCCGCCTCCACCAGCGTCCAGGGCACGGCCGGGGTGGAGGTGCGGTCCACCATCTCGGTGATGGCGGCTTCGTAGAGCGGCCATTTCTCGCGGTTGCGCCAGTCTTCCGGGGTCAGCTTGAAGCGCTTGTAGGGGATGGCCTCGCGCTCGGCGAAGCGGCGCATCTGCTCCTCCTGGCTGATGGCCAGCCAGAACTTCGCCACCGCATAGCCGGCGTCGGCCAGCTGGGCCTCGAAATCGTTGATCTCGCCATAGGCCCGCCCCCACTGCTCAGGCGTGACGAGCCCTTCCACCCGCTCCACCAGCACCCGCCCGTACCAGGAGCGATCGAAGATCACGGTGTGCCCGTGGGCCGGGATGTGGCGCCAGAAGCGCCACAGATAGGGGCGCGCCAGCTCCTCGTCGGTGGGTGCGGCAATGGGGTGCACCCGGAAGCGCCGCGGGTCGAGCGCGCGGCGCAGGCGCATGATGGTGGAGCTCTTGCCCGCCGCGTCGCTGCCCTCGAAGGCGAGGACGAGGCCCCGACCGGCGAACAGGGGCGAGAGCGTGGCACGCGTGATGCGGCTCTGCTCGTGCGCCATCTGCTCCTCATAGTCCGCCTTCTCCAGCTTCTGGCTCAGGTCAAGCGTGGAGAGGATGGAGAAGGTGGGCAGGGCCTTGGGCACATGGGTGGGGCTGGGCGTGGGGCGGGGGGCGCTGCCGCCGCCGTCTGCGGTCATGGCCCGCAGCGTCTCCAGGAGCACGCTGCCCACGGTTGCGTCGCGATAGGCCTCGTCGGCGGCGGGCACCACCTGCCACGGCGCGAAATCGGTGGAGGTGAGGCGGGCGGCATCCTCCGCTGCCAGTTCCAGGCGCCGACGTTCCTTGGCACCCGCGAGCTCCGCCCATTCGCGCACCACGGGGCGCTGGTAGGCGCCCTCGCTCAACGCCTTCAGGCGCTGGCGCGCTTCTTCCGGCTCCACATAGAGCCAGAGCTTCAGCAGGCCCACCCCCTCGGCATGGAGCATGGCCTCGAAGCGGCGGATCTCCTCCATGGCGCGCACGAGGCCCGAACGCCCCACCTCGCCCAGTGACCGCCGGCACAGGGGCCGATGGTACCAGGTGCCGAGCATCATGCCGATCTCGCCGAACGGCGGCAGGCCGCGCCAGTATTTCCACATGGCGGGGCGGCCGGAATCCGGGCTGCAGGGCGCCTCGAAGGTGAGCGTCTCCAGCTTGCGGACGTCGAGCCACTCATAGAGCCGGTTGAGCACCGCGCCCTTACCCGCGCCGTCGGGTCCCTGGATCAGCACCAGGAGGCTGCGGCGCTTCTGGTCGATGAGCTGGGCCTGCGCATTGAGCAGGTCTTCGCGCAGGCTGGGTTCCAGGGCCTTGAAGGCCGCCTTCTCCAGCCGGTGCTCCACCTTGGCGGATTCGAACATGGCCGCGTCCCCCCCGGAGCGAGGCCGCGCCGCGGCCTCGTTTCACATGCCGGCCATCAGGCCGAAACGACCTTCTGCGCGCCCGACGAGGGAACCTTCACCCAGGCCTCGCCGTCCAGCACCACCTCGCCCTTCACCGAGCAGACGCAGGACAGGCGGGCGCGGCAGCGCTCGGGAATCAGCTCCATCACCTTGACTTCCACCTCCACCGTGTCGTCGATGCGCACCGGCGCCCGGAAATTCAGGGTCTGGGAAATGTAAACCGCACCAGGGCCCGGCAGGCGTGTGCCGAGCACGGCGGAGATGAGGCCGGCCGTGTAGAGGCCATGCGCGATGCGGCCGCCGAAGGGCGTCTTCGCCGCAAAGTGCTCGGAAAGGTGGATGGGGTTGCGGTCGCCCGTCAGCTCGGCGAAACCGACGATGTCGGAAGACGAGACGGTCTTCGACATATGCTCGGTGCGACCCACCGTCAGGTCTTCGAAATAGAGATTCTGCAGCTCGAGAAACATGGGGTGCACCCGTCAAGGTCCAATCGGGGCGCGGACTTTAGATCATTTCCCCATGCCGGGGAAACCGCCCGACAAGAAGAAAAAGCGACAGCTTGGCTGTCGCTTTCTTCCTGGCGTGTCAGGCGCAGAGGGCTGATGGAGCCTATTGCGCGGCCGAGCGCAGCTTCTGCATCAGGGCTTCAAGCTCGGCGTCCTTCGCCTTGGGCAGCAGGATGTTCACGCGCACCAGCATGTCGCCGTGGCCGCCGGTGGTGTTGGGCAGGCCCTTGCCGCGCAGGCGGAAGACACGCCCGCCGGAGGTCCAGGCGGGGATGGAGAGCTCCACCGTGCCCGACAGTGTTTCCACCCGCGCCTTGGTGCCGAGGACGGCGTCGAAGAGCGGCACGTCCACGTTCTGGCGCAGGTCGTCGCCGTCGCGTTCGAACACCGGGTGCGGCGCGTAGGAGATGGTGACATAGGCATCGCCCGGCGCGCCGCCCATGACTGAGACCTCGCCCTGCCCCTTCAGGCGCAGGCGATGGCCCTCGCGCGTGCCGGGGGCGATCTTGATGTCGATCTGCTTGCCGTTGGGCAGGCCCACGCGCTTGCTGGCGCCGTGGGTCGCCTCCTCGAAGGTGACCGGCAGCGAGATCTCCATGTCGTCACCTGCGGGAGGGGCGGAGCCGCCACCGGCGCCGCGGCGCTGGCGGCCGAAGCCGAACAGGTCTCCCAGATCGTCGAAGCTGGAGCCGCCCTGGCTGCCCGCGCCTCCGCCGCGCCGCGAGCTGCGGCGCGCACCATCGGGGCCGAACGAAAAGCTCTCGAAGATGGTGTCGCCGTCGAACCCCGAGAAACCGCCCGGACCGGAACGCCGACCGCCGCCGAAGCCGGAGAACTCCGGCGCGCGCGGCTTGCCCTCGGCGTCGATCTCGCCGCGATCGAATTGGCCGCGCTTCCCCGCGTCTGAAAGGATCTCGTGGGCCGTGTTCAGTTCCGCGAACTTGTCCTGGGCCTTGGGATCGTCGGCGTTGGCGTCGGGATGCAGCTTTTTCGCCAGCCGCCGGTAGGCGCGCTTGATCTCGGCTTCGTCGGCGGTCTTGGAAACGCCGAGGACGTCGTATGGATCACGCATGAAATCTCACCTCGCCGGCCGGCGCTCAGGCGGCCGGCCGCGTCCAAGATGTGGGTCGGCCTTAACCAAATTGCAACACTTATGCCGCGCTACCCCCGAGATTTCGTGCCCGTCAGGCCCTGCCGAGCACCCGGACCTGGGAAAGCACCGTCTCGCCGCGCGCCCGGCAGGCTTCGCCGTGGACCCAGCGGTCAGCGACCTTGCCGTCCACCACGGCGATCATGAAGTCGCGGCAGCCGCCGGAACGCACCGTGCCGATGGGGGTGGCGGTGCCGCGCGCGCCGGTGTCGGCATTCTCCCAGGGCACGCTGATGTCGGCCTCGCCGGAAACGAGCGCCTGGTCGAGGGCGAGCTTGGCCGCCGTCCAGTCGGAAGTGGCGATGCCCTTCGGGGCATCACCTTCGGGGAGGCGATAGGAGGCGGGACGTGGCTTGATGGAGCCGGTCACGATGTCGTCGTCAGGCAGGGGCACGCTGCTGCAGCCGGCGCAGGCCGCGGCGACGAGGAGGAGGGCGCCGCCCAATCCCGTGCGCAGGACTTCGCGCAGCCGCGCGAGGCTCCTATAAGAAGGCGTCCCGCCAGTGGGCGGGGCAACCGGGAATCGGCGAGGCACGGGGCGCTCCACATGACGACGAACACCACCATGGAACCCCAGGACCACTTAACAACTGGTGATTTCACCGAGGCCGACGAGCCCTTTCGCCTGTTTGGCGCCTGGATGGCCGATGCCGAGAAGAGCGAGCCGAACGACCCCAACGCCATGGCACTCGCCACTGTGGACCCGGACGGCCTGCCAGACGTGCGCATGGTGCTGTTGAAGGGCGTGGACCAGCACGGCTTCGTCTTCTTCACCAACACCGGCAGCGCCAAGGGCCAGGAGCTGGCGGCGACCCCCAAGGCAGCCATCGTGTTCCACTGGAAGTCGCTGCACCGGCAGGTGCGGGTGCGCGGCCCGGTGGCGCGCGTGAGCGATGCCGAGGCCGATGCCTATTTCTCCTCTCGCCCGCGCCTGTCGCAGATCGGGGCATGGGCGAGCCGCCAGTCCCAGCCTCTGGAGGGTCGCTTCGCGCTCGAGGCTGCGGTCGCCACCGCCACGGCGAAATACGCCTTGGGCACGGTGCCGCGCCCGGCCCACTGGACCGGCTTCCGCATCTCGCCCGTGCAGATCGAGTTCTGGCACGACCGCCCCTTCCGCCTCCACGACCGGGTGGTGTTCCGGAGGCCGGAAGCCGGCGCTCCTTGGACCAAGACCCGCCTTTTCCCCTGACCAGCGGCCGTTCACAGCGGGAAAGAAGCTTTGCTTTCCCGCAGGGCCGTGCCAAGAATTGGCGTCAGTGGAAGCGTAGTAACCAGATGTAGCTAAATACCGCACCAGAGTTGCCCGACCTGTCCACCGCCCCAGATTTCGACACGACAGCAATGATCGGCAAGATATACGCCGAGCGTTTGTTGAATTGGGGGAGGCAGCCGGCCCGAGAACGAGCCCCCGATGCGCCCCCACGAGCCACCTCCCCTTTCTCCCGGCGGCATCACCGCTGTGGCGGGAGGCCGAGCTTCAGAGACGCCGCCGGGGGCGCCGCGCGGTTCCGTCCCCGGCCCCCCTGAAGCCGGCGCGCTCTCCTCCTTCCGAGCGGCGGTCGCGCAGCTCGTGCTGTTCACCACCTTCTACGCCTGCCTGCTGGTCATCCTCATCTCCACGCTGCGGAGCCTGCAGCTGGATTCCGCGATCTGGCCCGCCAATGCGCTCGCCGCGGGCATCTACCTGCTGGCGGTGGACGTGGCGCTCGGCTGGTGCGTGGCAGGGGTGGCGGCCGCGACCCTCGGCGCCCACCTGCTGATGGGGGATTCGAGCGCCTACGCCGCCACCTGCGCTCTGGCAAGCAGTCTCACCTTCAGCCTCATCGTCGTCGGCTGCCGGGAGGTCGACCTGCGCCCCGGGGGCCCCTTCGACGTGCGCCATGTGGCGGGGCTGGTGGCGGTGGCATTCGCGGCCGGCATCCCGGGCGCCCTCGTCGGTGCGGGCGCCAGCCTTGGCGACGCTGGCGGGCGCTACTGGCCCATGGTGCTGCGCTGGTGGCTGCCCGACATGGCGGCGGTGATCCTTCTGCTGCCCCTGTTCCTGCTGTGGCCACAGGGACAGCCGGTGGCGGCGCTTCGCGGACGGCCACCGCCGGCGCGCCATGCGAGCGGCAACCTGATTGAGATCCTGGCAGCGGCAACCAGCCTCATCGGCGCGGTGATTCTGGCCGTCGCAACCGGAGAGCCGCTGCTGCTGGATCTCGGCGCGTGCGTGCTGCTGTGGTTCGCCTTCAGGCTCGGGCCGTTCCCCACCGCGGTCGCCGCCACCGCGTTCGCCGGAGCGGTGCTGGGCCTCACCCTGGCCAATATCTGGCACGCGCCGGGCGGAAGCCTCGCGCTGGAGCTGCTGAAGGCGCAGGGCCGGCTGGTGCTGGCGGCGTGCCCGGCGCTCATCATCGCCGCCATCATGGCGCAGCGCGAGCGCCAGAAGCGCACCCTGGAAGAAGACCAGCGGCGCCTCGCCTATGCGCTCGAAGGCGCCAACGACGGCATCTGGGACTGGCACCTGCCCTCCGACACCATCTTCTTCAGCGCCCGCGCCTATCGCATGCTCGGCTACGATCCGGCGGCCGACGCCGACGCGCTGACACGCTTCCAGGATCTGATCCACCCCGACGACCTGCCCCAGGCCGGCCGCGAGTTCAACGAGCATGTGGCGGGGCGGCACCGGCTCTACCAGGTGGAGCTGAGGGGCCGGCACCGCAGCGGCTCCTATGTCTGGCTGCTGTCACGCGGCAAGGTGGTGGAGCGCGGCCCCGACGGCCGGCCGCTGCGTGCGGTCGGCACCATTACCGACATCTCACAGAAGAAACACCTGGAGGAGGCGCTGGAGCACGCCGCGAGCCACGACCCCCTGACCGGTCTCGCCAACCGCGCCACCTTCGACCGGGCCATGGAGCAGGCCCGCCGTCGCCTCCTGCGCGATCTGGCGCCGTTCGCCGTGCTGCTGATCGACGTGGACCACTTCAAGCGCGTCAACGACATGCATGGCCATGTGGCGGGCGACCTCGTGCTCACCACCACCGCGCGGCGGCTGCAATCGGCCCTGCGCTCCGGCGACGTGGCCGCCCGCTTCGGCGGCGACGAGTTCGCGGTGATCGCCATGGGCAAGAGCGCGGAGGAGTTCGCGCCCATGGCCGACCGTCTCCACGAGCACCTGTCCAAGCCGGTGGAGACAGAGGGCCTGGTGCTGCCGGCGTCGTTCTCCATGGGCATGGCGGTGGCGAGCGAAGGCGACGTGGACCCTATCGCCCTGGTGGCCGAGGCCGACGCCGCCCTCTATCTCGCCAAGAACGCAGGGCGCGGCACCTGGCGCGCACTGGGCATGCGCGGCGAGAACAACCCCGACGCCACGCTGCCGTCCTGAAATCCCCTCGGCCGACCAAGGTGACCGTGCGGAGCGGCGCGCGCTCCTGCGGCAGCGGCTTCCTGGCGCAGGCCTTCGGTCCGGTCTGCGAGGCTGTGTATGAAACCGATTCGGCCCCGGCCGAGAACCGGGGCCGATAACATCAGCCGAGCGCGAGCACGCTCTCGGCGTCGAGCACGCTGGCGTGGCCGCCTTCCACCGCCTCTTCAAGGCCCTTGGCCTGCGGGCAAAGGTTCTCGGCGAAGAAGCGGGCGATGGCGATGCGGGCCTCGAGGCGCGGATCGGTGTTGCCCGCCGCCCGCTCCTTATGGGCGGCAAGGGCCGCCTTGGCGAGATAGGCGCCGCCGGCCGCGCGCGCGAACAGGCGCAGGTAGGGCGAAGCCCCGGCCAGCGCCTTCTGGTTCTCCTCGCCCAGCCGGTCGAGCTGGATGCGGGTGGCGCGGCCGAGGGCGTCCACCGCCTCCGCCAGCCGCTCGCCCGCGCGGCCGAACCCGGGCAGCTCCAGGGCGTGCACCTCGTCGGCGATGTCGCGGAAATCGCCGATGAAGGTGGTCGCCACGTCCCCGCCTTCCAGCGGCAGCTTGCGGGTGACGAGGTCGATGGCCTGGATGCCGTTCGTGCCCTCGTAGATCGCGAAGATGCGGGCGTCGCGATAATGCTGGGCGGCGCCGGTCTCCTCGATGAAGCCCATTCCGCCGTGCACCTGCACACCGATGGAGGCCACCTCGATGCCGATGTCGGTGGAGAAGGCCTTGGCCACCGGGGTCAGCAGGCTGGCCTCGGCGAGGGCGCTGGCGCGGGCCACCGGGTCCGCCAGGCGGCGCGAGCGGTCGAGCGCGTCGGCGGTCATCAGGCAGATGGCGCGGGCGGCGTCGGTCTCGGCGCGCATGGTGAGCAGCATGCGCTTCACGTCCGGATGGAAGACGATGGGCGCCATGCCCTCGCCGGTGTAGCCCACGGCCTTGCCCTGGCGGCGCTCCTTGGCATAGGCGAAGGCGCGCTGGGTGGCGCGCTCGGCCACCGAGACGCCCTGGATGCCCACGGCGAGGCGGGCGTTGTTCATCATGGTGAACATGCAGGCGAGGCCGCGGTTTTCCTCGCCCACGAGATAGCCCACGGCGCCCTCGCCCTTGTCACCGAAAGTCATGGTGCAGGTGGGCGAGCCGTGCAGGCCAAGCTTATGCTCGATGCCGGTGCAGTAGACATCGTTGCGCGCGCCCAGGGAGCCGTCCGGATTCACGAGATACTTGGGCGCCACGAACAGGGAGATGCCGCGCGTGCCGGCCGGCGCATCGGGCAGGCGGGCGAGCACCAGGTGCACGATGTTCTCGGCGATGTCGTTCTCGCCGTAGGTGATGAAGATCTTCGTGCCGAAGATGCGATAGGTGCCATCCGCCTGCTTCACCGCCTTGGCGCGCAGGGCCGCGAGATCCGAGCCCGCCTGCGACTCGGTGAGGTTCATGGTGCCGGTCCAGGTGCCGGAAACCATCTTTTCCAGGAAGATCTTCTGCAGCTCGGGCGAGCCGTGGGCGGTGAGCGCCTCGATGGCGCCCTGGGTGAGCACGCCGCCGATTCCGAAGGAGGGCGAAGCGGTGTTCCAGAACTCGGTCAAAGCGGAAGTGATGGTGGTGGGCAGGTGCTGGCCGCCGAAGTCCTCCTCGGCCGCCACCGAATTCCAGCCCGCCTCGTTCCAGGCGTGGAAGGCCTCCTTCCAGCCGGTGGGAGTGGTCACCGCGCCGTCCTTAAGGGTGCAGCCTTCCTTGTCGGCGCCGCGGTCGAGCGGCTCGATGACGGAGCTGGCGAACTTGCCGGCTTCCTCGAGCACCGGGTCCACCACATCGAAGGTGAGGTCGACAAGCCCCTGCTCCATGAGCTTCGGCAGTGAGGTGCAGGTCTTCAGGAAAAACGATACGTCCTCGACCGGCGCACGATAGGCCATCACTCTCTCCTTGCGATGCGCGGGCACCCCTGTCCCCTCGGGTGCCCAGCGGCTTGACCGGACCCTTCACCCGCGCTCTAAGCACAGGCGCCGGCCGGGCCCCAATTCGCGGCGATGGCCCCTGTTCGTCAAGTCGCGTCTACCGGCCATTGGTCGCACTCGCCGCCCCGCATGTAAGGCACGCATGGCTCACACCCAGGGTTTCAAGGCTCCTGTGATCGAGACCCGCACCGTCACTGCGGACGCGGCCGGCATCGCCGAGGCGGCCGGACGGCTGCGGGCGGGCGGACTCGTGGCCTTTCCCACGGAGACGGTCTATGGCCTGGGCGCCGATGCGGCCAATCCGCGTGCGGTGGCCGCGCTCTATGCCGCCAAGGGAAGGCCCGCCTTCAACCCTCTTATCTCCCACCTCGCCACCGCCGAATCGGCCTTCGCGCACGGCGCCTTCAACGCCACCGCCCGGCGGCTGGCGGAAGCCTTCTGGCCCGGCCCGCTGACGCTGGTGGTGCCCTATGCCGGGAGCGAGAAGGTGTGCGACCTCGCCCGCGCGGGGCTCGACACCGTGGCCCTGCGCGTGCCCGCCCACCCGGTGGCGCAGGCGCTGATCGCGGCCTTCGGCGGCGCGGTGGTAGCGCCGAGCGCCAACCGCTCCGGCCACGTCTCGCCCACCGCGCCGGAGCATGTGCTGGGCGACCTTTCCGGCCTGATCGACCTGGTGGTGGACGGCGGCGCGACACTGGTGGGCGTGGAAAGCACCATCCTCGACGTCACCGGCGAGACGCCGCGCCTGCTGCGGCCCGGCGGCGTGACGCGGGAGGCGGTCGAGGCGCTCCTCGGCCGGCCCCTCGCGGATGCCGGTGCGGAAGACGCCGCACGCCCCACATCCCCCGGCCGCCTCGCCTCCCACTATGCGCCAAGCGCCCGCGTGCGGCTCGACGCCACGAGCATCGCCCCCGGCGAGGCCCTGCTCACCTTCGCCGGCGCCCGCCCGCCGGGCAGCGCGGACGCCTGCGCCATCCTCGACCTCAGCCCCGGCGGAGACCTCACCGAGGCCGCCGCCCGGCTCTACGGCGCCCTGCGCAGCCTCGATGCCTCGGGCGCACCAGCCATCGCCGTGGTGCCGCTGCCGCGTGCCGGCCTCGGCGAGGCCATCGCCGACCGGCTCGGCCGCGCCGCCGCGCCCCGTCCTTCCTCCCAAGACGAGCAGCAGCCATGACCGCTCAGTCCCTCAGCGCCTCCGACACCCAGGACATCCTCATCGCCCACGCGGAGGACGGGGACATCCCCGCCCTCGTCGCGCTCTGGGAGCGGGCGGGCCTCACCCGGCCTTGGAACGACCCCCATGCCGATATCGCCCTTGCGCGGCGCGGGCCGCATTCCACCATCCTCACGGGCAAGGCCGGCGGCACGCTGCTCGGCTCGGTGATGGTAGGCCACGACGGCCATCGCGGGTGGGTCTATTATCTGGGCGTGGAGCCGGCGCGCCAGCGCCAGGGGCTCGGCAGCCTGCTGCTGACCGCGGCGGAGGATTGGCTGCGCGCCCGCGCGGTGCCCAAGCTGATGCTGCTGGTGCGCCCCGACAATGCCGACGTGCGCGCCTTCTATCACGCCGAAGGCTTCATCGAGGAACCCCGCATCGTCTTCTCCAAGCGGCTCGACGAAAAATAGAACACGCGGCTTTGAGCCGTCTCAAAGCTGTGCCCGCGACGGCGACCTATGTTATGAGTTCTATAAAATAAAACTCATAGGGAGGTCCGCCGTTTCATGTCCACGCTGCTTGTCACCCATCCGGCCGGCCTTAATCACCTCACCCCGCTCGGCCACCCCGAGCGCGCCGACCGGATCCGGGTTCTTGACCGCATCTTCGAGCAGGAGAAGTTCTCCCTGCTGGTGCGCGACAGCGCCCCCCGCGGGGAGCGCGAAGACATCATCCGCGTGCACCCGGCGGACTTCTTCGACGCCATGGGCGGCGCCTCGCCGAGCGAGGGGCTGGTGCGCATCGATTCCGACACCGTCATGTCTCCCGGAAGCTGGGAGGCCGCGCTGCGCGCGGTCGGCGGCGCCTGCTTCGCCGTGGACGAGGTGATGGAGGGCAAGGTGGCCAACGCCTTCGTGGCCATGCGCCCGCCCGGCCATCATTGCGAGGTGCGCAAGCCCATGGGCTTCTGCCTCCTGAACCAGGTGGCCGTCGCCGCCCGCCACGCCCAGGCGAAATACGGCCTGGAGCGGGTCGCCGTGGTCGACTTCGACGTGCACCACGGCAACGGCACCCAGCAGATCTTCTGGGACGACGAGACCGTGATGTATTGCTCCACCCACGAGATGCCGCTCTTCCCCGGCACCGGCGAGGTGAGCGAGACCGGCACCGCCGATACCATCGTCAACGCGCCCCTGCGCGCCGGTGACGACGGCACCCAGTTCAAGGACGCCATGGACAGCCGCGTGTTGCCGCGGCTGGAGGCGTTCCATCCGGACCTGATCCTCATCTCCGCCGGCTTCGACGCCCATGTGCGCGACCCCATGGCCTCGCTGCGGCTGGTGGACACCGATTTCGCCTGGGTCACGCGCCGTCTCATGGACGTGGCCGACCGGGTGTGCGGCGGGCGCGTGGTGTCGCTGCTGGAAGGCGGCTACGACCTCGAAGCCCTCGCCTCCTCCGCCTCCGCCCACGTCTCCGCGCTCATGCGCGGGTAGGGCAGCACGGCGGGGGCAGGTAGCGGCCTCGCCTCCGCCCTAGAGAAGCGCGGACGATCGGGCACATCCGCTAAACCCGCTGCGGCGCGGCGCCTCGGCGCGACGGAGCCCCCTCGGCCACGCCGCGCTATCGGAAGTGGCGCCGGCTCCCCGATCAATGACGGCAGCGGGGCGCTCCCACTCCCGCCGGCCGGAAACGGAGTCCCCGCGGCTGTGCCGCGCGAAACGGCCCACCGGCCCTGAAGGCGCGCGAGGCGGCGCCTATCCCATTTCCCCCGTCGATCATCCACAGGCCTGCGAGGCGTGCCCGCCCCGCCCTGGCACGAGAGACGACCGTCACCTTCCAACCGCGGCCGGCGGTTGGCCGCGCCGGGTGTCCAGCGTCCTCTGCGCCCGAAGCGCCATCCGACATGGAAAAGGCGCCGCCGTCACCGGCAGCGCCTTGAGGAATCGGCCTTCCCCGCTCGGGGGAAAGCCCAACCTTCGGTGAGATGGGCATCCGGAGCCCGAAAGCCTCCGGATGCCCCCTCCATGTCATCGGCGGTGGATCACTCCGCCGCTTCCACCGTCACCCGGCCGCGGGCAACGCGGTCGCGCTTCAGCAGCTCGGCCACCAGGAAGGCGGTCTCTATGGCCTGCTCCGCGTTGAGGCGCGGGTCGCAGTAGGTGTGGTAGCGGTCGCGCAGGTCCTCGTCGGAGATGGCGCGGGCGCCGCCGGTGCACTCGGTCACGTCCTTGCCGGTCATCTCCAGGTGCACGCCGCCGGGATGGGTGCCCTCGGCCGCATGCACGTCGAAGAAGGCGCGGATCTCCGCCTGCACCCGCTCGAACGGACGGGTCTTGTAGCCCGAGGCCGCCTTGATGGTGTTGCCGTGCATGGGATCGCACGACCACACCACGGTGCGGCCCTCCTTCTCCACCGCCCGCACCAGCGCCGGCAGGTGATCGCCCACCTTGTCCGCGCCGAAGCGGCAGATAAGGGTGATGCGGCCGGCCTCGTTGTCGGGCTGGAGGATGTCCAGCAGGCGGATGAGGCCGTCCGGAGTCAGCGAGGGACCGCACTTGATGCCGATCGGGTTGTGGATGCCGCGGAAATACTCCACGTGCGCGTGGTCCGGCTGGCGGGTGCGGTCGCCGATCCACAGCATGTGGCCGGAGGTGGCGTACCAGTCGCCAGAGGTGGAATCCACGCGGGTCAGGGCCTGTTCATAGCCAAGCAGGAGCGCCTCGTGGCTCGTGAAGAAATCCGTCGAGCTCAATTCCGGATGGCTCTTGGGATCGATCCCGCAGGCGCGCATGAAGTCCAGCGCCTCCGTGATCCGGTTCGCCAGCTCCTGGTAACGGGAGGACTGGGGCGAATCCTTCACAAACCCCAGCATCCAGGCATGGGCATTCGCAAGGTTGGCATAGCCGCCATTGGCGAAGGCGCGCAGCAGGTTCAAGGTCGCCGCCGCCTGCCGGTAGGCTTCGAGCTGGCGACGCGGATCGGGCACGCGCGCTTCCGCCGTGAAGGCGAGATCGTTGACGATGTCGCCGCGGTAGCTGGGCAGAGTCACCCCGTCCACCGTCTCGTTGTCCGAGGAACGGGGCTTGGCGAACTGGCCGGCGATGCGGCCCACCTTCACCACCGGCACCGAGCCGGCGAAGGTGAGCACCACGGACATCTGCAGGAACACCCGGAAGAAATCGCGGATGTTGTCGGCGGAATGCTCCTCGAAGCTCTCGGCGCAGTCGCCGCCCTGGAGCAGGAACGCCTCACCCTTGGCAACGCGGGCCAGCTCCGCCTTCAGCTTGCGGGCCTCGCCGGCGAACACCAGCGGCGGATAGGAGGCAAGCTTGGCCTCCACCTCGGAGAGCAGCGCCTTGTCCGGATAATCGGGCATCTGGACGCCGGGATAAAATCGCCAGCTCTCCGGACGCCAGCCTTCGGCGCGGCGAGACTTCTCGGCGCCAGAAACGGGTGCGGAGTGCGGGCGGGTCACCATTTGACTCTCCATGAGGTTGCCGGTGCGGGACGGTTCCCGGCCGGACCCGGACTGGCGTTCCTCTTGTGTTCGCCTAGCCGGAAGCGGGTTTATACATGAACACCGCGGCTTCCGAAAGGCGACGCCATCCGTGGAAGCCCATGTGGCGATGCTGCATCGCAGTTGCAAGATCACCCGGCGCGGCGCGCGGCACCCTTCTCTTCGCCGGCGCCTTCCCCTATGAGTGCACCGCCGCGCGCCAACGCTTTTCTCGTT
Organism: Xanthobacter sediminis; assembly: GCF_043195015.1. Lineage (NCBI taxonomy): Bacteria > Pseudomonadati > Pseudomonadota > Alphaproteobacteria > Hyphomicrobiales > Xanthobacteraceae > Xanthobacter > Xanthobacter sediminis. The sequence continues at coordinate 402,589 of NZ_JBAFWH010000002.1, read as the reverse complement.
GCCGCAAGCCCCTGCGCGTGTCTGTTGCGGGACACCTCACCCCGAGAGCGTCATGTCCCTTGCCCCCGGTTCCGCGGTGAAGACCACCCCCGGCTTCACCGAATTCGTCGCGCTGATCGCCCTGATGATGGGCATCACCGCCTTCTCGATCGATAACCTTCTGCCCGCCTTCGGCTTCATGCGTGACCATTTCGGCCTCGCCAACCCGAACGACGTACAGCTTGCGGTCTATGCCTACCTCATCGGCATCGGCGCGGCGCAAATCGTCTATGGCCCCTGGTCGGATGTGGTGGGCCGCCGGCCGGTGCTGATGGTGGGCATCGCCATCTACATCGCGGCCGGATTGCTGGCCCTGGTCACCGATTCTTTCTCCACCCTCATCGTGGCGCGCGTGATCCAGGGCGCGGGGGCGGGCGCGGCGCGGGTGCTGGCCGTCGCCATCGTGCGCGACCGCTTCGAGGGGCGCGAGATGGCGCGCATCATGTCGCTCACCATGATGGTGTTCCTGGCGGTGCCCATCCTGGCGCCGGCGGCGGGCAGCGCCATCCTGATCTTCGGCTCGTGGCGGCTGATCTTCGTGGCCATGGTGGCGCTCGCGCTCGTGCTCGCCCTCTGGTTCGGCCTGCGGATGCCCGAGACGCTGCACCCCGAATACCGCCTCCCCTTCTCGCCGCGCGCCATCCTCGCGGGCATGAGGCTCTCGGTCACCACCCGCCGCTCGGTGGGCTACGCCACGGCCATGGGCCTCATGATGGGATGCCTCATGAGCTATGTGGGCTCCGCCTCCCAGGTGTTCCAGACCGACGTGTACCAGCTCGGGGTCATGTTCCCTGTGCTGTTCGCGGGCGTGGCGGGCACCATGGCGGTGGCCTCCTTCCTCAATGCCAGCCTGGTGCGGCGCATGGGCATGCGGCGGCTCTCCCACGGCGGGCTCCTGGGCTTCCTCGTGGTGTCGGCGGGTCTGGTGACCGCGGCGCTGGCCTTCGGCGGCCGGCCGCCCTTCTGGCTGTTCTGCGCGCTGATCGCGGCGGGCCAGTTCCTGTTCGCGCTCACGGTGCCGAACTTCAACTCCATGGCCATGGAGCCGCTGGGCGCGGTGGCGGGCACCGCCTCCTCCTTCATCGGCTGCTACACCACGCTCATGGCGGCGCTGCTGGCGCTCGCTGCCGGCCGCGCCTTCGACGGCACGGTGCTGCCGCTGAGCCTCACCTATCTGGTGCTGTCCGCGCTGTCGGTGGTGGCGACCCTGTGGGCCGAGAAGTGGCGGCTGTTCGGCCACCAGCCGTGACCGCCATTTTCATGTAAGCCTCACTTAAATGATTTATTGACGCGGACGCGGATTTCGAGATAGTCATACTATCATGAAATCTGCGAACGCTCCCTCGTCCGAAAATCCGCCCCGGCGCGCCTACAACCAGGGCGCCCGCGCCCGCGCCGCCGAGCAGACGGCCGAGCGCATCCTCGACGCCTTCGCCCGCCGCATCCGCGACGACTGGTTCGAGGAGATCACCCTTGAGCAGATCGCCCGCGACGCCGAGGTCACGGTGCCGACCGTGGTGCGCCGCTTCGGCGGCAAGGACGGGCTGCTTGATGCTGTCCAGCAGCGCCTCGCCAGTGAGATCCACGAGCGTCGTCGCATTGCCCCCGGTGACATCGCCGGCGCGCTCACCGTGCTGGTGGAGGATTACGAGGCGGCCGGCGACCTCGTGATGCGCGTCCTCGCGCAGGAGGAGCGCCACGCCCCGTTCAGGGCCATGACGGACGCCGGCCGCGCCTCCCACCGCGCCTGGATCGCCGCCGTCTTCAATCCCTGGCTGGAGCCGCTGCCGGACGAGGCGCGCCGCGACCGGCTCGACACCCTCGTGGTGGCCACCGACCTCTACACCTGGAAGCTCCTGCGCCGCGACATGGGCCGCAGCGCTGACGAGACGCGCATTCTCATGCAATCCCTGGCGGAGGGCATTCTCGGCACGCACGCCGGGGCGCCCTCCGCCGCCGTCCGCCCGGAGGTGCCCCGCCGTGACTGACATGCCCATGAAATCGTTCCTTCTCGCCACCTTCGAGGGGGGCGGCTCGGTAACGCCCGTGCTGGAGGTCGCCCGCCGCCTCGTGGCGCGGGGCCATCGCGTGCGCCTCATGAGCGACGCCTGCAACCGCGTGGACGCGCTTGCCACCGGCGCCCGCTTCGTGCCCTGGACGATCGCCCCCTCCAAGATCGGCCGCACACGGGAGTTCGACCTCTTCCGCGACTGGGCCGCCCCGACGCCGATCGAGGGCATCATGGCCGCCTGTCATGCCCAGTTCACCGGCCCGGCCCGCGCCTTCGCGGACGACATCATGGCCGAGCTGGCGCGCGAGCCGGCGGACCTCGTGGTGGCGAACGAGCTGCTGTTCGGCACGCACCTGGGCTGCGAGGCGGTGGGGCAGAACATGGTTCTGCTCGGGGTGAACATCAATCTGTTCCCGCCCGCCGGAGTGCCCCCCATGGGGCCGGGGCTGATGCCAGCCGCGACCGCGCAGGAGGCGGCGGAGCACGAAGCCGTCCGCGACGGCATCCGCGCCGCGTTCGACGCCGGCGCCCTGCCGGCGCTCAACGCCGCGCGCGAGAGTCTCGGCCTTCTGCCGCTCGCCCACCTCGTCGACCAGCATCGGGCCGGCCGCGCCCTGCTGCTCGCCACCAGCCGGGCCTTCGATTTCGCGCCCGATCCAGTACCGGAGGGACTGCACTACGTGGGCCCCGTCCTGGCCGAGCCGGGCTGGGCGGCGACCTTCGAATCCCCTTTCGCACGGGACGACCGCAGGCCGCTGGTGGCGGTGGCCTTCAGCACCACCTTCCAGAACCACGCCGGCACCGTGCGGAACGTGGTCGACGCCCTTGCCCGGCTGCCGGCGCGCGGGCTCGTGACCCTCGGCGGCTCACTGCTGCGCTCCGAACTCGCAGCGATACCGGACAATGTCGCGGTGATCGATACCGCTCCCCACGGAGAGCTGATGCGTGATGCCGCGGTGGTGGTGACCCATGGCGGCCATGGCACGGTCATGAAGGCGCTCGCCGCCGGCTGCCCCCTGCTGGTGATGCCCCACGGCCGCGACCAGGCCGACAACGCCGCCCGCGTCGCCGCGCGGGGCGCCGGCCTCACGCTGGATGCGGCTGCGGGCGTGGACGAGATCCATGCCGCCCTGCGCCGCCTGCTCGACGAGCCGGGCTTCACCGATGCCGCAGTGGGCCTCGGCCACCAGGTGCGGGCGGAGGCGGAAAACTCGCCCCTCGTCAGCCTGCTGGAGGAGATGGCCCAAATGCCGCTGCGCTCCAGCACCCTTTGCGCGGCCTGACCCCCGCCAGGCCGCGCGAATGCCCGTCCGCGCTCCGGCGCGGACGGGTGGAACGCCCGCCGTCAGGAGGCCTTGGTGCGCATGGTCACCAGCTCCTCGGCGGCGGTGGGATGCACCGCGATGGTGCGGTCGAAGTCGGCCTTGGTGGCGCCCATGCCCACGGCGATGCCGGCGACCTGGATCATCTCCCCCGACCCTTCGCCGACGATATGGACCCCGAGCACCCGGTCCGTCTCCCCATCCACCACCAGCTTCATGAACATGCGCGTCTCGCGGCCGGACAGGGTGGCCTTCAGCGGCCGGAACGCGGTCTTGTAGATGTCCACCGGCCGCCCGGCGGCGCGCGCCGCCTCCTCAGAGAGGCCCACGGTGCCGATCTCCGGCTCGCAGAACACCGCGGTGGGCACCAGGGAATGGTCCATGGTCCACGGCTTGTTACCGAACACCGTATCGGCGAAGGCGTGGCCCTCGCGGATGGCGACGGGCGTGAGGTTCACCCGGTTGGTCGCGTCTCCCACCGCATAGATGGAGGGCACGGAGGAGCGCGACTGCGCGTCCACCACCACCGCCCCCACCTTGTCGAGCTCGACGCCGACCCCTTCCAGGCCCATGTCGCGGGTGGCGGGAATGCGGCCCACCGCCAGCATCACCTCGTCCACCTCCTGGGAGGAGCCATCGGAATAGGTCACCTTCTTGCCACCCTCCACCGCCTCGATGGAGGCGATGGACTGGCCCGGCATCAGCCGCAGGCCGGCGGTGGTGAACTCCTGCATCATATGGGTGCGCACATCCTCGTCGAAGCCGCGCAGCGGCGCATGGCCGCGATAGACCAGCGTCACCTCCGCGCCGAGCGCGCGGAACAGGCAGGCGAACTCGACGCCGATATAGCCCGCGCCCTGGACGACGATGCGGTTCGGGAATCGCGGCAGGCTGAACGCCTCGTTGGAGGTGATGGCGAGCTCGGCGCCCGGAATGTCCGGCCCGAGCGCCGGGCGGCCCCCGGTGGCGACCAGGATGTAGCGCGCCTTCACCTCTTCTCCGGTGGAGAGGATGCGCACCGTGTGGGGGTCCACCACCACCGCGCGCGAGGCCACCAGCTCCACGCCCGCGGACTGGGCGTTGCGGGTGTAGATGCCCTCGAGGCGCGCAATCTCCTTGTCCTTGTTGGCGATGAGGGTGCGCCAGTCGAACTCCACCGCGTCCACCCGCCAGCCGTAGCCGGCCATGTCCTCCAGGTCATGGGCGTAGCGCGCGGCGTAGACGAACAGCTTCTTCGGCACGCAGCCGCGGATCACGCAGGTGCCGCCCACCCGGTATTCCTCGGCCATGATGACCCTGGCCCCGTGCTGGGCGGCGATCCGCGCCGCGCGCACGCCGCCGGAGCCTCCGCCGATGACGAACAGATCCACTTCCCTCTGCGACTGCGCCTGCGACATGGGGCTCCACCTTCTGGCCGCTCCGTATGGCGCTCAGACAAGTCAGGGCCGCTGCCCCGCGTCAAGTCGGCACGGTGCCGCGATGCCTCTCAAGGCCCCCGCACCCGGCAGCCCTTGCCTTCGCCCTCGGCTCGGTGGTGTAAGGCGGCCTGAAGCAATTTAGCGAGCGCGCATCATGGCCGACGAGATCCCTCCCCTTCCCCTGCGGCGCGGGCGGACGGGGCCTGAGGGCGTGGTGTTCCCGGTGCCGCTCGCGGTGCGCCTCAAGGCGCGCGGGCAGGATGCGCTCATCGCCCTGCGCTTCACCGGCGCCCGGCCCGGCCTGCAGCTGAAGGTGGAGGATGCCAGCGGCGGCGCCCTCTTCTCCGCCCCCCTGACGGAGGCGGAGCCGCTGATTCTCGTGCCCCTGCCCCGCGGCGCCGCGCGCATCGTCGTCGCCGGCGCGGGGGCGGAGCTGCGCGCCGGCTTCCTGCCAGTGCCGGATTCCTACCCCCTCGGCCGGCTGGTGCTGAAGCTCAACGCTTTCCTGCGCGGCCGCATCGAGATGCCTCCGGGCGCGAAGGGCGGCCTCGCCGGCCTCTCCCAGCGCTGGAAGATCGCCACCGACGCCGCCCGCGAGCTGCGCGCGCGCCTCTCCACCCTCATCGTCTCCTCGCCCTTCGGCCGCTTTGCGCAGCAGGCGGACTACCAGCGTTTCCGGGCCCGATGGGTGGAGGACTTTGCGGAGGTGGCGCCGGCCGAGGCGGCCCCGCGCCTCGTCTTCATCAGCGCCGGGCCGGCCTGCGATGCCACGGGGCTGCGCACCTGCGCGGCGGCGCTGAAGGCCCAGGGCGACCCTGCCTTCGAATGGCTGGTGGCCCTGCCTGCCGGCGCGCCGCAGCTTCCGGCCGAGGTGGACGAGCTGGCGCGGCGGGTGCCCGCGCCGGGGCCGGGAGAGGCAGATGGGCTCGCGGCCGCCCTCGCCGCCACGGCGCCCGGCACGCTCGTGAGCGTGCTCGACCCCGCCGGCACGCCCACCCGCGACGCTGTCGCCATGATCCGCGCCGCCTTCGCCGCGCACCCGGACTGCCAGCTCCTCTACACCGACGAGGAACGCCTGGACGCGGCGGGCGCGCCGCTCGAAGGCGTGTTCAAGCCCGCCTTCAACCGCCACCTGCTGGAAGCCTGGCCCTACATGGGCGCCTTCACGGTGCTGCGCGCCGACAAAGCACGGGCGCTGGGCCTCGACCCCGCCCACGGCGGCGGCGCCATTTACGATCTCGTGCTGCGCTATGTGGAGGGGCTCGACAGCGCGCACATCCGCCACCTGCCCCGTGTCGCCTATGTCGGCCCGGAGGGCGAAGCGGGCTTCGCCGATGCCACGGCGGCGGCCGAGGGGGCACGCGCCCTCAAGGCCCGCCTGGGCACCGAGGTGGAGGTGAGCGCGGACGGACGCTTCCTGCGCCCCCTGTTCCCGGTGCCGGCGGTGGCGCCGAAGGTCTCCATCGTCATCCCCACGCGCGACCGCGCGGCCGTGCTGGGCATGACGCTGCGCACGCTCGTCGCCAACACCGCCTATCGCAACTTCGAGATCATCGTGGTGGACAACGGCTCGGTGGAGCCGGAAACCTTCGCCTTGTTCGAGGAGACGAAGGCCGCCTGGCCGGCCACGACCATCGTGCGCGACGACGGCGACTTCAACTTCCCCCGCATCTGCAACGCCGGCGTCGCCGCCATGACCGGCGAGCTGATCCTGCTGCTCAACAACGACATCGAGGTCATCGAGGGCGGCTGGCTCGACGAGATGGTGGGCCTGATCTGCCGGCGCGACGGGGCGGCGGACACCGGCGTGGTCGGTGCCAAGCTGCTGTTTCCAGACCGGAGCATCCAGCACGCGGGCGTCATCGCCGGCCTGTTCCGCTATGCCGCCCACTGGTTCGCCCATTGCCCGCACTGGGCGCGCGGCTACGAGGGGCGCCTGCTCACCCGGCAGAACCTCAGCTCCGTCACCGGCGCCTGCCTGCTGATCCGCAAGGACGTGTGGGACGCCATCGGTCCCCTCGACGAAGTACGCTTCGCCGAGGATTGCAACGACATCGACCTGTGCCTGCGGGCCCGACGCGGCGGCTACGGCGTGGTTGAGACCCCCCATGCGCTGCTGATCCACCACGAATCTGCCTCGCGCGGGCGCCGCCGCACCGCCGAGCACCGGGCGCGGCTGAAGGCCCAGCGCGCGCGCTTCGATGCGATCTGGCACGCCACCACCCTGGTGGACCCCCACTACAGCCCGAACCTGAAGCGCGACAGTCTGCTCGCGGCCTGCGCCGCCGCCCCCGAAGGCCCGCGCGAGGCGCGCACCGACGCCATCTGACCCGGCGAGCGGCATCGCCACCCCGGAGGGTGTGCCAGCGGGCTCAGCTCTCCGGCTCCGCTCATCGACCGGTGCCAAGCGGATTCGCTCGGATACCGTGCGGCGGGCGCTGCGCACGATAAGACGAGCGCCAAGCCACGGCCTCCCACCCCGGAACGGCAACGGCCGGCGAGGTCGCCCCCGCCGGCCGTCGCGATATCACGGATGTGCTCCGGCCCGTTGCCGGAACAGGGCGCCGTCAGAGATCGAAGCCCTTTTTCTTCATCTCAGCACGCACACGCTCCACGGCCTGGGCGTTGAGCTGGGCGCCCCACCCCTGGATGCCCTGCACCGCCTGCTGCACGATGGCCGGGCGATCCGCCACCAGCTTGCGGCCGGTGGGGGTCTGGTAGAAGGCCAGCGCCTCCTTCAGCTCGGCCTCGCTGAAGCGCGTGGCATAGGCGACGGCCAGGATCTGCAGCAGCTCGGGCTTGCGCTTCTCGAACTCCGGCCGCACCACGACCGCCACTTCACGCAGCTGCTTGGCGAGGTCGGGATTGGTGGAGAGGAAGGAAAGCGCCGCTCCGTCCACGATATTGGCGATGACGCCGTCGAAAGCGCGGACCTCGCCATTGGCCTCCACGAGCTGCTTGGCCAGCTCGATCTGCGCCGCAGTGGGGGCCGCCGCCTGCTGCGCCAGCGCCGCGCCGGGGCCGGCGACGGCACCGCCGAGAACGGACACCGAGACCGCCGCAGCCATGAGCAGGCCGAAACGGCGAGAGGCGAAGTTGGAAGAACGCATCATCTTCTCCGGAAAGCGCAATTGTTCACTCAAACCTGGCGATCGAGGACCACGATGCCCTCCGCCCCGGCCAGCACGGCCCGGCTGGCGAGGCCCAGGAACAGCCCATGCTCCACCACGCCCGGCACTTCCGAGATGGCGCGCGCGAGCGCGGCCGGGTCCGGAATGCGGCCGAGATGGGCATCAAGCAGCACATGCCCCTGATCGGTGATGAAGGGATGGCCGTCGCGGTCGCGGCGCGGCCGCAGCTCGCCGGCACAACCAGCAGAGCGGATCGCCTCGTCGACGCTGCGGGTGATGCTGGCGGCGCCGAAATCCACGATCTCGATGGGGAGCGGGAAGCGGCCGAGCACGTCGACCTTCTTCGTGGAATCCGCGATCACCACCATTTCCTTTGCCGCGCGCGCCACGATCTTCTCCCGCAGCAGCGCGCCGCCGCCGCCCTTCACCAGGGCGAGGCCCGGGCCCACCTCGTCGGCGCCGTCCACGCACAGGTCGAGCTCACCCACCTCGTCGAGGGTTGCGATCGGCACGCCCAGCTCCACCGCTTGGGCTAAAGTCTGCTCGGAGGTGGGCACGCCGATCACCTTGAGCCCGGCATAGACCTTCTCCGCCAGCAGCTCCACGAAATGGCGCGCAGTGGAGCCGGTGCCCAGGCCCAGGCGCATGCCGTCCTGCACATATTCGAGGGCGGCGGCGGCGGCGCGGCGCTTCAAGTCTTCGGCAGGAGCCATGGGGCGTTTCCGTCGTTTTGCGCGAATGCGGGCGAGGGCACCGGACCCGCGCAAGGCGAAGGTGCCCCTTTCGCCTTCGGCTCTAGCCCCGATCGCCGCAGCGGACAAGCGCCGCGACGCCTCACCCGGCCGCGCCCTCAGCGGGACTGGGGCGTGCACAACACCGTGGGCTCGGTCTTGCCATCCGGCTTCGGCAGGTCGCGGACGTAGCAGATGCTCATCTCGCCGGTCTCGTAATTCACACGGAACACGCCAGTCTCGCCCGCATAATGGGTGGAGACGAGGCCATAGCGCCCCGCCTTCTGCGTGCCGGCCCCCTCGCCCTGGGCGAAGCAGCGCGTGACTCCCACGGACGACCCCGCCGGCCGCTCGAACTGGCAGGCGGAAACCTCGCCCGTCTTGCGGCTGACGCCGTAGACCCGGTTCGCCTCCGCCGAGGGCGGAGCGGCGAAATCAAAGGCCCCGAAGCTCTGCGCGGGCGCGGCCGTCGCCGCCGCGAGGAGAAAGCCCGCGGCCGCCAGCGCCGTGACGCCGGCCCTGCGCCCGCCTTCCGCAACCCGCTCGACCGGGGCCAATGCCCCCCGCCGCTTCGTCCGCATGCACTCCTCCATCGGCTACCCGGCACCCGCGCTGTGTGGCCGCAGGCACGACAACGGCCGCGACGCTGGCGCCGAAAAGCGGCAGGATTTAAGGCGGGCCGCCGTCAAAGGCCCGCGACCCCACAGCACAGCCGAGGAACGCCCCACCATGTCAGCCCCGACACTGTCCGCCCCGCCCTCCTCCACTTCGGCGCCTTCCGCGCCGGGCGGAGCCGCCGATTCGCACCCCGTCGTCGCCTTCGACCTCGACGGCACGCTGGTGGACACCGCGCCAGACCTCCTGAACGCCCTCGACGCCATCCTCGCCGGCCACGGCCTGCCGCAGGTGGAGCGCGCCAATGCCCGCAACATGATCGGCGGTGGCGCGAAGCTCTTGATCCAGCGCGCGCTCACCAGCGCAGGTGTGCCCTTCTCCGAGGCCGAGCTCTCGGAGCTGAACCAGCAGTTCGTGGCCCACTACGCAGCCCATATCGCGGACGAATCGCGTCCCTTCCCCGGCCTGCTGCCGGCGCTGGACCGGCTGGCCGACGCCGGGGCGCGCCTGTGCGTGTGCACCAACAAGCTGGAGCGCCTCGCCCGCGAGCTGCTGGACGCCCTCGACCTCACCGGCCGCTTCGCCGTGGTCACCGGCGGCGACACCTATGCCCGGCCCAAGCCCGATCCCCTGCCCCTGAGCGCCACCATCGCCGCCGCCGGCGGGGCGCCCACCCGCGCGATCATGGTGGGAGACAGCATCACCGACATCCGCGCCGCCCGCGCCACCGGCGTGCCCGTGATCGCCGTCTCGTTCGGCTATACGGAAACACCCCCGGCCGAGCTGGGCGCCGACGCGCTGATTCACCACTACGACGAGCTCGCGCGCGCCGTCGCTGCGCTGCTGCCACGCGCGGCGGCCTGAGCGCAAACCCAGCGCAGCGCCATAAAACCCTTCGACCATAGGGGTTTGATGGCCATCTGGCGGAGACGGCCGCCGGGATGCGCGGACAGCACCTGTGGACAAGTGGGGGTGCCCGAGGGGCTCGCGGACACCCCCCTTGACACCAAGGGGCCCTAAGCTCTAACAAGCGCTCCTCCGCGACGGAATGGGCGATTAGCTCAGCGGGAGAGCACTCCCTTCACACGGGAGGGGTCGCAGGTTCAATCCCTGCATCGCCCACCATTCCGCACCTCACAAAATGGGCAAGCGAGCCACACGCTCATTGAGGGCACGGCTGCGCTCGAGCGACGTGCAGGAACGCGTTTTGACTGTGATGCGCATCGCTCGTGAAACGCATCGCCATCCCCTGCCCCGTTTCGCCCATCAAGATCGAAGCGACAGCGCCGGCAGACTCAGTCCGCCCCGGCGCCTGCCCAACCTCCGGACGGCGGGATGTGGCAGACGAGTTGACGTGAGTCTGGCGCTATGGCCCATTCCGTAGCGGCTCCCCGCCTCCGTGGGCTTGCCATTTACCGGCGCAAGTGGCGTTAAAACTCGCCCCTATTTCGAGGTAGCTGCGTGACCCAGTTTGCCTTCAGTGACTCGACGATCAAAGAGCTCATCGCTCACTCCCTGAAGAATGCCGGCGGGCCGAATGATTGGCACATTACGCGCACCGCCATGTACAAGGCGCTCAGAGGAAAATTTTCTGCCCACGACGCCAAGGAAAAAGAGTGCTTGGCGATTTCACACTCCGAATGGTTCGGGAAAATACTTGGACTGAAAGAAGCGAAATATACACACGCGAATTACCCGGAAGAAAATATCATAAATCTTTCATTTAATGATAAATCGTTCGATTTTGTTGTTTCAGATCAGGTTTTTGAGCATATCGAGGGGAATCCGTTCCTTGCCTTCGCCGAAACCGCGAGGGTGACAAGGCCGGGCGGATTGATTTGCCACACGACATGCTTCATCAATGAGATACACGGCGTACCCAAGGACTTCTGGCGCTTTACTCCAGACGCCCTCGCACTGCTCGCGACCAGTGCTGGCTGCGATGTCGTGGAGACCGGATCATGGGGAAACCGCGAAGCGTGGGCGCTTATACATGCGGGATTCCGCATGGCGAAAATTCCTGAAGACGAAACGCACCCCTTGTACCGCCTCGCCTTGCGCAACGAAAAAGAATGGCCAATCGTTACCTGGGTCATCGCGAAAAAACGCGAGGCGTGACCGCCGCGCCGAAGGCGTGATCCTGGCCCAAGCCTCATTTTCCTCCGGCTCAGGAGAAAAACCGCGGAATGGGGCCTGGCTTCAGGCTCCAATCCATACTGCGTGCCCTCCATCGCAGGCAATTTCCAGCCGGTCACGCCCAATCGGCTTTACGCGATACAAGGGATTTGTCGGCGGCGCCCGTCATCTCGTCGAAGCGTCCACCGCCGTATCGACACCGGAAAGGCCACCGCTGACGTTGGTCGTGAGTGAAAGCTTCGCATCGGCCCGGTCGGATTGCTCCCGCACCGCCCACGATGCCTCCGCCAAGGCGGACAAGAAGAAGTTCCTCTCCCGAGGCGCGCTGCGGCTGGGCCCCGGTGACGATCGCAGGCATCTATTGCGGCGCCTGACCCCCCCTGTCCCGAATCCGGCCCACCGCCTTGCCGATGCCGGCGTACCGATCCGGAGTGACGACACTCGGTCGAGGCCGTGCCAAACGAAAAAAGCTCCGCCTCAGGGAGACGGAGCCTTCCACGTCATCGTCAGGGCGGTTCTACGCCATTGCCAGTACATCCGTGGTCAATGGCGAGAAAGATCACGCAGCCTGAAGATTGCCCGCCGAACTCTTCCCGGACTTGTTGTCCCGGACGATGTCGAACTGCAGCTTCTGGCCTTCAGCCAGGGTCTGCATGCCCGCGCGCTCGACCGCAGAGATGTGCACGAACACATCCGCGCCGCCGTTTTCGGGCTGAATGAAACCGAAGCCCTTGGTGGCGTTAAACCACTTCACCGTACCGATATTCATGACGATATCCTTTCAATCGCGCATGGACGCCTGGCCCGCAGGATCGAGCCCGGCAAATAGTTAGAAATTGAAGGGAGTCATCGCCGGATGCGTCTATGCGCATCAGAAAATCAGCCGTCAAATTCAGACGGTCGCAAACTAGAAGGCAATTGTGTTTATTGCAAGGCCGGAAAATATAAGCAGAATTCCCGAATTTCATCCCGCTACAGCCGGCCCTTCAGCCGCGTCCACCGGAGAACAGCACCGCGCCTGGAGTACATTGCCCAGAAGCCGCACTTTTGTCCCGCGGCGGGATACGAGCAGACCCCTGCCCCAGAACGGGCAAGGAATAGGAACGAGGAGGACGCGAGCGACGCCACCGCTCACTCCAGCTTGAGTCCAGGATCTGTGCGATCCAAGAGGAGGAGATCGGGCACTACGTTGAGGCCTGTCGCAGGGCAAGCCAAGCGGGGAGCCGCACCCCGGCCGCCGACGGCGGCGCGGGCCGGAAGGGGCCCCGGCTTGCGCAAGAGCCCCGGCACGGATCAGGGCAGGAAGGTGAAAGTGCCGACCTCGCAGACATTGACCTTGCGCTTGATCACAGAGTCTCCGTCGGCGAACACAGCCTTGAAGTCATAAACGCAGGCGCTGCTGCCGTCATCGATGTCCGCATCCAGCGTCTCGCCATTCTTCAGCGTGTCGCCGTGAAGCATGTCCTCTTCCCAGCTCTCCTCATCGACGCTCGACGCGAAGAAGGAGGTCATGGTGTGCCCGGTCTTGTTGACGATATCCACCTTCCTGTCTTTTGCGAGCGCGGGAAAGGCAAGGAAACCGGTGGCGAGAACTGCAGCAGCCAGTGTACGGACGAGAGACATTATCGCAGCCTTCGAGAAATGAAAAATATCGCGCCACTTCTTACGTAAGACAACAGAAGACGGCAAGGCTCACGTCACGTCAAAGAACAACCGCTGCGGGAAACACCAATGGCGGAGCAACGCCCCCCTTCCGGCCCGGCGCACAGCTCGGGGTATTTCCAATAGCGGCACGCGACATCGCCGGGCGCGACCATGCCACTGCGCAGTCCGCCGCCTGTCATGGCCCTCGGAAACGTTCGGAAACATTATTTTCAACATTCGGAAACACAGCTTTGCACCAGCCGCATCTTGCAGAAGACCATGTAACCTGAGCCATAAGGAGGCTGGCATGGTTTCGGTTTCTTCGGTTTCAACGACGTCCATCACCAGCGGCACCACCAGCGGCGCATCCGATCTCGCCGCACAGATCGCCCGTCTCAAGGCGAGCCAGGATGCCTATCAGAAGCAGATCGACGACGCGCAGGCCTCGACCGAGCTCTCCGATGAGGAAAAGCAGAGCACCGTCAAGGCGGCGGAGGCGAACCTGAAGCAGGTGGCGGCCCAGATCACCGAGCTCACCGCGCGCCTCGCCGCGCAAAGGTCTCAGGAATCCTCCGCCACCTCTAACACCAACCCGCAGCAGCAGCAGCGGAACGACGACGACAGCACCAACCCCTACGCCATCCTTTCCAAGACGGATCTCTCGATCCTGAACGAGAGCAACGGCTGAGGTAACGTGATTTTCCACCGCGTCGCGCATCGTCGCGGCGCGCAGTGCTCGGCCACCCTCGTGGTGGCCGGTCGAGCGGGCGGGCGGGCCCTCTCGGCGCTCCATGGTCCCTTCGCCGGCCGGAAACATAGAGACATCCACCCGCAAACATTCGTTTCCCCCCGGTCTCACCGGCGACACCCGCGCCCCCGAGCATGCACCCATCAGCTTTCCATCGCTCGGGTCCGCTCATGACACATGCCCACGTCTCCGGCGCCTCCGCCTCCCGGCCCAGCCGGCTCCCGTTTCGGCGCTGGCAGATTCTGGCGGCGCTTGCAGCGCTGGTGGCCGCAGCCTATGGCGCACACGCCATTCCCCCGGTGAGCCGCATCATCATGCGGCACGAGGTGGGCTCCTTTCTCACCGATGCGCCAGTGGTGCTGCTGGGTGACAGCATCGCCTATGCCAACGGCCCCTCCAGGCTATGCGGCGAGGAGGTGTTCAACGCCGCCGTTCCCGGTGCCCGGCTCGAAAATCTTCTGGGGCAGGGCGCGCGCATCACGGAACGCATCCACGCCACCCGCGCGGTGGTCGCCATCGGCGTGAACGACGCCATCCGGCCGCATGCCGACATCGAGGAATGGACCACGCAATACCGGCGGCTGCTGGACCGCATCACCGCGCCGGACATTACCCTTGTAGAGATCAATCCCGTCGACCCGCGCTTTCCGGTGGCGGCGCAGCTGTTCGACCGGGATTTCATCGCCAGGCAGAATGCGGTGATCCGCGCCCTCGCCACCGAGAGCGGCGCGCGCCTCGTGTCCGCCCCCCTGTCCGCGCAGACGGCGGACGGCCTTCACCCGAACGAGGATGGCGGCATCCTCTGGCGGGCGCGCCTCGCACGTGAGGCGTGCGATATCTGAGGCATCGCCGCGACAGCGGTCATGCCGGCCCCGCCCGGACCGCGCCTGAGCCTCCGGCTGCTGCCCGTCGATAGCGGCCGGACATCTTCCATGTGACATCAAGGCAGGCGCCCGGTCGCCTGCGTTGGCTGGCCATTGCCGGCGGCACGCCTCGCCGGCCCCGCCCTTCTCTCCCGAAAGCGCCGTTTACGCCCAGGCGCGCGCCATCGTGCAGCCCCTCGCGGCCCGCCCCAGGCCCCTTACCGCCCTCGACACCATGGCAGCGCGCCTTCTGGCGCCACCGTGCATGCCCGGCCGGAACGACGGGCATGCACGGTGGCGCTTGACTTTGCGCTATATACAAGTGTTTCTATGGACTAAATGAATTACGGTGATGCGCATGGCTCTCCCTCTCGCGTGCTCCGCGCGCCGAAAACCGGTTCGCGGTTCCCGCGCCAGCCGGCGGGACCGCGAGCTCGCCGTGATGTCAAAGCACGTCCCCTCCGGCTCGGATGCCTCCGCCGGGCGACCGCATGCGCCCGGGACAGAGCGGCGCCGATGCGGCCTCCCCGTCGCGCGCCGCGGGTACGAGCGGGCCGCAAGCCGCCCCATCACCCGCAAGATTCCGCTGGAGCCCGTCATCTCCGGCCACCCGGCCCAGGCCTGATCCCCTCAGTTTCCGCGAGAACGAGCATGAACAAAGCTGTTGCCAAACTCCCCCTTTCGCCCGCGACCGCACCGTCCGCCGATCCTGCGGACTGGCAGGACCTGTTCGCGCGCATCGGCGCGGGCTCCGCAGAGCGGGAGCTCAAGCGCGTGCTGCCCTTCGAGGCCATCGGCCTGCTGAAGCAGGCGCGTTTCGGCGCCCTGCGCCTGGCGAAGGAAGACGGCGGGGCCGGCGCCTCCTTCCCGCAGGTCTACAAGCTCGCGCTGGAGCTGGCGGCGGTGGACGCCAACGTGGCGCACATCTTCCGCAACCATTTCACGGTGGCCGAGCAATTCACCCGCCTGCCCTATGACGATCGCAGCCGGGCCTGGCAGGCCGCGGTGCGGGAAGGGGCCGTGTTCGGCCTCGCCTCCACCGAATCCGGGTCCAGCCCCGCCGGCGGCGTCGCGCCCGACACCCGGCTCCTGGCCGATGGCGACGGCTTCCGCCTCGAAGGCGTGAAATATTACAGCACCGGCACCCTCTATGCGGATTCCATGCTGGTGCGCGCTACCGATGAGGAGGGGCGCGTGGCCTCGGTCATCATTCCCACCGGCCGGGATGGAATCGAGATCGTGGACGACTGGGACGGCGCCGGCCAGCGCCTCACCGCCTCCGGCACCACGCGCTTCCACAACGTGCGGGTGGAGCGCGACGAAGCCATTCTCGACACGCCGGAGTGGGGATACGGCCTCGCCTACTCCAACACCCAGGCGCAGCTCTTCCTCACCACGGTGGTGGCGGGCATCGTGAAGGGCATCCTGAACGATGCCATCGCCCTCGTGAAGCGGCGCAAGCGCAGCTTCTATTACGCCCCCACCCAGACCGTGACCGAAGACCCCTTCCTCCAGCAGGTGGTGGGCCAGATCGCGGCCCATGCGTTCGCAGCGGAAGCCCTGATCCTTGCCGCCGCCGGCGCGCTCGACCGGGCGAGCATCGCCCGCGACAAGGGCGAGCCGGCTGAGGCGCTGGCCGCCGAGGCCGCGAAGGCGGCGGCCCAGGCCAAGCTGGTGGTGGACGACCTCGCCCTGCGCTCCGCCTCGCTGCTGTTCGAGGCCGGCGGCGCCTCAGCCACGGAGCGCGCCGTGAACCTCGACCGGCACTGGCGCAACGCCCGCACCATCGCCTCGCACAACCCCGCCAGCTACAAGGCGCGGGCCATCGGCGACCTGCTGGTGAACGGAACGCCCCTGCCCTCCAAGGGCTTCTTCTGAGGTGAGGCCGAGCCCGGTGATCCGCCGACGGCAGCAGCCCGGGCGATCACCGGGCCGGTCGTTCTGCCCACCGGCCAGGATACAGGCCAAGCGGGTGGCTCACGCTCTTCGCCCATCGACCTCGGGCGATAACGCGCCCGCGAGCCATGCAACGACTGGTATCACCATCCGGAACGAAGAAGCTGAGGCCGCGTCGGGCGGTCGAGTGGGCAGGCGGAACGCTTCGCCGCGCGCGAACGTGGCGAAGCGTGAGTGCCGAGGGAATATCGATTAATGCCCGGCGGCGGCGAGGGCAGCCTTCAGCCGGTCGTATTCCTCGCAGCCCTGCGGGTAGCAGAGCAGCCGCAGCAGTTCGAGATTCTTCCCCGCACGCGGGAAATCGCCCTCGGCAATGAAGAGCTCGCCCTGGTACTCGAGCGCCGGCCGGTGGCCGGGATCATAGAAGAGCGCCTCCTTGTACCAGCGCTCGGCCTCCCCGTAGCGCTTCAGGTTCCGGTTGGCGAAGGCGATGAGATTGTAGAGGTCGGCGTGGTGGACCGTGGCCGTAAGCGGCATGAGCAGCGCCAGCGCCCGGTCATAATCCCCCGCATAGATGGCAGCCCGGCTCTCGGAAAGATCGGGCAGGTCGGTGGAAGGCGCGGTATCCATGCCCCGCGCCGGCCCGGCGGCAAGGGCCGCCACCAGCAGGGCGAGGCCGAGGCCGGCGGCGAACGCCCCCCGCCCGCGCGCGTCGTGGCGCCTCATGCCGCGCGCGACGGGACGTGCCCGCTCCCCTCGCCCATGGCTTCCAGGATGCGCCGCTTGAGGGCGACGAACGCCACGTCCGCCCGGTCGCGCGGGCGGGGCAGCTCGATCGCCAGGTCCTCCACCACCCGTCCCGGCTTGGCCGCCATCACCAGCACCCGGTCGCTGAGGAAGATGGCTTCGTCCACATCATGGGTCACGAGGATCATGGTGGTGCCCTCCTGTTCCCAGATGCGCTGCAGCTCTTCCTGCAGGTGCACGCGGGTGAGCGCATCGAGCGCGCCGAGCGGCTCGTCGAGCAGCAGGATCTCCGGCCGCACGACAAGGCCGCGGGCGATGGCCGCCCGCTGCGCCATACCGCCGGACAATTCATGCGGATAGGCCTTCTCGAAACCCGTGAGGCCGACGAGAGCGATGTGCTCGCGGACGGTTTCGGCCTTCTCCTTCGGCGCCCAGCCTGAATTCTCCAGGCTGAGGCCGATGTTCTGCTCCAGCGTGAGCCATGGCAGCAGGCGATGGTCCTGGAACACGATGCCGCGCGAGAGCGAGGTGCCGCGGATGCGTGCCTCGTTCAGCAGGATCTCGCCCTGGTAGTCGTCGTCGAGCCCGATGATGGCGCGCAGCAGGGTGGACTTGCCGCAGCCCGAGGGGCCGACGATGGAAACGAAGCTTCCCGGTGCCACGTCGAAGCTCACATGGGAGAGGACCCTCACCAGCGGCCGCCCGCGCGCGGCGAATGTCTTGGAGACGTCGCGGATCTTGAGATGTCCGGGGGTGCTCATGGACGATGTTCCTTCCGGGCGCGCTCAGCCTTCATAGCCCTGCTTCCATTTCAGGACCCGCTTCTGCGCGAAATACATGGAGCGATCGATGGCGAAGCCGACGAGGCCGATGATGACCATGCAGACCAGGAGCTGGTCGGTCAGCAGCAGGCCCTGGGCGCGGAAGATGAGGAAGCCCAGGCCCTCCAGGCCCGAAAGCCCCTCTGCCACCACCACCAGCGCCCAGGCGAGGCCCGCCGAATAGCGCAGCGAGACCATGATGGACGGCATGGCGGCGGGCAGGATCACCTTGCGCACGAGCTGCCAGCGCGTGAGCGTCAGCACCTTGGCGAGCTCCACATAGTTCCGCTCCACGTTGCGGATGCCCTGCAGGGTGTTCAGAAACACGGGGAAGAACACCGACTTGCCGATGACGAGGATCTTCGCCGGCGCGCCGATGCCCAGCCACAGCACGATCAGCGGCAGCCAGGCGATGCCGGGGATGTGGCGGATGGTGTCGAAGGTGGGGCCGAAGAACTCCTCCACCTTGCGCGAGAGGCCGGCCGCGATGCCCAGCATCACCCCCACCAGCGCGCCATAGAGGAACGCCTGGCCGACGATCTTGATGGAGGCCAGGAAATCGAACGCCAGATGCTGCTTGGTCAGCATCTTCCAGAAGGCCGTGACCACCGTGAGCGGCGCCGGCAGGAACACCGGATCGATCCATCGGTTCGCCGCCGCGGTCTGCCACAGGGCGAGGATCAGGAATGGCAGGATGAAGCCGGTGAGGTTCGGAATCCTGAACCCCCGCCCCGCCTCGCCGGCGACCGGCAGGTCCACCGTTCCCGCCTCCACCGCGGCGGCCTCGATGGTGTCGGACGTATGCGCCATGTCTTCATTTCCGCTGTGTTGGTGCCCGCGCGCCCTGAAAAAGAAGAAGCCGCCGGAGCGCATGGGCTCCGGCGGCGTCCGCTCAGTTGTAGATAGAGTATTGGCCACCGACGAAGAAGCGGCCGTCGATGAAGGCGTCGATCTGCGGCGCCGTCAGCCCGCGCTCGGCGAGGATGTCGTCACCATGGTCCACGTACCAGGCCTGGAAGGTCTTGATGGCGTTGCGGGCGCGGTCGGCATTGGGCTCGCCGGCCATGAACTCCCACTCGCCCGCATGGGTGATCTGGAACTTCGCCACCTCCAGCGGCACGCGGGTCTTGTCGGCGACGATCTGTGCCGCCTCGTCCACATGGTCGAGGGTCCATTCGCGGGTCTTCTCGCGGGCGGCGAGGAAGGCCTTCACCACCTCAGGATACTTGTTCACGAAATCGCGGCGGGCAAAGTAGGTGACGCGGCCGGCGTTGTTCACGTAGACGCCATCATCGGGCGAGTGGCCGATAACCTTCAGCTTGCCGGAAAGCCACGCGCCGGTGAAGGCGCCCGCCGCAAGGTGAGCGGTGGTGGCATCGGTGGCGCCGGACAGCACCGAGGAGATGGCGACCGCCGAATTGTCGATGGAGGTGTAGCGGATGCGGCCCTCCTTCTCACGCGAATCGAAGGGCAGCCCCGCCTTCTGCGTGATCTCGAACGGCGATGACCAGTAGCAGGAGATGCGGCTCGACCCGAACTTCTTGCCGTCGAGATCCGCAACCGAATTGATCTTGTCGTTGTCGGCGCGGGCGAGGATGGGCGCGCGATAGCGGTTCGAGGGCTCGGACACCCAGATCACCACACCATCGAGCCCGTTCGCCCGGTGCACGGTGGCCGGGTAGATCATGCGCTGGGCGATGGCGATCGCCCCGCCGCCCACCGCCGCGGCCTCGGCACCCAGGAGCTCGCCGGCACCGGAAGCGATGAGGTTCACCTGCTTGGTGCCGATCTTGTCGAACGCGTCTTTGAAGAAGCCCTTCTCCTGCGCCACCACCGTCCAGGGCGAAAGCTGGAGGTTGATGGAGGGCAGCACGGCCTCCTCCGCGCGGGCGGCGCCCGTCGATGCGGCGGACAGGGTCAAAGCCAGCGCCAGCAGGCCGGCGGATACGGAACGATGGGACATGGGTTCCTCGCGAATGGGACAGGCTTTTGGGAGGAGTGGTGAAACGGCGTTTGCCGCTTGCTATTTTGATATTATCGACCTTTTTTATATACAATTGCAAGAGCCACGGCTCCATAACCCAACGGAAGCTGGTGACCAGACCCGCGTCGCCAATCCACCCGGTCATTTTCGGTATTGAAATGCCATTTTCCCGCAAGCACTTGGTCCGACTGACAGCAGCCTTCTCGCTCATCGCGGCGCTGGGCTGCGCGGCCCTCCTCCTCCTCGCGCCGGAACAGCCGCGCGCAGCGGGGCGCGACTTCGCCGGCCAGCCCCTGCGCGTCGGCGTCCCCTGGCTGCCCCCGCCGGATGCGCCCGATTCGCGCCTCTACCTGGAGGAGGGCTTCGAGCTGGACTTCGCCGGCGAGATCGCGGCAGCGCTGGGCGCCGAACTGCGCCTGGCGCGGGTTCAGCCGGAGGACGCGGACCGCGCTCTCTCCGCGGGCGAGGTGGACCTCGTGGTGTCGCGCGCGGGCACCGGCGATCCCATGCGGGGGAAGGCGCGCATCATCACCACCGGCTTCACCTCCGGCCTCAGCCTCGCCATGCGCTCGGACAGGCCGCTCGATTCCTGGAGCGCGCTGGCGGGCCGGACCGTCTGCGCCGTGGAGGCGAACGCCCGCGCCCGCGCCCTCGTGGAGCGGCTGGGGGCGACCGTGAAGGTGCTGCGCGCACCCGCGCCGGCCCTGATTCTCATGCGCACGGGCGATTGCGACGCGGCCATCCTCGACCAGACTCTGCTGGACCCCCTGCTCAAGATGCGGTCGTGGCAGAAATTCTCCGCGACCTTGCCGCCGCAGGAGCCGACCACGCTGGTGGTCGCCGTGCCGCCCGGCGACGCCGGGCTCGCGCAGGCCGTCGCGGCCGCGCTCTCGCCCCTCGACACGCGGGAACGCTGGCGCGGGCGCGAGGAGCGGTGGGCCGCCACGGTGTCGTTCGAGGTCTATCGCGACCAGGTGGCGGCGGATTGCCATTGAGCACGCGCCGCCGCACCGCCGGGACGGTGCTGCTCTGCTGTCTGCTGGCCGGCGTCACCCTCGCCGGGCCGCTCCGCGACATGGGGGAGATCTCGCCGCCGGACCTGCGCGGCGCCTACTCCGGACCGCCGCAGACATGGCCGGCGCCCTGGCTCGACGCCGACGTCGCGTTCGTGGAGCTCGGCGCGCCACCTCCCCCGCCGCCGACCGGGCCGGAGGCCGCCCTCGGCGCCGGCCTGTTCGGCGATCCGCGCCTCTCGGCCGACGGGACGGTGGCATGCGCGAGCTGCCATGATCCCGCCCACGGCTTCAGCGTACCGGAGAAGGTGGGAACGGGCATCGGCGGTGCCCAGGGGCGGCGCAATCCGCCCGCTTTGTTCTCCATCGCCCGGCGGGCGCATCTCGATTGGGATGGCGGCGGCGGCGCGCTGGCGGCGCGTGTGCTCACGCCCCTCGCCCACCCGCGCGAAATGGGCCCTTCAGACCCCCAGGCGCTCGTCGCGCGCCTCGCTGCGGCGGGCTATGCGGCGCGCTTCTCGGCCGTGTTCGGCGCGCAGGGCCTGTCGGAAGGTACGCTGGCGCGCGCCCTCGTTTCCTACCTGGAAACCATCGACCCGGAAACCCGCCTCGACCGCTTCGCGCGCGGTGTGCAGATGGCCCTCTCGGATACCGAGCTGCTCGGCCTGCACCTGTTCCGCACCAAGGCACGGTGTGCCAACTGCCACTTCGGCCCCCTCCTCACGGATGAGGGCTTCCACAACCTGCGCTTCTCCTTCTACGGCGAGCCGGCGCAGGATCTTGGCCGGTATGGCATAACGGGTGCGGCGGAGGAGGCCGGGCGCTTTCGCACCGCGAGCCTGCGGCATGTGGCCAGCAGCGCGCCCTATATGCACAACGGCCTCATCCCCACCCTCGAAGGCGTCGTCAATTTCTACGATCGCGGCGGCGGGGAGGTCTGGGCGCGCAACGCTGCAGAAGCTGCCCGCCCCCTGTACCGGGACGCCGCTCGCCTTTCACCGCATATCCGCCCGCTCCACCTCACGCCGCAGGAAAAAGAGGCTCTGGCGGCCTTCCTGAGGGCGCTCTGAAGACACGCAGCAGAGCATGCGAAAAAAAGCCGGGCCCCGCTGAACGCGAGGCCCGGCCCAGGTGCCGCAGGGACCGGGGGCCGGAAAGGCGGCGCTAGCCTTCAGGCGAGACCGGCGGAGAAGGCATCGAGGGGCTCCCCCTCGATGGCGGTGGAGGGTCGGCCGTCCACACCCACCGGAACATCGCCCCTGAGGGTGATGCGGTAGAGCTGGCGGTCGAAATCGAGGCTGTAGATGTCGCGCGGGGCGAGGTGGGCGGTGGTTCTGTTGTCCCAGAAGGCGATGGAGCCCGGCTGCCAGCGGAAGCGCACGGTGAACTCCGGCCGGGTGACGTGCTCGAACAGCAGTTCCAGGATCTGCTGGCTCTCGCGCGGGGAAAGGCCGGTGATGCGCTTCAGGAAGGACGGGCTGACGAACAGCACGCGCTCGCCGGTCTCGGGGATGACGCGCACCAGCGGGTGCTCGCTGACGAGCGGGCGGCGCTGGTTCCTGTCCCTGAAATCCTCGGTGGCGCCGAGCCCCTCGGGCGGCGAGAAGGCATGGATGCCGCGCAGGCCGTCCACGAAGCCGCGCAGGGCGGGCGAAAGCGCCTCATAGGCCACCACAAGGTTGGTCCAGAAGGTGTCACCGCCATAGGGCGGGATCTCGACCCCGCGCAGGATGGAGGCGGCCGGCGGGTTCACCGCGGCGGTCACGTCCGTGTGCCAGCCGGTCCAGGGGCGGATGAGCGGCTCGCCGGTGAAGCGCGTGGCGAAGCGATCGCGGGCGATGGAATAGATCTGCGGATAGCCCTCCACGAAGCCGAACACCGGATGGCCGACCGTAGGCGCGCCGAACGTGCTCGCGAGCGCCACATGCTGCGCATGGGTCAGAGGCTGGTCGCGGAAGAACACCACTTTCCATTTCGAAAGCGCGGCGCGGATCTCGCCCACCGCTTCCGCGGCCAGGGGGCGGGAGAGATCCACGCCCTCGATTTCGGCACCGATGTGGCCGGTGAGCGGGTGCACGGAAATGTGCCGCGGCTCCGGCACCTCTGGAGGCGCAGCGGTGGCAAGGGCGGTCGCGGTGCTCATGGCCTCTCCTGTCGTGGCACGGGGTGGCGGCGCCGGCGGCGCACGCCCGTCCTTTATTTAATTCAAAACATCGATTTTATAGAAAAGCAATTGACGAAATGAGCCGACGGCCTATCGTCCGCTCCGAGCCGCCGCGATCCGGCCTGCGCCGCCGAGGCCTGCCACGGCCCGGCCCGCGCCTTGAACGATCGAAGGAGAAATCCATGGCCATCGCGCAATCGAGCGCTGCGCCCGCCCGTCCGGGCCGCCAGCTGGTCCTCAACCTGTTCATCTATCCGGGCGGACACCACGAAGCCGGCTGGCGCTATCCGGGCTCAACGCCGGAACGGCTGCTCGACATCGGCTTCTACCAGGACCTCGCCCGCTCGGCCGAGGCCGCCAAGCTCGATGCCGTCTTCTTCGCGGATGGCCCGGCGCAGGTGGACGACATCCGCTACGCTTCGCGCTTCCGGCTGGAACCCCTCACCTGGCTTTCCGCCATCGCGGCGGCCACCAGCCGCATCGGCCTCATCGGCACCGCCTCCACCACCTATTACGAGCCCTACAACCTCGCCCGGCTCTATGCCTCGCTCGACCATATCTCCGGCGGGCGCGCGGGCTGGAACATCGTCACCACCGCGGTGCCGCAGGCCTCCGCCAACTTCGGCCTCTCCGAGCCCCCGAGCCACGCTGAGCGCTACGCCCGCGCCGCTGAGTTCGTGGATGTGGTGACCAAGCTGTGGGACAGCTGGGAGGACGAGGCCCTGGTGGCGGATGCCGCCTCCGGCCTGTTCGCGGACGATGCCCGCATCCACCCCATCGAGCACGTGGGCCGCCATTTCCGGGTGAAGGGCGCGCTCAATTTGCCGCGCGGCCCGCAGGGGCGGCCGGTCTACGTGCAGGCCGGCTCCTCGGACGACGGCCGCTCCTTCGCCGCGCGCTATGCCGAGGCCATCTTCACCGCCCACCAGACCCTCGAGAGCGCCCAGCGCTTCTATGCGGACATCAAGCGGCAGGCGGCGGGGCTCGGGCGAAACCCGGACCATGTGAAGATCCTGCCCGGCATCAGCCCCTATATCGGCGCCACCGAGGCCGAGGCGAAGCGGCTCCAGGAGGAGCTGAACGACCTCATCCAGCCCGCCTATTCCCTCGCCCAGCTCCAGCAGATCACCGGCGTGGACTTCACCGGCCATCCGCTCTCCGCCGAGGTGCCGCCGGACGCCTTCGCGGATGCCGCGCCGGCCAAGCAGGTGGCGAGCCGCTTCCAGCTCGTGGTCGGCATCGTGGAGCGCGAGCGGCCGACCCTGCGCCAGCTCATCGACCGGCTGGCGGGCGCGCGCGGGCACTATGTGTTCGCCGGCACGCCGGATCGGATCGCGGACGAGATCCAGCTCTGGTTCGAGAACGGCGCCGCAGACGGCTTCAACGTGATGCCGCCCTGGTTCCGCGGCGGCTTCGACCTGTTCGCCTCGGAGGTGGTGCCGCTGCTGCGCAGGCGGGGCCTGTTCCGCCACGACTACACCGGCCGCACCCTGCGCGAGCACTACGGCCTGCCGCGTCCCGCCAGCGCCTACGCCGCGCAGGCCCGCGCCACCGCCTGAGGCGGCCCGCATCCCCAGAAAAGGAACGCAAGAACCATGACGATCGCCACCCCCCTCCGCGCGGCCGCCCACCCGGTGGAGCCGCTCTTTCTCGACCGCTGGTCGCCCCGCGCTTTCACCGGCGAGGAGATCCCGCAGCAGGTGCTTGATTCGCTGTTCGAGGCGGCGCGCTGGGCGCCCTCCAGCTACAATTCCCAGCCCTGGCGCTTCCTTTACGCCAAGCGCGGCACCCCGCAGTTCGAGACCTTCCTGGCGCTGCTGAACCCCTACAACCAGCAATGGGCGAAGAACGCGTCAGCGCTCATCATCGCCCTGTCGGCGCTCACCTTCGTGCGTCCGGGGACGAGCGAGGTCATCGCCGCCCGCACCCATTCCTTCGATACCGGCGCGGCCTGGGCGCACCTCGCGCTTCAGGCGGCGAAGCTCGGCTGGCACGCCCACGGCATCGGCGGCTTCGACATCGAGAAGACCCGCGCCGACCTCAAGGTGCCCGACGGATACGAGGTGGAGATCGCCATCGCCGTGGGGCGGCGCGGCGACAAGTCCCTCCTGCCCGAGAGCTTCCACAAGGGCGAGGCGCCCAACGGCCGACGCCCGGCTTCCGAGACCGCCTTCGAGGGCGCCTTCCCGGCCGGCTGAGCCCCCTCTCACGGCACGGGGCGAGGTGCGCATGCCGCCACGCCCCGCGCCGGCACCGCTCGCACAGCCGATCGCCACCGCGGTGGCACGCACAATATAGTTTACTTATTTAATCGATTTAATTTATTTTATCCGTCGAAGCGCCCCGCGCTTCCGGATTTCCGCCCGGTCTCCCCCCAACGACGGACCCATCGCCTTGCCCCTCCTCGCCCGCTCCCCCCGTTCCCGGCCTGTCCTCTCGCGGCCGTTCCTGTCGCGCGTCGTCGCCGCCGCACTCTCGGGCCTTGCCCTCCTGTCCCTTTCCGCCACCGCGCAGGCGCAGGCTCCCGCGGCCGAAAAGCCGCTGAAGGTGGGCGTCTCCGCCGGCCCCTACGGCGACATCCTGCGCGAGGCCGCGCGGCTTTCCGAGAAGGAGGGCGTGAAGGCCGAGATCATTGAGTTCACCGACTGGAACCAGCCGAACGCGGCGCTGGAGGCGGGCGATATCGACCTCAACAATTTCCAGCACAAATTCTACCTCGCCAATCAGGTGAAGGCGCGCGGCTATCACCTGGTGGCGCTCGAACCCTCCATCCTGGTGCCGGCGGGCATCCATTCGAAGAAGTATGCCAAGGCCTCCGAGATCCCCGACGGGGCCAAGATCGCCATTCCCAACGACCCCACTAATGCGGCGCGCGCGCTGCTGCTGTTCGAGAAGGCCGGCCTCATCAAGCTGAAGCCCGGCGCGGGCCTTTCCGCCAGCGTGCTCGATGTGGCGGAGAACCCGAAGAAGCTCCAGATCGTGGAGCTGGACGCGGCCCAGCTGCCGCGCTCGCTGGATGATGTCGCCGCCGCTTTCGTCTCCTCCAACTACGCCTATCTCGCCGGCCTCGACCTCAACAAAGCGCTGGTGGCAGAGACCTCGGACGCCGAGGCCAAGCCCTACTTCACCCTCGTCTTCGCCGCCCGCGACGACCGCAAGGATGATCCGCGCATCCGCAAGTTCATCGAGGTCTACCGCTCGCAGCCGGTGAAGGACTTCATCGCCACCAAGTTCAACGGAACCATCCTGCCCACCTGGTGAGCAGAGCTGCGGCGAAGCGGGAGCATGCCATGACCAACGTGACCGTCCTCAATATCCCCGATGCCGGCAACCGGCAGGCCCCCGCCTTCGACTGGGCCGCCGCCGCCGGGCAGGTGGCGGTGGACCTCGCCAAGGACGCAGCCGCGCGCGACCGCGCCGGCGCCACGCCCCGGCGCGAGCTGGAATTGCTGCGCGCATCGGGGCTCCTGTCGCTCCTCAGCCCCCGCGAGCATGGGGGCGCAGGCGGCAGCTTCACCGACGCTCTGGGCGCGGTCCGCCTGATCGCGCGGGCGGATGCCTCCATCAGCCAGCTTCTGGCTTACCACTACCTGCACCTCACCAACGCCGTCTGGCGGGCCGGCGCGAAACAGGGCGAAGCGCTTTCGCGCGCCTCGGTGGCGGGCAAATGGTTCTGGGGCGGCGCCTCCAACCCGCGTGATCCGGAATCGACCCTGGTCGCGGACGAGGACGGCTACCGCCTCAACGGCGCGAAGACCTTCGCCTCCAACGCCTCCCTCGCGGACCGCATCACCCTGCGCGCGCAGCTCGGCGACGGCTTCGCGGTGCTGGTGGTGCCGGGAGACCGGGAGGGCGTGAGCCACGGCGACGACTGGGATGCCATCGGCCAGCGGCTCTCGGAGAGCGGCACCGTGCGCTTCTCGAACGTGCGGGTGGAGAAGAACGAGATCCTGGGCGATCCCGCCGCCCCGCCGCCGGCGCGCACCAGCCTCGTCGTGCCGTTCCACCAGTTGCTCATCGTGAACATCTACCTGGGCACGGCCCAGGGGGCGCTGGCGGAAGCGAGCCGCTACATCCGCGAGGTCTCCCGGCCCTGGCAGGCCTCCGGCGTCGCGCGGGCGAGCGAGGACCCCTACATCCTCGAGCACTATGGCGACCTGGACGTGGAGGTCCGCGCCTCCGTCGCCCTCGGCGACGTGGCGGCCCAGGAGCTGGAGAAAGCCCTCGCACGCGGCGACGCCATCACCCCCGCGGAGCGCAACCTGGCCGCCGCCGCCATCTACGCCGCGAAGGTGCACGCCACCCGCACCGGCCTGGAGGTGACCTCCAGGATCTTCGAGCTGATGGGCGCCCGCGCCACCGCCAGCCGCCATGCCTATGACCGCTTCTGGCGGAACATCCGCACCCACACCCTGCACGACCCGGTGACGTACAAGTCCCGCGAGGTGGGCAATTACGCGCTCAACGGCCAGCTCACCGCTTTGCCGCTCTACAGCTGAGCCGCCGGCGCTCCAACGGAGGACGAGACCATGGGCGCCCCCAGGCAGCTCCGCTTCAACGCCTTCAACATGGCCGCGCCCGGCCACACCTGGGCCGGCCTGTGGGCCCATCCGCGCGACAAGGCGGCGAACTACAACAAGCTCGATTACTGGATCGAGCTTGCCCGCACCGCCGAGCGCGGCCTGTTCGACGGCGTCTTCATCGCCGACGTGCTGGGCATCTACGATGTCTACGGCGGCAGCCCGGAAGTGGCCCTGCGCTCGGCGGCGCAGGCGCCGCAGATCGACCCGGCGCTGGTGGTGCCCACCATGGCCCACGCCACGCGGCACATCGGCTTCGGCGTGACGGCGAACCTCACCTACGAGCACCCCTACCAGTTCGCCCGGCGCTTCGCGACGCTGGACCACCTGACCGGCGGGCGCGTGGGCTGGAACATCGTCACCGGCTACCTGGACAGCGGCGCCAAGGGCATGGGCCAAAACGCCAATCGCGCCCATGACGCCCGCTATGACGCCGCCGAGGATTTCCTTTCCGCCGTCTACAAGCTCTGGGAAGGCAGCTGGGAGGACGGCGCGGTGCGGCGCGACCGGGCGGCCCGCGTCTTCACCGATCCCTCCAGGGTGCACCGGGTGCACCATGACGGGCCCTATTACCAGGTGGACGGCATCCAGCTCGCCGAGCCCTCGCCCCAGCGCACGCCGGTGCTCTACCAGGCGGGCACCTCGGAGCGCGGGCGGCTGTTCGCGGCCCGGCATTCGGAAGCCATCTTCCTGAACGGGCAGACGAAACCCATCCTCTCCGATACGGTGAGGGCGGTACGCGCGGCGGCCCGCGGGTTCGGCCGCGACCCGCACGATATCCGCATGTTCGTGGGCGCCACCGTCATCGTCGCGCGCACCCGCGCGGAGGCCGAGGACAAGCTCGCGGAATATGCCGGCTATATCGACACCGCCGGCCAGCTCGCTTTGCTCTCCGGCTGGACCGGGGTCGATCTCTCGAAGGTCGATCCCGACGATGCCATCGCCTTCGTGAAGAGCAACGCCATCCAGTCCACGCTGGAGAACCTCACCCTGCGCAGCGAGGTGCCGCTCAAGGTGCGCGATCTCGCCACCCTTTCGGCCACCGGCGCGCGCGCGCCGTTCGTGGTGGGCACGCCCTCGGAAGTGGCGGACGCGCTCATCTCCTGGGCGGAGGAGACCGATGTGGACGGCTTCAACCTCAACCGGGTGGTCTCCCACGAGACCCTGGCCGATTTCGTGGACCTCGTGGTACCGGAGCTCCAGGCGCGCGGCGTCTACCGCACCGCCTATGGTGAGGGCACCCTGCGCGAGAAGCTGTTCCCCGGCCGCGGGCCGCGCCTTCACCACACCCATCCGGGCGCGTCCTTCCGCCACTTGGAGGCGCCGCAGCCGGAGCGGGCGGCCGCGCGGGCGTGAGCGGGCGCCTGGGAAAAGACGCTTGCCGGTGCTAAGTATTCTGAATGCGACCGCGGGGGCTCACTGGCGATGTCGGGATTTCAGGTGAACTGGCACGGCTACAAGTTCGATCTTGAATGGGGCCAAGTGGCCACCGAGACCGAAAACGAGCTGCGCATCATGCAGGCCGATGGCGGCGCCTGGATCATTCGCGACGACCCGAACAAGGGCGTGAGCGTCCTGTTCCAGGCTGCCCCCCTGGACCCGCTGATGGATGGCACGGCCGCCCCCTGGGTGCCGCGCCGCCGCCCCCCGGCGGACGCGCCGGACGGCTCCCAGTCCTGAGACGGGCGCCCCTCGAGGCCGTTGATTTTATCAACCTGTTGATATAGCTGGTGAGCAGAGACTCCCCCGCAGGAGAGACCTGTTCCATGTGCCCGCCAGATTCCTCGGGCGTGTCTGTCCGCCGCGAAGCCTCCCCGGAGGCCGAGCGATTCGAGGTGGCGAACCGCCTGTTCCTTCGCCTCTACCAGTGCTCCAACCTCCTGCATAAGAACGGCACCCGCCAGATGGGCGACTTCGGCGCCACCACCCAGCAATGGGCGGTGCTGGGCGCGCTGGCGCGGCCATTGGTGGCCGCCAAGGGCATGAGCGTGAAGGACCTCATCGAGTTTCTGCTGCTCAGCCGGCAGAATCTCACCGCCGTGCTCGACCGCCTGGAAGCACGGGCCTGGGTGGAGCGCGTGAAGGACCCGGAGGACGGCCGCAGCCGCCTTATCCGCCTCACAGAGGAAGGCGACCGCAGCTGGCAGGCCATGCGCGGGCCCATTGAGACCTTCTACAACCACGCCCTTTCCCCCCTCAGCGAAGCCGAGCAGGTGCTGCTGGTGCAGTTGCTCGACCGCCTGAAGGGCGGGCTCAACGCCGGCTGAGCACGCGTAACGCCAAGCGGCAGGCCCCGGCCGCCTGCCCTCCTGGCTGGACGCGATGACGACCGGCACGCGCCGCCGGGACCGACGGATCGGCACGCCCATCTCTTCAGACGAGCACACGGTGGTGCCCTCCGCCGCGAGGGGGCCTCCCCTTGCGCCCTCCGGCTCGCCGGAACCGCAGGCTGCCGCGCGCTGAGCCTGCGGCGCCGACGCCTTGCGCGGCTGCTCCATATAGGGTACCACCCTATCCCATGGCACATACCCAAGACCCCAAGCAGAAAGCAGCCCTGCTGATGCGCGTGAAGCGCATCGCCGGGCAGATCGAGGCCATCGAGCGCGCCCTCTCAGGGGGGATGGAATGCGCCGACGTGCTGCATCAGGTGGCCGGGGTGCGCGGCGCCGTGAACGGCCTGATGGATGAGATCTTCGAGGCCCACCTCAACGAGCACGTGGCCCGGCCCGGCCTCTCCGACGAGGAGCGCGCGCGGGGGGCGGACGAGCTCTCCACGGTGCTCCGCCGCTACGCCAGATAGTCCGCCGCCGTCCGGATGAAGGAACCCGCCATGTCCCATACCCATGCCGCCCACAGCCACGTGTTCCTCGGCGCGCGCCATGAGGAGAACACGCGGCGAACCGTGTGGGTGGTGGTCCTCACCGCCGTGATGATGGTGGGCGAGATCATCGCCGGCACCCTCACCGGCTCCATGGCGCTGCTGGCGGACGGCTTCCACATGGCGACCCACGCCGGTGCCCTCGGCGTGGCCGCCATCGCCTATGTCTATGCGCGCCGCCACGCCGGCGACCCGCGCTTCTCCTTCGGCACCGGCAAGGTGGGCGACCTCGCCGGCTTCGCCTCGGCGCTGGTGCTGGGGCTGGTGGCGCTGGGCATCGCCGTGGAATCCCTGGCGCGGCTGCTGGAACCGGTGGAGGTGGCGTTCGGGGACGCCATCGCGGTGGCGGTGCTCGGCCTCGGCGTCAATATCGTGAGCGCGCTGCTGCTGAGCGGCGGCCACGGCCATCATCACCACGGCCAAGATCACGGCCACGGCGGGCACCATCACGATGGGGCGCACGCCCACGGCCATCACCACGAGGCGGACAACAATTTGCGCTCGGCCTATTTCCACGTGCTCGCCGATGCGCTCACCTCGGTGCTGGCCATCGCGGCGCTGATGGCGGGCCGCTACCTGGGCTGGGCCTGGTGCGATCCGCTCATGGGCATCGTGGGCGGCATCGTCATCGGCCGCTGGTCGTGGACCCTCATGCGCGACACCGCCACGGTGCTGCTCGACGCCACCGACGCCCATGTGGCCGAGGAGGTGCGCGAGGCGGTGGAAGGCCCCGGCGATGCCGTGATCCAGGACCTCCACGTGTGGCGGATCGGCCCGCAGGCGCGCGCCGCCATCGTCAGCGTGCGCGGAACCGGCCTCGACCCGGAAACGATCCGCGCGCGCCTCGTCCCGGTGGACGAGGTGGCGCATCTCACGGTGGAGTGCCGCTGAAGCGCTCCCGCCCCACAGGGCCGTCACTTCCGCAAGGGCGCCGCGCCGGGATGCGCGCGGCGCCTTTTTCACATCACAATCGCGACTATCATCTTTATCCACATTCAGCTTGACGCGTTCGTTAAACAGAACAATACTCGCGTCAATCCAGCTGCCAAAGCATCCGGGCCGATCATGTCGATGTGTCGCTTCTTCCTGTGATCCGGCTGCCAGCCGCAAGCGAGGCCATGACGCTGCAAAGCCGTCGCCTCCAGCGCGCGCCGGCGGACTTTCCTTCCAGCCCTGTGGCCGCGCGTGATGTCGACACCACCTTCCCCGAACATCCGCTCTGACGAACGCGCCCAGGGTTCCACCACGGAGCCTCCCGTGAACGCCCGCCTTTCCCAAGATCCCGAGCCGCAGGCCGCCACGGCCGCGCCGGTCATCCTGTTCGACAAGGTCGAGAAGACCTATGCCGCCCGGCGCGGGCACCAGCCCGTGACCGCCCTTTCCGAGATCTCCCTTTCCGTTCCGGAAGGCGCCATTGTCGGCGTCATCGGCCGCTCGGGCGCGGGCAAGTCCACCCTCATCCGCCTCGTGAACGGGCTGGAGACCCCCTCCGCCGGCCGCGTGGTGGTGGACGGGGTGGACATCGGTGCCCTTTCCGAGAAGGCACTGCGCGCCCAGCGCCGCTCCATCGGCATGATCTTCCAGCACTTCAACCTGCTGGCCCGCCGCACCGCCTATGACAACGTGGCGCTGCCGCTGGAGATTTCCGGCCTGCCCGCGCGCGAGATCAAGGCGCGGGTGGAGCCGCTGCTGGAGCTGGTGGGCCTCGCCGACAAGCGCGACCGCTACCCCGCCGAGCTTTCCGGCGGCCAGAAGCAGCGCGTCGGCATCGCCCGCGCCCTCGCCACGCGGCCGCGCGTGCTGCTCTCCGACGAGGCGACCTCCGCCCTCGACCCGGAGACCACGAACCAGATCCTCGCTCTGCTGCGCAAGGTGAATGCCGAGCTGAAGCTCACCGTGCTCCTCATCACCCACGAGATGGCGGTCATCAAGGCGGTGGCGGACCAGGTGGCGGTGATCGACGGCGGTCGCATCGTCGAGGAAGGCTCCACCTACGACGTGTTTGCCCAGCCGCGGCACCCCACCACCCGCGCCTTCCTGTCCGCCCTCACCGGCGCCAGCCTGCCGCCCTATGTGGCGGACCGGCTGAAGACCGAGCCTGGACCGGGCCGCGACGCGCTGGTGCGGATCGTCTTCACCGGCGGCCATGCCACCGATCCCGTGCTCTCGCGCGTGGCGCGGCTGCTGTCGGTGGACATCAACATCATCCAGGCGCAGGTGGACGAGATCGCCGGCAAGCCGTTCGGCGTCATCGTCATCTCCGTGCCCGGGGACGAGGCCACCATTTCCGCCGTCACCAATGCCGTGGAGCGGCTGAATCTCAGCTCCGAGGTGCTCGGCTATGTTTGACCTGACCTTCGGCCTCGTCTCCCCCGCCATGGCGGACCTCATCGTCGAGGCCACCAAGCAGACCCTCTACATGGTGCTCGTCTCCGGCGTGCTGGGCACCGCCGTCGGCCTGCCGCTGGGCGTGTTCCTGGCCACCAGCCGCCCCGGAGAGCTGTTCGCCGCGCCGTGGCTCAACTCGGCCCTCGGCCTCGTGGTGAACGCCGCGCGCTCGACGCCCTTCATCATCCTGGTGGTGGCCATCATCCCCTTCACGCGGCTGGTGGCGGGCACCACCATCGGCACCAATGCGGCCATCGTGCCGCTCACGGTGGCGGCGGCACCCTTCATCGCCCGGCTCATCGAGGCCTCCATCCGCGAGGTGGACCAGGGCCTGGTGGAGGCCGCCCGCGCCATGGGGGCGAGCCCGCTGCAGATCGTCGCCAAGGTGCTGCTGCCGGAGGCGCTGCCCTCCATCAGCCTTGCGCTCACCCTCGCCGTGGTCTCCCTGCTCGGCTACTCGGCCATGGTGGGCGCGGTGGGAGGCGGCGGCCTGGGAGACCTGGGCATCCGCTTCGGCTACCAGCGCTTCATGCCGGAGGTGATGGCCATCGTGGTGGTCGTTCTCATCGTGCTGGTGCAGGGCGTGCAGACGCTGGGCGACAGCCTCGCCCGCCGGCTCGACAAGCGCCACCGCGGCTGACGCCCCCGAGACATCCCCCGGCGGCCCGCTGGCCGCCCGTTCGTTCCGATGGAGAGACATCCATGAAGCTCACCGCATTCGCCCTCGCCACGGCGTTCGGGCTCGCCGGCCTCTCGGCCGCGGGCGCCGAGACCATCAAGGTCGCGGCCACCCCCGGCCCCCATGCGCAGATCCTGGAGGCGGTGAAGCCCGTCGCCGCCAAGAAAGGGCTCGACATCCAGGTGATCGAGTTCTCCGACTACGTGGTGCCCAACGCCGCCCTCGCGTCCGGCGAGATCCAGGCCAACTCCTTCCAGCACAAGCCCTATCTCGACGCCCAGATCGCCGATCGCGGCTACAAGATCACGCCCGTGGGCTACACGGTGAACTTCCCCATCGGCGTCTATTCCAAGAAGTACAAGAGCTTCGAGGAGATCCCCGCGGGCGCCACCATCGCCATTCCCAATGATCCCACCAATGGCGGGCGCGTGCTGCTGCTGCTCTCCGACAAGGGCCTCATCAAGGTCGACCCCAAGGCCGGCGTGAAGGCCTCGGTGGCGGATATCCTGGAGAACCCGAAGAAGTTCAAGTTCGTGGAGATCGACGCCGCCCAGCTTCCGCGCTCGCTGCCGGACGTGGACGCCGCCGGCATCAACACCAACTATGCCAAGGAAGCCGGCCTCGACCCGGTGAAGGACCCCATCCTGCGCGAGGACCCCAAGGGCCCCTACGTGAACGTCATCGCCGTGCGCACCGAGGACAAGGACAAGCCCTGGGTGAAGACCCTGGTGGAAAGCTACCAGTCGCCGGAAGTGAAGGCGTTCATCGTCGACACCTACAAGGGCGCCGTGCTGCCGAGCTGGTGAGCCTCAGCCGGGGCGCCGTGCGACAATGAACAGCCGCGGGAAGGCGAGGAGCACCTTGCCATCCCGCTGCTCCGGATAGGGTGCCACGAGGCGCTGGCGGTATTCTTCCAGAAACTGGGCCTTCTCGTCGCCCACCAGCGGGTCGATGAAGGGCCGAAGGCCGGTGCCCTTCACCCACTCCACGATGGCAGCCGGGCCGTCGAGCGGGTGGTTGTAGATGGTGTGCCACACGTCCACCCGCGCCGCCGCGTCGATCATGAGGTCGTAATAGGCGGCGGGCGGCGGGAGGGTGGTGCGCGCCGCGATGGCGTTGCGCAGCTTCCCTGCCCAGGGACCCATCATGGCCGTCTCGCGCATGGCGACGTGGGAGGGCTCGTCGAGATTGTCGGGCATCTGCACCGCCAACACCCCGCCGGGCGCGAGCAGCGAGAGCAGGCGCGGGAAAACCATCTCGTGGTCCGGCACCCATTGCAGCACCGCATTGGCGAAGATGAGGTCGGCCGGGCGCGGCAGGGTGAAGGTGGCGGCGTCTCCCGCCTCGAATCGCGCCGCCGGCAGGCGCTCGCGGGCCGCTTCCAGCATGTCGGGGGACGTGTCGATGCCCAGGATCTGCGCATCGGGAAAGCGGGCGGCGAGGAGTTCCGTGGAGTTGCCCGGCCCGCAGCCGAGGTCCACCACGAAAGCCGCCCGCGCAAGCGGAACCTGCGCCAGGAGATCGCGCGCCGGCCGAGTGCGCTCATCCTCGAACTTCAGATACTGGCGAACGTTCCATTCGGCCATGTGGGTCTCCTCGCAGGGTCGAAACGCCACATTAGCACCCGCCGCACGGGAACGCGCCTCCGCTCACTATCGCAGTGACGTGAGCGGGACTATGGTTCATCCTCGCTTCTGACCGCGGAGTCTCGCCCCGATGCTTCGAGCCGCGCTCGCCACCCTCCTTCTCCTCGCCGCCCTTCCCTTGCACGCCGAGGGCCTGCGCACGGAATCGACCGCGCTCGTCGTCACCCCCCTCCAGGAGGCGAGCTGGGTGCCCGCGGACGACGGAAAGCTCCATGTGGAATACGACCTGCTGGTCGTGAACACCTTCCCGGTTTCGGTCACGGTGAACGCCATCGAGGTCCTCGACTCCTCCGGCCGCGAACTGGGCCGCTTCGCCCAGCCGGCGCTGGCCGAATCCACCAGCTACATCCTGGACCGGAGCAAGCTGCGCACCCTTCCCGCCAACAGCGCCGCGATCATCGAGATCGACCTCGCGCTCGAAGGCGGCCCGGTGCCGGAACGTCTCGGCCACCGCATCCTCGTCTCCGCCCCCGAAGCCGACGGCGCCCTGCGCGCCCTTCTGACGGGCGAGCCGATGAACGGGCCCGAGGTGAAGGTGCGGACCAATCGCCCCCTCTCCATCCTCCCGCCGGTGCGCGGCGAGGGCTGGGTGGCCTTCAACGGATGCTGCGCACCCAACGTGCACCGCAGCGCCCGCTACGCCGCCGGCACCCGCATCGCCGCCTCGGAAACCTACGCCATCGATTTCATACGGCTGGAGAAGGACCTGCCCTTCTCCGGCAACGGCAGCGAGAACACGGACTATCCCTCGTTCGGCAACGCCGTGCTGGCGGTGGCGGAGGGCGAGGTGGTGGCCGCGGTCGACGGGATCGCCGACGCCATGCCGCACCGGCCGACCCGCAGCCTGCACGCGCCGGTCGACCTCGGCGGCAATTTCGTGCTGCAGCGCATCGCACCCGATG
The DNA here is from genome assembly GCF_043195015.1 of Xanthobacter sediminis. NCBI lineage: Bacteria > Pseudomonadati > Pseudomonadota > Alphaproteobacteria > Hyphomicrobiales > Xanthobacteraceae > Xanthobacter > Xanthobacter sediminis. The sequence goes on along the minus strand of NZ_JBAFWH010000002.1, from coordinate 366,233 downwards.
TCTATGCCTTCTACGGCCACCTCAAGCAGGGCAGCGTGGAGGCGAAGCCGGGCACGGTGCTCAAAGCCGGCGAGAAGCTGGGGGCGATCGGCTCTTCCGGCAACTCGGCCGCGCCGCACCTGCAATTCGGCCTGGTTGACCGGCCCGACTTTCTCACCGGCAATGCGGTGCCCTTCGTCTTTCCTGCCTACACCCTCACCGGGCGCATTTCCAAGGTGAGCGAGGAGGGCCTCGACATCGAGAAAACCTCCGAGGCGGTGCGATCGGCCTATCCGCTGGAGGGCAGCATCGCCACCTACGAATAGGCGACGGCCGCCACGCCATTGCCAAGCGTCACGCGCCGGGGTAGAGACGGCCTCACATCAAGAGTTGGGGCGACGCCCAACACCAACCTGCCGATCCGGGCAAGGTGGTACTCTCCCTATTAGGGAGAGGATGTGGCCGAGCCGGCAAGCCAACGGATCAAGCCACCCAGCGTCAGTCCCCGCAGCCGAGGACGACGCCGTGCCCATCAAGATCCCCGATCTCCTGCCCGCCCGCCGCACCCTTGAGGCCGAGGGCGTAATGGTGATGAGCGAAGGCGATGCGGTGCGGCAGGACATCCGCCCCCTGCGCATCGCGCTGCTCAACCTGATGCCGGACAAGATCACCTCAGAGGTGCAGATCGCCCGCCTCCTGGGCGCGACCCCGCTGCAGGTGGAGCTGACGCTGGTGCGCATTACCGACCACGTCTCGCGCAACACGCCTGAAGACCACATGTCCGCCTTCTACCGCCCCTGGGCCGAGGTGCGCGACGCACGCTTCGACGGACTGGTGGTGACCGGCGCGCCGGTGGAGCATTTGCCGTTCTCCGAGGTCTCCTACTGGGACGAGCTCGCCAGCGTGTTCGACTGGACGCAGACCCACGTGCACCGCACCTTCAACATCTGCTGGGCGGCGCTGGCCGCCGTGCACCACTTCCACGGCATGGAGAAGCACGTGCTGCCGCGCAAGGCGTTCGGCCTTTACAGGCACCGCATGCTCCAGCCGGCCTCCCCCTATCTGCGCGGCTTCCCGGACAGCTTCCGCGTCCCCGTCTCGCGCTGGGCCGAGGCGCGAGCGGAAGACATTCCCGCCGGCCACGGCCTCAGCGTGCTGGCCGAAAGCCCGGAGGCGGGCCTGTGCCTGCTGGACGATCCCCGCCACCGCGCCCTGCACATGTTCAACCATCTGGAATACGACGCCGGCACGCTCGCCGCCGAATACGCCCGCGACGCCGCCAAGGACCCGGGCACGCCGCTGCCCGCCCACTATTTCACCAATGATGACACCGCCATCCCCCCGGAAAACCGATGGCGCGGCCATGCCCATCTCCTGTTCGCCAACTGGATCAATGAGATGTACCAGACCACGCCGTTCGAAATGGAGCGCATCGGCGGCCGGGCGTGAACCTCCGTCAGCGCCGGGATCTCACCCTGCGCCAAGGTACTATTTTACAGACGAAATGGAAAATAGGGGTAAGAGGTATACATTGACAAGCCTGGAAAGCCAACCTAGAGTTTTTACGGTAAATGTGTACGAAGATATGATGAAGTCGTTTTGATTTCCAACGAAGTTGGAGCATGCGCGGCAGGACTTCAATTTGCCATGGCTGAAAGAAACGTTTTGGAAGAGGTGCCGCTACAGCGCGCCGGGGAAGCCTCTCAATATTGGGTATGGCAGCTTAATAAGAACTGTGAGTTCACCTTTTCATCCTCAGCCAGCAAGAGCATCCTTGGCTTGAGCCCCTCCGAAGTTTTGGGGCGCACGTATTTTTCCGTGCTTCCAAACGCCGGCTCAATGGACTTCGAGAATGCCCTCTTCACCGCAATCACCGAGGGGCGCTCTCTCGAAAATCTCGCCCACCGCACACGCCACACCGATGGAACACCACGCGTGCTCGAAGTCTCGGGCGCGCCCGTGCGCCGCGATGACGGCGCCCCCGACGGCTTCTTCGGCGTGACAACGGACATTACGGCGGAGACTATCGAGGAAAAGAACCTGCTCGATCCCAAGACGCTCTATTCCGAGGCGCCAGTGGCCCTGTGCGTCGTCAACCGCCAAGGACAATACACGCGGGTCAACGGCCAGTTCGCGCGCACCGCCGGCCTGCCGCCCGAAGACATCATCGGCCTGCCGGTCGCCGACCTCTCGCCCGAGGCCGCCCGCACCTTCGAAAGCAACATCCGCATTTTTGACCTGGGCGGCGAGAGCGCCGAGCAGGAGCTGAAATGGCGCGGGCGCTCGTTTCGCATGTCGGTGGAGCCGGTGCGCAGCGTCGAGGGCGACGTGGTCGGCGGCTCCATCGCGCTCGTGGACATCACCGACTACGATAACGCCATCCGCGGCCTCACCACCGCCAACCGGCGCTTCCAGCTCCTGGCCGAGCGCGATTACCTGACCGGCCTGTTCAACCGCCGGCAGTTCGAGAAGATCTTCCGCATGGAGCTCGCCGCGGCGCGGCGCGAGCGCTCCCCCCTCTCCCTGCTCATCGTGGACGTGGACCAGTTCAAGCGCTTCAACGACCACTACGGCCATGCCGCCGGAGACCGCAGCCTGCGGGAGGTCGCCAAGGCGCTCGCCAGCGCCTGCTCCCGCCCGCGGGATTCGGTGTGCCGCTACGGCGGGGAGGAATTCGTGGTGGTGCTGCCCGGCACCAACCACACGGGCGCCGGCGTGGTGGCCGAACGCGTGCGGCGCGCCGTCCTTGACCTGCAACTGCCTCACGAGATGAGCGATTTCGGCCAGATCAGCGTCAGCATCGGCGGCTCGACACTCACGCAGATGCCGAAGGACGGCGACATCCTGGGCTTCCGCCAAGCCCTGCTCATGGCGGCCGATGCCGCCCTTTACGAGGCGAAGCAGGGCGGCCGCAACACCGTGCGCATCGCCGAGCCACCCCTCGGCGCGGACTGAGCGCCCCGGCAGCCCGCTTCCGTTGAATATCAAGGGCCCGGCGACATGCGGTCGCCGGGCCCTTTTTTTCTCAGCGCGAGAACTTCTTGTACTGGATGCGCTTCGGAATGGTGGAATCGATCCCCAGCCGGCGCTTCTTGTCTTCCTCGTAGTCTGCGAAGTTGCCCTCGAACCACTCCACGTGGCTGTCGCCCTCGAAGGCCAGCATGTGGGTGGCGACACGGTCCAGGAAGAAGCGATCATGGGAGATGATGACGGCGCAGCCGGCATAATCCTCCAGCGCCTCTTCCAGCGCGCGCAGGGTGTCCATGTCGAGGTCGTTGGTGGGCTCGTCGAGCAGCAGCACGTTGCCGCCACGCTGCAGCACCTTGGCAAGGTGCACGCGGTTGCGCTCGCCACCGGAGAGCATGCCCACCTTCTTCTGCTGGTCTCCGCCCTTGAAGTTGAAGGCGGCGCAATAGGCGCGCGAGGGGATCTCCTTCTTGCCGACGTAGATCACCTCATTGCCGTCGGAGACCTCTTCCCAAACGGTCTTCTTGTCGTCGAGGGCGTCGCGGCTCTGGTCCACATAGCCGAGCTTCACCGAATCGCCGATCGAGATGGAGCCGCCGTCCGGCTGCTCCTGGCCCGTGATCATCCGGAACAGGGTGGTCTTGCCCGCGCCGTTGGGACCGATGACGCCGACGATGCCACCGGGCGGCAGCTTGAAGGACAGATCGTCGATCAACAGCTTGTCGCCGAAGGCCTTGTTGAGGTGGTCGAAGGCGATGACATTCTGCCCCAGCCGCTCGGCCACAGGAATGACGATCTGAGTCGCCGAAGGCTGCCGCTCGGAGGCCTTCTGCACCAGTTCCTCATAGCGCTGGATGCGGGCCTTGTTCTTGGCCTGGCGCGCCTTGGGCGAGGCGCCGATCCATTCCTGCTCGCGGGCCAGCGCGCGCTGGCGGGCTTCGTCCTCGCGGCCCTCCTGCTGCAGGCGCTTCTGCTTCTGGCCGAGCCAGGAGGAATAGTTGCCCTCATAGGGAATGCCCCGGCCGCGATCGAGCTCCAGGATCCAGCCCGTCACGTTGTCGAGGAAGTAGCGATCGTGGGTGACGATGAGGATGGCGCCGGGATAGGTGCGCAGATGGCCTTCCAGCCAGTTCACCGTCTCGGCATCGAGATGGTTGGTGGGCTCGTCCAGCAGCAGCACCTCAGGCTGCTCCAGCAGCAGGCGGCAGAGCGCGATGCGGCGCCGCTCGCCGCCGGAGAGCTTGGTGACCTCCCAGTCGTCGGGCGGGCAGCCGAGCGCGGTCATCGCCTGCTCCACCTTGGAGTCGAGATCCCAAAGGCCCTGGGCCTCGATCTCGTCCTGGAGCCGGGTCATCTCGTCCGCGGTCTCTTCCGAATAGTTCATGGCGAGTTCGTTGTAGCGGTCGAGGATGGCCTTCTGCTTGGCCACGCCGTCCATCACGTTCTCACGCACGGTCTTTTCCGGATCGAGCTGGGGCTCCTGGGGCAGGTAGCCGACGCGCACGCCCTCGGCGGGCTTGGCCTCGCCGGAAAAATCCTTGTCCGTGCCGGCCATGATGCGCAGCAAAGTGGACTTACCGGCGCCGTTGACGCCGAGCACGCCGATCTTGGCATCGGGGTAGAAGGAGAGGTGCACATTATCCAGGACCTTCTTACCGCCCGGATAGGTCTTGGTGAGACCGTGCATGTGATATGCGTATTGGTAGGAGGCCATAAGCCGCCGGCTCCATTGGGGTTCGCGGAAGTTGGGGCCGTTCTAGCGGCGCGGCCGGGATGCGGCAAGCAGCGCCTTCGGCGGCGTGGCCCGGCACGGCCGAAGCCGGCAGCAGAAGCCGCCGCGCGCCGCACCCACACCGTCGCAGCGAACCACTTTTTCCCTGCAAATATAATGGCATACGAAGCTTCGCCGGATACGCAATCCACAGCCGGGTGCGCACTTGGCACGAAGATTCTTGCATTCGCCGCCGGCTCCTGCCATATGAACGCACCGCTGGCGCTGACCACAGCGCGGCGAGATGGATGCGGGTGTAGCTCAGGGGTAGAGCACAACCTTGCCAAGGTTGGGGTCGAGGGTTCGAATCCCTTCGCCCGCTCCAGTTCCTCTCAAGACAATAAGAACGTATCCGACTCCAGGCTCACCCTTAATGCGTTTGGGACCGGAGGTCATGGCCGCTGGCACCTCAGTGCCGATGCGCCCCAAGTCCGCCGGAATGTTGGGGGAGGATGCGCGCATGAAACAGCTCCTCAACGTCTTCGGTGGTTTCGCCGGCCTCGCTGTGGCGGCCCTGGCGGGCTTCGCCTTGTTCACCCTGGTGGGCGGGCTCCTCATCGTCGCAGGGGTGGTCGTGTCGGCCCTGCTGCTGGGCGGGGGCGTCTATGCCCTCGTCAGCGGGCGACGCGGGTTCACGGTGCGCCGCGGCAGCTTCGAAGGCGTGCGCATCTTCGACCTGCGCACCGGCCGCCCGGTTGATGCCTCCTTCGAAAACGAGATGATCGACGTCACCCCGCCCAAGGCGCCGAAGGACCGCTGAGGCCTCCACCGTCGAAGACGGCAGCCGCGCCCATCGGTGTGCCGCGGCTGCTAATGTCCCTCCAAGGCCGAATCAAGACCTGCGGAGGAGACGTTCGCGATGAACGAGGGGATCGCCTATGCCCACCTGATCCTGATCTGCCTCGGGCTCGCCTTCCTCACGGTCGTCATTCACATGTCCGGACTGTTTGTGCTGCGGCACTGGATCCGGCGCCTGCTGCGCAGCGGCAGCTTCAGCCACCACGTGATGCGCGAGACGTTCGTGGTGAGTGCCCTCGTGATCGGCCTCTGCGTCGTGCACCTCACGGAGATACTCGCATGGGCGTGGGGCTACCTGGGCATCGGCGCCCTCGCGTCGTTCAATGACGCGCTCTATTTTTCCCTTGCTACCTACACCACGGTGGGACCGGACGGCGTCTCCATCCCCCGCGTCTTTCGCGGCATCGCGGGTTTCGAATCGCTGCTGGGCCCGATGATGGTGGCGTGGTCCACCGCGTTCATGGTGGAATATGTGACGCGCGTCATCACCCCCGATCCCCAAGGGGAGGCGGACCGGCGCGCCAGGCCGCGCAATCCCTCCTGAAGACGGGGGCCTTCCTCACGGCCAGGCGGATCACTCCCGCAGCCAAATTGCGCCGGGGCGCCAGACGTGCCACAGGGTAAGGTGACAGGGCACATGCGGGGCGGGGCGGCGCGCTGTGGTCGCGGCTTTCGCCTGCGCCGGCATGCGGAAAGGCAGATGCCGGATGGCGCGTCTTCGAGGCGTTTCTTCCCGATGATCTATTCCAGGCTCAATAACTTCCTCTTCCTGAAGACCCGCAAGACCGCGGGCACCAGTGTCGAGCTGGCACTGCGCGCCGTCTGCGGCCCGCGCGACATCATTACCCCCGTGGATGAGCAGGGCCCCTCCGACGTCACCGAGCAGAACTACCTGATGCGGCGCCCCGACTGGCGGCTAAAGCACCGCGTCCGCTGGATCCTGGGCCTGCGCGCGCCCCGCTTCAGCCCCTACATCCCCATCCCCGACCACATCCACGCTGCGGAGGCGCGGCGGCTGGTGGGGCCCAAGGCCTTCGATGCGGCCTACCGCTTTTCGATCGAGCGCAACCCGTGGGACCGGCAGGTCTCCAACTACTTCTGGCAGACCCGCGCCCTTCCGGCCGAGCGCAAGCCCTCCTTCGCCGCATGGTTGCACGCCGACGGTCCAGGGCTGAAGATCGACAACTGGCAAATCTACGCCATGGACGGCCGCGTGGTCGTGCACAAGGTGCTGCGCTACGAGCACCTTGCAGGGGATCTCATCGCACTCGCGCACGAGCGGGGCTTGAAGCTGCCCGAACTGCCCCACGCCAAGGGCAACCTGCGGCCGGACGGCAGCTACCGCGACTATTACACCCCCGAGACGCGGGATCTCGTGGCCTCCTGGTATCGCAACGAGATCGAGGCCTTCGGCTACGATTTCTGAGAACGCCCGGCAGCACCGACATGGATGTATAAAGAAAAAAGCCGGCGGGATGCCCCGCCGGCTTTTTTGCGTCACCTGTGGCCCGGCCTCAGATGGAGGTCGGGTAGTTGGGGCTCTCGCGGGTGATGAGCACGTCATGCACGTGGCTCTCGCGCAAGCCGGCCGAGGAGATGCGCACGAAGCGCGCCTTCTCGCGGAACTCCTGCAGGTTGCGCCCGCCCACATAGCCCATGGCGGCACGCAGGCCACCGGCGAGCTGGTGCAGAACCGCCCCCACCGGGCCCTTGTAGGCCACCTGGCCCTCGATGCCCTCAGGCACCAGCTTCAGTGTGTCGCGCACCTCGGCCTGGAAGTAGCGATCGGCCGAGCCGCGCGCCATGGCGCCCACAGAGCCCATGCCGCGATAGGCCTTGTAGGAGCGACCCTGGTACAGGAAAACCTCGCCGGGGCTCTCCTCGGTGCCGGCGAGCAGCGAGCCCACCATGGCGGCCGAGGCGCCCGCCGCCAGCGCCTTGGCGAGGTCGCCGGAATATTTGATGCCGCCGTCGGCCACCACCGGGGTGCCGGTGGCATAGGCGGCCTCCACGGCGTCCATCACCGCGGTGAGCTGGGGCACGCCCACGCCTGCCACGATGCGGGTGGTGCAGATGGAGCCGGGCCCGATGCCCACCTTCACCGCATCGGCGCCGGCGTCGATGAGGGCCCTCGCCCCCTCGGCGGTGGCGATGTTGCCGGCCAGGATCTGGGTGCGGTTGGAAAGGCGCTTGATGCGCTCCACCTGGTCCAGCACCTTCCGGGAGTGGCCGTGGGCGGTGTCCACCACCACCAGGTCCACGCCCGCGTCGATGAGGCGCTCGGTGCGCTCGAAGCCGTCGGGGCCCACCGTGGTGGCGGCGGCGACACGCAGGCGGCCCTGCTCGTCCTTGGCGGCGCTGGGATAGGCCACCGCCTTCTCGATGTCCTTCACGGTGATGAGGCCGACGCAGCGATAGCCGGCATCCACCACCAGCAGCTTCTCGATGCGGTTCTGGTGCAGGAGGCGCTTGGCGTCGTCCTGGGTCACCTCACCCTCGCGCACCGTGATGAGGTTCTCGCGGGTCATCAGCTCGGAGACGGGCTGGTCCGGATTATGGGCGAAGCGCACGTCGCGGTTGGTGAGCACGCCCACGAGGCGGCCCGGCATGCTGTCGGCCGCGCGCTCCACCACCGGAATGCCGGAGATGCCATAGCGCTTCATGAGCGCCAGCGCGTCGGAGAGGGTTTCGTCGGGATGGATGGTGACCGGGTTCACCACCATGCCCGATTCGTACTTCTTCACGATCTTGACCTGCTCGGCCTGCAGCTCGGGCGTGAGGTTCCGGTGGATCACGCCGATGCCGCCGGCCTGGGCCATGGCGATGGCGAGGCGCGCCTCGGTCACCGTGTCCATGGCGGCGGAGATGATGGGCAGGTTGAGGGTGATGGACTTGGTGAGCTTGGTCACCGTGTCCACCTCACCGGGCATCACCTCCGAGGCGCCGGGGGTGAGCAGCACGTCGTCGAAGGTCAGCGCTTCGCGAAACGGGCCGGAGAGGGGGGCAGGCGAGAGGGGCGCAGTCATGGCCAACTCCTGTTGGCGACGCCCGGAATGCGCGTCGCGCGACTTGGGTCGGAACGGGTGGAGGTGGACGACTTTCGTCTCGGCTCCCGCTTCGAGTTGGCAGTGGCCGATACCATGGGTGCGCGACGAAAAGAAGACCCGGCATGCAGAGTTTTCACGCAAGTGGGCCATGCACGCCGCACATGCGTGGGGCGCCACCCCTGCCCGCCGCAGCCTTTTCCAGCCCCGCAGAGAGGGGGCAGACATCCCCTCGATGAAGCCCCTCAGCGCGTGATTTGGATCAGCGTGTCGCCGGGCCCATGGCTCTCGATCAGGCCGTAGAGCGTGGCTGCATTGCTCGGATGAAGGCGGATGCAGCCGTGCGAGGCGGGCGCGCCGAGCTGGTTCACGGCATAGCTGCCATGGATGGCATAGCCGCCGCGAAAGAACACCGAGTAGGGCATGGGCGAGTTGTAGTATTTACGGGAGAAATATCTTCGGTGAAGCCGCTGCGGCCGGTATGTGCCGGTGGGGGTGACATATCCGCGCCGCGCGGTGGAAACCAGCCAGCTGTAGCGCGGCACACCGTTCACCAGCACCGTCATGCGCTGGGTGGAAAGGTCCACGCGCGCCACCACGCCGGCCTGCGCGGGCGCGGTCCCCCCCGCCCACAGGGCCGCGCCGACGAGCACCAGAAAGAGCCGGCAGACGGACCCGAAGCCCTTCATGCGGAAGATGCGCGCAGCCGCACGCGCCCTGCCCCTCGCGCCCATGGTGTTCCCCTCCGTCAGCCATACTGCCACGGCGCTTTCGCAACGCAAGGGTGAACATGGATGAGGCTACCTCTCCGCGCTGTACGCCGCCGGCGGATGGCGAGGGCCCGCGCCGCTCTTCCCCTGCCCGCCTGCTCTTGCCGCATCACCGCGTCTCGTGCACTTGAGGCGGAGGCGCAAAATGCTCCGGTGGAGACACTGCCATGATGGTGATGGTTCTGGGCCTGATCGTCTTCATCGGTATCCATGTGGTGGCGAGCCTGAGGGAGCTTCGCGCGAAGCTGATCGGCGCCATCGGCGAGGCGGCCTACAAGGGCCTATTTTCTCTCCTCGCGGCCGGCGGGCTGGCGCTCACGGTCTACGGCTTCGCCCTGTGGCGGGCGGCCGGGCCGGCCATGGTGTGGGAGCCGCCGCTCGCGCTGCGGCATGTCACGCTGCTGCTGATGCTCCTTGCCTGCATCTGCGCCGTAGCGGCCTATGTGCCCAGCCATCTGCGTACGCGGTTGAAGCATCCGCTGCTGGTGGCGGTGAAGACCTGGGCCGTCGCCCACCTGCTGGCCAATGGCGACGCCGCATCCATGATGCTGTTCGGCGCGGTGCTCGCCTGGGCGGTCTATGACCGCATCGCCCTGCGCCGTCGCGGCGCGCCGGTGCCGGCATCGCCGGCCGGGTGGGCGGGCGATGCCCTTGCGGTGGTGGCCGGGGTGGTGCTCTATGCGCTTCTCGCCTTCCTGTTCCATCCCTATGTGATCGGGGTGCCCGTGACGTGAACGGGCGGGGAACGGGAGCCGCGGCCGCGCGTGCCCGGCGAGCCCAGGGCAAAGATGCCCGCGCCAAAATCTAGAGGAACGTCATGTCCAGCCAGGCAGACAGCCGCCGCATCACCGCGCCGGAGATCCAGGCCCGCAAGGGGGGTGACCCCATCGTTTCGCTGACCTCCTACCACGCCCACACCGCGCGTCTGCTGGACCGCCACGTGGACGTGGTGCTGGTGGGCGACAGCCTGGGCATGGTGATGCACGGCATGGAAACCACCGTGCCCGTCACCGTGGAGCTGATGATCATGCACGGCCGCGCCGTGGTGCGCGGCACCAGGCGGGCGCTGATCGTGGTGGACCTGCCCTTCGGCAGCTACGAGGCGAGCCCCACCGAGGCCTTCCACACCGCCGCCCGCGTGCTGAAGGAAACCGGCGCCGGCGCCGTGAAGCTGGAAGGCGGCCGCCGCATGGCCGAGACGGTGCGCTTCCTGGTGGACCGCGGCGTGCCGGTAATGGGCCACGTGGGCCTCACCCCCCAGGCCATCAACACGCTCGGCTCCTTCAAGGCGCGCGGACGTGACGATGCGGAGGCCTCCGTCATCCTCGACGATGCGCGCGCCATCGCCGAGGCGGGCGCCTTCTCCATCGTGCTGGAGGCCATCGCCGAGCCTCTCGCCCGCCGCATCACCCAGGAAGTGGCGCCGCCCACCATCGGCATCGGCGGTTCGGCCGCCTGCGACGGGCAGATCCTGGTGCTGGAGGACATGCTCGGCCTCGGCGAACGGGTGCCCAAGTTCGTGAAGAAGTACGCCAACATGGGGCCGGAGATCGAGAAGGCCGTCGCCACCTATGCGGAAGAGGTGCGCGCGCGCACCTTCCCGGGCCCGGAGCACGTCTACGCCCCGCGCCTCGTGCAGAAGGCGAAGGCATCCTGACACGCTGCGGGCGGCCTTCCCAGGAGGGCCGCCCACCATCGGCAATCCCGGTGCGAGAGCACGCGTGGCGTCAGGGGCACGGGCGAACAGCGCGGCCTGCCGCCGGGGCGAGGCGTCGCTCCCGGCCCTGCCGCCGTGCAGGAGCTTCAGTGCTGGGAGAGCGCTCTCGGCCATCGCCCAGGAGCTGGGTCCGATCCCGCCTGCCCGCTTGCACGCCCTACCTGCGAAAGCGCGGGCATTGACGCGTTTTCGAGCGATATGAAGCCTGCACGCACGAAGAGAACGCGTCATTGCGAGAACCCGGAGCGCTTGCCGCCGAGTCGGCGCGCACGGAAAACGCCTCTATAGCGCGTCGCGCAGGTGCTTCACGAAGGTCGCGAGGCCGGTGAGCCGCCGGCGCTTCAGCCGTTCCGCTTGCAGGATGGACTGCAGCTTGACGAGGCTGTCCTCCACCTCATGGTTGATGAGGATATAGTCATACTCGTCGTAATGGCTGATCTCGTCGGAGGCCTTGGCCATGCGCTGATGCACCACCTCGTCGGTGTCCTGGGCGCGGGTGCGCAGGCGCTTCTCCAGGTCGGCCGCGCTGGGCGGCAGCAGGAAAACCTTCACGAGATCCTGCTGGGCGCTCTCGCCGAGCTGCTGGGTGCCCTGCCAGTCGATGTCGAACAGCACGTCCCGCCCGGCGGAAAGCGCATCCTCCACGGCGCGGCGCGGGGTGCCATAAAGGTTGTTGAAGACAACCGCATGCTCCAGCAGCTCGCCTTCTTCGCGCATCCGCTCGAAGGTGGGCACGTCCACGAAGAAATAGTCCTTCCCCTCCACCTCGCCGGGCCGGGGCGCGCGCGTCGTCACCGAGACTGACATGGTGATGCGCGCGTCCACCTCCAGCAGGCGACGCGACAGGGTGGTCTTGCCCGCGCCGGAGGGCGAGGAGAGCACCAGCATCAGCCCGCGCCGCGCAAGGCCCGCGCCGGCCCCCGGCTTCCAGCCGGGCAGAGCGAAATGGGGAGAGAGGGAAGAAGGCGTCGTCACCGCGGTCACTCGAGATTCTGGATCTGCTCGCGGAACTGATCCACCAGCAGCTTCAGGTCAAGGCCGATCTGCGTGAGCACCACCGTGTTGGACTTTGAGCACAGCGTGTTCGCCTCGCGGTTGAACTCCTGGGCCAGGAAATCCAGCCGCCGGCCCACCGGCCCGCCGGCCCCCAGCAGCTCCCGCGCGGCGGCCACGTGGGCCGCCAGCCGGTCCAGCTCCTCGCGAATGTCCGCCTTGGTGGCCAGCAGCACCGCCTCCTGGTGCAGCCGCTCGGGGTCGAGCTGGGGCCCTGCCTCCAGCAGGACGCGCACCTGCTCTGCGAGCCGCGCGCGAATCGCCTCCACGCTGCGCTCGGGCAGACGCTCCGCCGCCTCCACCAGGGCCGAGATGGCGTCGAGACGGCCAAGCAGCACCACCTGCAGCGCCTGCCCCTCCCGCTCGCGCATGGTGCAGAGCTCGGCCAGCGCCACCTCGAAGGCCGCGAGGCAGGCGACGGAGCGGACATGCCGCCCGGCCTCGTCCTCCTCCGCCTCGGTCACCTCGACGATGCCCTTGACCGCCAGCAGAGCGTCGAGCCCCGGTTCCGGAACGCCGAGCCTCTCGGCGGTGCGGCGCACGGCGCGCACGAGACTTTCAAGCCCCGCCTCATTGACGCGGATGGCCACGTCCTCCCCCTCCCGCGCCGCGGTGAGGGTGGCGGAGACAGAGCCCCGGGCCAGCACGGCGCCCGCGCGGGCGCGCACCTGGGCCTCGATATCCTCGCAACCCGGCGGCAGGCGCAGGCGCAGGTCCAGCCCCTTGCCGTTCACCGAGCGCACTTCCCATGCAAAGCGCCAGCGCCCCTCGCTCGCGGAGGCGCGGGCGAAGGCGGTCATGCTCGCCAGCGATGCGGGGCGCGTGGCCGCGGGGGCGGAGGAGAGCGCGGTCATGGGTGCTCACGCGGGGGATGAGCCGCCGCGCGCCTTCTTCAGTTGCCGGCGGGCTTGGCGGCGCCGCCTTGGGGGGACGCGGGCGTCGGCGCGGCCGGCTGGGGGGCCGAGCCGGACTGAGCCGCCTCGATGGCGCGCCAGCGCGCCACATTCTTGTTGTGGTCCGCCAGGGTCTCGGCGAAGGCATGGCCGCCCGTGCCGTCGGCCACGAAGTAGATATCCTTCGTGTGGGCGGGATTGGCCACCGCCGCCAGCGCGTCGCGGCCGGGATTGCCGATGGGCCCGGGCGGCAGGCCGTCCACCGTGTAGGTGTTGTAGGCGGTGGGCGCGACAATGTCCGTGCGGCTGATGGGCCGCCCCAGCGATCCCTTGCCGCCGACGATGCCGTAGATGATGGTCGGGTCCGACTGGAGCCGCATCTTCTTGTTGAGCCGGTTGACGAAGACCGCCGCCACCTTGGCGCGCTCCTCCGGCTCGCCCGTCTCTTTCTCGACGATGGAGGCGAGGATGATCATTTCCTGCGTATTCTTCAGGGGCAGGTCGGGGTCCCGCTTCTCCCACAGGGCCTTGACCAGCTTCTGCTGGGCGTCGGCCATCTGCTTCAACACCTCGTCTCGGGACATGCCGCGATGGATGCGGTAGGTCTCGGGCAGCAGCGTGCCTTCCAGCGGCACCACCGGTGTGCCGGTGAGCAGGTCGTTCGCGAGCAGGCGCTGCACCACCTGCAGGCTGGTGAGCCCCTCGGGAATGGTGACCTGGTGCACCACCACCTTGCCGGAAGCGATGGCATCCACCACGCTCGCCATGGACTGGCCCGGCTTGAAGAGATATTCGCCGGCCTTCATGCTGGCATCCGGGCGCGTCATCTTCTGGCCCAGGATGAACACCAGCCAATTGTCGATGACGCCCTCGCGCTCCAGCGTCTCCGCCATGTCGCGCACGCCCGCGCCGCGCGGGATAAGAACGGTCTTCTCCGCGGCCAGTGGGCCCGGCCCGTTATAGGCGTGCTCGCCGTACCAGAGGGCGAGGCCGCCGCCGAGCAGCACGAACAGCAGGAAGGTGAAGATGCCGCTGCCGATGGTCACCGCCGGGTGGCGCGCGGCCTGAGAGGGCCTGCGGGCCTTGCCCTTGTCGCGGCGCCGGACGTGATAGGTGGGCGCGACCCCGCGATCAGGATTCTCGTTCTCTGGCGTTTCCATCATGGGCCTCCCACGCACGGCGCCGGACGATCTGGCGCGACCGCTGTCACGGCCACGCCGTGGACGCAGGCCGCGCCGCGCCGGCTCAGGCCGCGTAGCGCCGGAAGATCAGCGACGCATTGGTGCCACCGAAACCAAAGGAATTGGACAGCACCGTGTCGATTTTGCGGGGCTGCGCCTTCAGGGGCACCAGATCAATGGGTGTTTCCACCGATGGATTCTCGAGATTAAGCGTCGCCGGGGCAATCTGGTCGCGGATGGCGAGCACCGAGAAGATGGCCTCCACCGCGCCCGCCGCCCCGAGCAGGTGCCCGATGGAGGACTTGGTGGACGACATGGCGGTCTTGCCCGCCGCGTTGCCCAGAAGCCGTTCCACCGCCTTCAGCTCGATCTCGTCCGCCATGGTGGAGGTGCCGTGAGCATTGATATAGTCGATATCGCCGGCCGAGAGGCCGGCCCGCTTCAGCGCGGCCGACATGCAGCGATAGGCGCCGTCGCCGTCCATGGACGGGGCGGTGATATGGTAGGCGTCGCCGGACAGGCCGTAGCCCACCAGCTCGGCATAGATGCGAGCCCCGCGCGCCTTGGCGTGCTCCAGCTCCTCCAGCACCACCACGCCCGAGCCCTCGCCCATCACGAAGCCGTCGCGATCCCTGTCGTAGGGGCGCGAGGCGCGGGTGGGCTCGTCGTTGAAGGCGGTGCAGAGCGCCTTGCAGGCGGCGAAGCCCGCAAGCGCAAGGCGGTTGATGGGCGATTCGGTGCCGCCGGCCACCATCACGTCCGCATCGCCCAGGGCGATGAGGCGGCCGGCGTCGCCGATGGCGTGGGCGCCGGTGGAGCAGGCCGTGACCACCGCGTGGTTCGGCCCCTTCAGGCCGTGCGCGATGGAGACGTAGCCGCCCGCCAGATTGATGAGTCGGCCAGGAATGAAGAAGGGCGAGATGCGGCGCGGGCCGCGCTCCTTCAGGGTGAGGGAGGCTTCCGCAATGCCCTCGATGCCGCCGATGCCGGAGCCGATCAGCACGCCCGTGGTGATCTGCTCCTCATAGGTGGACGGATGCCAGCCGGCATCGTCGAGCGCCTGGGAAGCGGCAGCCATGGCGAAGACGATGAACTCGTCGACCTTGCGCTGCTCCTTTGGCTCCATCCACTGGTCGGGATTGTAGGTGCCGTCGGAGCCGTCACCGCGCGGAATGTTCGCCGCGATCTTGCAGGCAAGATCGGAAACATCGAAATGCGTGACGGCCGTAACGCCGCTTTCGCCAGCGAGCAGACGCCGCCACGTGGGCTCCACGCCGCAGCCGAGGGGCGTCACCATGCCGAGACCGGTGACGACGACACGTCTCATGGGGAAAACTCCGGCAGACGCTCGAAAGCGTGCAAACATCCCGGCTGAAGGCCAATGCCGTGCCTTCCACGCCCGCTTCCGGACCCATCGCAGCAGCCGCGACGGGCCGATCACAAGAACGGCCGCGGGCGCAGGGCGCCACGCGACCGGAGCCTGAACTTCGAGCCGCGGCTCAGGCCGCGTTCTTCTCCAGGAACTTGATGGCGTCGCCGACCGTCAGAATGGTCTCGGCGGCGTCGTCGGGGATCTCGCAGTTGAAGGCTTCCTCGAACGCCATCACGAGCTCGACGGTGTCGAGGCTGTCGGCGCCGAGGTCGTCGATGAAGGAGGCGCCATCGGTCACCTTCTCAGGTTCGACGCCCAGATGCTCAGCGACGATCTTCTTCACCCGCTCGGCGATGTCACTCATCGATGCAACCCTCGTTGTTCGGATAATCCCGTTGCCGTTCGGCGGCTGGAGGTGGGCATAATGCCTTTTTTCCGCCGTGCCCAGCCCCCTCGTCCACATCCGGTGCATGGGGCCGGCGCCGCCGGCGCTTGAGCCCACCGGCATGGCGCCGCACCGCACGTCTCCTGACGTTGCGTGACGGACCGGGAATGCCAGGCGGCGCTCCCGAATCCGGACCGGCTGTGCGGCTCGTACCATACTCGCGACGCCCTGACCAGCGAGGGCAAAGGCGTCGCATCGCAGCATTCAGATCATGGCCATGCCGCCGTTCACGTGCAGGGTCTGGCCCGTCACGTAGGCGGCTTCATCGGACGCGAGATAGACGCAGGCGGCGGCGATATCCTCCGGCGTCCCCAGCTTTGCGGCAGGCACGGCCTTCAGGATGCTCTCGCGCTGCTTCTCGTTGAGCGCGTCGGTCATGGGCGTGGCGATGAAGCCGGGGGCGACGCAGTTCACCGTCACCCCGCGCGAGGCCACTTCCTGCGCCAGCGACTTGGACATGCCGATCATGCCCGCCTTGGCCGCCGCGTAATTGCCCTGCCCCGCATTGCCGGTGACGCCGACGATGGAGGTGATGGAGATGATGCGGCCGGAGCGCCGGCGCATCATGGTGCGCACCGCCGCGCGCGAGAGGCGGAAGGCGGCCGTGAGGTTCACCGCGATCACCTGGTCCCAGGCCTCGTCGGAGAGGCGCATGAAGATGTTGTCGCGGGTGATGCCTGCGTTGTTCACCAGAATGTCGATGTGGCCGCCCAGCGCCTCCTCGGCGGCGGGCACCAGCTTCTCCACCTCTTCGGCGTCGCCGAGATTGCAGGGCAGCACCGCCACGCGCGCCCCGCCGAGCTCGGCCGCCAGGGCCTCCAGCGCCTCGCGGCGGGTGCCGGAGACGGCGACGGTGGCGCCCCGGGCGTGCAGCGCCTTGGCGATGGCGCCGCCGATGCCCCCGGTGGCGCCGGTGACGAGCGCGGTCTTGCCGGTCAGATCGAACATGAAACCCCAGTCCTCTGTTGGATTGCTCCGGCTGCGGGCCGGTCATTGACGACGACGTGTCCCGCCCGTCCGGGCCGGGGCGCGCCCGTGGCCGCCGGCGCGCGGCGTCCACGTCGAAACCTTGGGGAAGCTTCTGCCCCCTCCCGGCCGCGCGCCGCAAGCGCGGGAGGCCGGAAGGGACAAAATATCCGCGTGTCTCAGGCGACCGGGGCCGCGCTGCGGGCGGCGATGAAGGCCGCCACGTCCTCGGCGGCGCCCACGTTGGAGCAGGCGATCGACTTGTCGATGCGCTTCACGAGGCCGCACAGCACCTTGCCGGCGCCCACCTCCACCATGCGGTTCACGCCCGCGCCCGCCATGTAGATGATGCTCTCGCGCCAGCGCACCGTGCCCGTCACCTGCTCCACCAGCAGGCGGACGATCTCGGCCGGGTCTGTCACCGGCGAGGCGCGCACGTTGGAGACGACGGGCACGCGCGGCGACATCACGGTGGAGCCGGAAAGGGCGACTTCCATCGCCTCCGCGGCGGGAGCCATCAGCCGGCAATGGAAGGGGGCGGACACCGGCAGCAGAACCGCCTTCAGCGCGCCCTTCTCCTTGGCGATGACGATGGCCCGCTCCACCGCCGCCTTGCTGCCGGACACCACCACCTGGCCGGGGGCGTTGTCGTTGGCCGCCTCGCACACGTCGTCGCCGGCGGCTTCCGCCGCCACCGCCACCGCCTGCTCGTAATCGAGCCCGAGCAGCGCCGCCATGGCGCCCTCGCCCACCGGCACGGCATCCTGCATGGCGCGGCCGCGGATGCGCAGCAGGCGCGCCGCCTCGGTAATGGTGAGCGCGCCAGCCGCCGCCAGCGCTGAATACTCGCCCAGCGAGTGGCCGGCCACGAACGCCGCGTCGCGCGCCAGGTCGAGCCCCGCCTCGGCCTCCAGCACGCGCATGGCAGCGAGGGAGACGGCCATGAGCGCCGGCTGCGCGTTGGCGGTGAGGGTCAGCGTCTCGGCCGGGCCGTCCCACATGATGCGCGTGAGGTGTTCGTTGAGCGCGGCATCCACCTCGTCGAACACCGCCTTGGCGGCGGGGAAGTTCTCGGCGAGCGCCTTGCCCATGCCCACGGCCTGGCTGCCCTGGCCGGGAAAGATGAAGGCGGTCTGAGAGGTCAAGCGCTGTCCCTCGCTCATGGGGCGGCCCTCCGGTGCTCTGGAAGCAGGGTTGAAATTGGGGAGCGCAGAGACACCGGGAATGTGGGCGAGTCAAGGCGGGGCGCTGTTGCGAAACCGTCTGCAATCCGTGCGATATATCCAAGGTTGTGGAATCGCGGGGGTAGCAGGGGTGTCCAAAGTCATCTCCATCGTGAACATGAAGGGCGGCGTGGGAAAGACGACCCTGGCCGTGGCGCTGACCGACTACATCGGCTGCGTGCTGCAGCAGAATGTATGCCTGGTGGACCTCGATGCGCAGGCCAACGCCAGCTACGCCGTGCTGGGCGAGGAGCGCTTCGAGGCTCTGATCGAGCAGAATGCGACCATCGACCGCTTCTTCCTCGACCAGGGCAAGCCCTTCAAGGACGACAGCCTGGACGACTACATTCTCGACGAAGCCTCGCGGCTGGAGGACGGGGGCGGGCGCGTCTCCCTCGTGCCGTCGAACCCGCGCCTGCGCATGGTGGAGCGCTCGCTGCTCATCAAGCTGGCCCGCCTCAACGTCTTCGACCAGGAGCTGGAAGGCCGCGCGGGCTCGGCCCTGCGGCGTGGCTTCGCCGACCTGACCGGCAAGGGCACCTATGTGGTGGTGGATTCCCCGCCGGGCATCTCCGGCTTCGCCATGGCCGCCCTCAAGGCCTCCGACATCGTGGTGGCGCCCGTCAATCCCGATTATCTTTCCGCCATCGGCCTCGACCTGCTCGGCCGCGAGATCATCCCGCGCCTGCGGCCCGAGGAGCGCCCGCCGCTCTGGGCCTGCCGCACCAAGATCCGCTCCGGCGTCCATTATCCCCGCATGGAAAAGTTCAGCGATCCGACGTTCCAGGAAACGGCAGACTTCTCGCTCATGAGCACGGTCATCCAGCTCCGTGCGGATCTCGGCCGGATCGTTGAGGAGGGTGAGCTTTTCCAGTCCTTCAGGCAGAAGTACGGAACCGCCATCGATGACGTCATCTCCTTCGGAGAGGAAGTCATGAGCCTTGTGGACGGTGAGAGATGAGCAGCCCCATGTCCGCCCTGGAAGCCGCCCGCGCCCTGGCCGCCGCCGTCCACGACGGCGAGCGCGAGTTGAACGACCTCCTGATCCAGAAGTTCATTCTTCCGAAGCTGGAGGCGATCTCCGGCCTCGATGCCGCTCGCGCCGGCTTCAAGGCGCTCGGCCCCGCGCCGTTTCGTGCCTACGCGATGCGCATGGCCGATGCGAAGGTCAGGAAGGTTCTCGAGGCATGCGGCTGCGGGAAGGCCGCGATCAAGCCGCTGTCGGGCGTCGAGATCCGGAACCTTCTGGATGAGCTTGCTTCAGGCGCGCGCGACACTTACGCGCCGGAGCCCCGCCCCTCCCGCTCCGCGCCCGCCGCGCGGACGCCGAAGACCGCCCCCAGCCGCGAGCCGAAGCCCCAGGCCCCCCTGCCCGACGCGCGCGCGCTCTACCGGTCCGGCGGCACGGAAGCGCTTTACAAGGCGATCAAGCCGCTGAAGGTGGCGGAACTGCGCGCCGTCATCGCGGACCAGAACCTCAAGGTGCCCCCCAAGGCCGGCGCCAAGAAGGACGATCTGCTGAAAAGCATCCAGACGGCGGTTCGCGACGAGCTGGGCGTGCGCGGCGACTGGATCGGCGCTGTCGCGCGCAAGAAGGATGACGCGGACGGGGCGTGATCGCGCTCCGGGCTCACGCCCACCTGCGCGCGCATGCGGCATCGATCCGCCCGTCGTGCAGGGCACTCGCCACCAGCACGCCGGCGGCGCCCGCCGCCGCCAGGGCGTCCAGGTCCTGCGGCCCGCGCACGCCGCCGGCGGCGAACACAGCCGCATCCGGACGCAGCGCCCTGGCCCGGCGCAGGGCATCGAGGTCCGGTCCCTCGCCGGAGCCCACCCGCGCCAGCGTCATCACGATGACCCGCTCCGGCCACAGGGAGGCCTCCTCGTGCACCGCGCGGGGGCCGAGGGGGCCGGTGCCGTCGTGGTCCAGGGAAAGGATGGCGCCCGAGCGCAGCAGCGCGCGCGCATCGCTGCCCTCACTGATGGATTCCGTACCCAACACGCTGGTGCCGAGCCCGGCCGCGGCGCGGGCGCGTACCGCCTCCGCGCGCGCCTCGCCGGCATCCACCCAAAGCTCCACCTGCGGGAAGGCGCGGCGCAGGGCAGCGACCGTGGGGGCGTTGCCTCCGGCGCCGGTGATGGCGTCGATGTCCGCCACATAGAGAGCGCGAAAGGGCGCGAGCGCGAGGAAGCCGGCGGCCACGTCCACAGCCCCCGAGGAAGCGCAGAGCGGGCTCGCGAGGGGCGCATAGCTCTCACGCGCGCCGCGGCGGGCGTGAACCACGATGCCGCCTTTGAGATCGATGACCGGAATCAGCAGCATTCACCTCACCCGAGCCGGAAGACGCATGGCAGCATCGCATTTCGTCCGTGCCTCGCGCCAGCCGGCCGGGAGGGCATCGCCTCCCGCGGACGCGTGCGGCGCAGCACGGGACGGCGACGCTGATCCGTTGAAAGCCGGAGCGGAAAACAATAGGAAGTCACGACACCCACGGTGCGCGCGGCACCCCGGGCCGGCCCCTCCCCGCCTCACGCGAGGCGCGTGGGGCATGACGACCCCCATTGCGGCCGAGCTTCCGCGCGATCCGGCGTTCTGCTGCGCGCGCGAGGCGTGAATGACACCACCTGACGATCCCGAAATGATGGCTGACGCTTTCGTCTCCACGGAGGCGCTTCCCGCCGGCAAACCGGCTCAGTCCGGCCGGCTGTTCCTGCGCGCCCTGCCCTTCTTCGCCCGCCACGGCGTGCACGAGGCGGAACGGGAGCTCGGCCAGCGATTCGTGATCGACGTGGACTGGTGGCTCGACACCCGCCCCGCCGCCTGGGCCGACGACGAAGCGCTCACCATCTCCTACCAGCAGGTGTACGAGCATGTGGCGGCGGTGGTGAACGACGACCCCGTGCACCTCATCGAGACCCTGGCGGAGCGCATCGCCACCCGGATGCTCGACCACTTCGCCCTGCTGGAGCAGGTGCGCGTGGTGGTGCACAAGCCTGGTGCGCCGGTGACGGGCGTGTTCGGCGACGTGGGCATCGAGATCGTCCGCCGGCGCTGAGCGCAACCGCCGGCTTGACGGTAATTGCTTTGCCGCGCGGCGCGCCTTGGGCCATAAGGGCGCCGGCGGCGCGGGCCGCCGGTCGTGCCAGGGAGATGATGGTGAGTGAGATCGTGACCCTTCAGGCCTATCTTGATCGCTGGGCGGGAGCGGACGCGGGGCGCAAGGCCGTCGCCGGCGCGGTGCGCACCATTGCGGCGACCGGCGTCGGCATCGCCGACCTGGTGGCGCGCGGGCCGCTGGAAGAGGGGCTCGCCAAGATCCGCGGCACCGATCCCAATGCCGGCGGCGACGCGCAGAAGGAGCTCGACGTCATCGCCGAGGAGCGCATCGTCTCGGCCCTGAAGGGCACGGAAGTGGCGTTCCTCGCCTCCGAGGAGAGCGAGGAGCTCATTGCGGTGAACGAAGGCGGCCGGCTGGTGGTGGCGGTGGACCCCCTCGACGGCTCCTCCAACATCGACACCAACGTGTCCGTCGGCACCATCTATTCCATCCTGCCCTATGAGGCCGGCGAGCACCCCAACCCGGCGGCGGCGGTGATGCGTCCCGGCAGCCACCAGGTGGCGGCGGGCTTCCTGGCCTACGGGCCGGCGACCATCCTGGTCTCGACCCTGGGCGCGGGCACGCAGGTGTTCGTCCACGACCGGGAGAAGGGCGAGTTCTTCCTGGCCCGCGAGCAGGTGGAAATCCCGGCTGAGACCAAGGAATACGGGATCAACCAGTCCAACGTGCGCCAGTGGCACGCGCCGATGCAGGCCTATCTGGCCGATTGCCTCGCCGGCAAGGAAGGCCCGCGGGGCAAGGACTTCAACATGCGCTGGGTGGGCTCCATGGTGGCCGACGCCTTCCGCATCTTCACCCGCGGCGGCGTCTACATCTACCCCTCTGACAAGCGCAAGGGCTACGAGAACGGTCGCCTGCGCCTGATCTATGAGGCGAACCCGGTAGCCTTCCTCACCGAGCAGGCCAAGGGCGCCGCCACCGACGGCAAGACCCGCATCCTCGACATCGTGCCCCACCACATCCACCAGCGTATTCCGCTGGTGTTCGGCTCCCGCGCCGAGGTGGAGAAGATCGCGTCCTATTACTGAGCCGGGGCGGGCTTTCGCGCCCCCTCCTCTTCCGTCATGTCGCGCGGCGCCGGCCACCACCGGCGCCGCCTGCGTTTTCACCCCCTTGACCGCCGCATTAAAAAAACGTTCGATCGTTTCCTGAACGCACGGAAGGCGCCCGCCCGCGCCGGCCGCGAGCGGGAGCTTCCCGCCGCGCCGGCGCGCGAGACGAAAAGGCGCCATGCGGAGGAAACCAATGTCGCCCGCCAGCCCCTGTTATGAGACCCTTCGGCGCGCCTTCTCCTGGAACATTCCGGAGCGCTACAACATGGGCGTCGCCTGCGCCGATGCCCATGCGGACGGCTCCGGCCGGCCAGCGCTGATCTTCGTGGAGGAGACGGGCGCCACGCGCGCCTACAGCTTCGATGAGCTGAAGGCGCTCACCAACCGATTCGCCAACGTGCTGACGGCGGCGGGCCTCCAGCGCGGAGACCGGGTGGCGGTGTTCCTGCCCCAGGCGCCGGAAACGGCCATCGCCCATATCGGCGCCTTCAAGGCGGGCATGGTCTCTGTGCCGCTGTTCACGCTGTTCGGCGCCGAGGCGCTGGAATACCGCCTTGCCGCCTCCGGCGCGCGGGCGCTGGTGACGGACCTTTCCGGCCTCGCCAAGCTGGAGGAGCTGCGCGCGCGCCTGCCCGATCTCGCCCATGTCTTCGTCACCGGCACGGACCCCGGCGCGGCCCATGCCCGCCTGTTCGACACGGCGCTGGAGGCTGCATCCGACCGCTTCACGCCGGTGGAGACGACGCCGGACGACCCCGGCATCATCATCTTCACCTCCGGCACCACCGGCAATCCGAAGGGGGCGCTGCACGGCCACCGGGTTCTGCTCGGCCACCTGCCCTGCCTCCAGGTCATCCACCGCGGCATGCCCCAGCCCGGCGACCTGCACTGGACGCCCGCCGACTGGGCCTGGATCGGCGGCCTGTTCGACGTGCTGTTCCCCACCCTGCACCTGGGCGTGCCGGTGCTGGCCCACCGCGCCCGGAAGTTCGACCCCGAGGCCGCCATGGCGCTGATGGCGGAACACGGCGTGCGCAACGTGTTCCTGCCGCCCACCGCCCTGAAGCTGCTGCGGCAGGCGGACGTGAAGCCGCGCGCGCTGAAGCTGCGCTCGCTCCTCACCGGCGGCGAGACGCTGGGGGCGGAGCTGGGCGCCTTCGTGGCCGAGCGGCTGGGCGTGGAGGCGCGGGAGATCTACGGCCAGACCGAATGCAACCTTGTGGTGGGCTCCAACTCCGAATTCTTCCCCATCCGCCCCGGCGCCATGGGCAAGCCCATGCCCGGGCACGACGTGCGCATCGTGGACGACGCGGGCCACGAGCTGCCGGTGGGCGAAGAAGGCAACATCGCCGTGCGCCGGGGCGATCCGGTGATGATGCTGGAATATTGGCGCAACCCCGAGGCCACCGCCCAGAAATATGCCGGCGACTTCCTCCTGACGGGCGATCGGGGGCGGCAGGACGAGGACGGCTACCTCTGGTACGTGGGCCGGGCGGACGATGTCATCACCTCCGCCGGCTACCGCATCGGGCCCGGCGAGATCGAGGACTGCCTTCTGAAGCACCCGGCGGTGGCGCTGGCGGCGGTGGTGGGGGTGCCGGACCCCGTGCGCACCGAGGCGGTGAAGGCGTGGCTGGTGCTGAAGCCGGGCCACGCGGGCACGCCCGAGCTGGCGCGCGAGCTGCAGGAGCATGTGAAGAGCCGCCTCTCGGCCCATGAGTATCCCCGGCAGATCGCCTTCGCCGAGAGCCTGCCCATGACCGCCACCGGCAAGATCCTGCGGCGCGAGCTGCGCGCGCTGGGCTGAGGGCGAGGCACTCGGGAGCCTTGCGGAAGGAATGCGTGGCGGGGGAGGAGGCTTCCCCTCCTTCGCGGGCGCTGCCATGGTGCGGGGGAATTCATCCGCCCCCTGAACCCACCTGGTACCCACCAGGCACCGCCGGCGCTTCCCTGGGAGGACCCCCCGCCCATGCTGGACAGCTATGTTCCCAGCGACATCGTGAGCACGTTCGACGGCATCTACACCTCCATCAGCAGGCCGCTCATGGAGGTCTTCAACGACGCCGCGGGCTTTCCCTTCGACCGGCTCATCGTCGCGGTGGTGATCCTGGCATTCTTCTTCGCCATCCGCCGGCCCATCCGCCACGTCATCTTCCTGGGCATGGGGCTGCTGTTCGGCGTCGACAAGCGGGATTTCCGGGAAAACCTCCGGCGGGCGCTGGCGGGGCCGGTGGAGCTCCTGCCCGTCGTGTTCGGGACGTTCCTGGCCTTCGAGGCCGTGAAGATCGACGAAAACAGCCCGGTCAAGCTGTTCTCCGAACGGGTGGTGGAGACGCTGTTCATCGTCTTCGTCTACTGGACCATCATCGCGCTGGTGGAGCCGGTCACCGAGCAGCTTCGGCCGCACGCGGGCCGGCTGACGGATTCGGTGATCGACTGGACCCGCAAGGCGGTGAAGTGCTTCTTCGCCTTCTTCGCGCTGGCGGCCGTCCTGCAGCAATGGGGTATCAAGATCGGGCCGCTGCTGGCGGGCATGGGCATCGCCGGCGCGGCGGTCGCGCTCGGCTCTCAGGCGCTGTTCAAGAACCTCATCTCGGGCGTGCTGATCCTGCTGGAGCGGCGCTTCCAGTATGGCGACTGGGTGAAGGTGCAGGGCGTCATCGAGGGCACGGTGGAGAGCATCGGCTTCCGCTCCACCCGCATCCGGCAGTTCGACGATTCTGCGGTCCAGGTGCCGAACTCGGATCTCGCGGACAACGCCGTCATCAACTACAGCCAGATGCGCCGGCGCCGCATCTACTGGGTGATCGGCGTGCCCTATTCCGCAACGGTGGACCAGCTCAAGGCCATCCGCGACGGCATCGAGCAGCACATCCACACCTGCGACGACTTCGTCCCCTACACGCTCGCCTCCACCTTCGTGCGCATCGATTCCTTCGGTGCCTCGTCCATCAACATCATGGTCTACTGCTTCACGCAGACCACCAAATGGGGCGAGTGGCTGCAGGTGAAGGAGCGGCTCGCCTACAAGATCATGGAGATCGTGCTGGGCGCCGGCAGCAGCTTCGCCTTCCCCTCCACGTCGCTCTATGTGGAATCCGTGCCGGGCGGGCGGCCAGACCTGTTCCTGCCGCCGGAGGATGCCCGCCCGCGCATCCAGCCGGCAGCCGGCACGCCGGACGAGGCGCCGCTGATGCCGGAGGCGCCGCGCGGCTGATTCCAGGCCATTGGCTCCGGTCCCTGGCCGGCGCCGGCCGCGTTTCGCTCCCGCCCCGCGCCGGCGCCGCGCGCCGTCACACCGCCAGATAGGCGTCGCGCAGCTCCGGCGCGGCCTCCAGCTCGGCCATGGTGCCGCCGAAACGCACCCGCCCCCGTTCGAGGATGTAGGCGCGGTCGCACACCAGCCGCGCGAAGTGGAGGTTCTGCTCGCTCACGAGAATGCCGAGCCCCTCCCGCTTCATGGCCACGATGGCCTCAGCCATCTGCTCCACGATGCGCGGCGCGAGGCCCTCGGAGGGCTCGTCCAGCAGCACCAGGGCGGGATTGCCCATGAGCGTGCGGGCGATGGCGAGCATCTGCTGCTCGCCCCCGCTCATCTGCCCGCCCCGCCGCCCGCGCATCTCGCCGAGATTGGGGAAGAGGGCGCAGATGCGCTCCACGGTCCAGGTGGCGACGCCGGGGCGCGGCGGCCGGCGGCCCACCTCCAGGTTCTCCTCCACCGTCAGGTCGGTGAAGATGCGCCGGTCTTCCGGCACGTAGCCGAGGCCGCGCCGCGCGATCTCGTAGGGCGGCAGGCGCGAGATGTCCTCGCCCGCCAGCAGCACCCGGCCCGCGCGCCGGGGCACGAGGCCCATCAGCGAACGGAAGGTGGTGGTCTTGCCGGCGCCATTGCGGCCCAGCAGGGCCACCACCTCGCCCTCGCCCACCGCAAGGTCCACGGCGAACAGGATGTGGGCCTGTCCATAGAAGGCGTCGAGGCCCTGCGCGTCGAGCCTCATCGCCCCGCCTCCCCATGGCGCCCGCCCGCGTGCAGCAGGCCCTCGCCGAGATAAACCGCCCGCACCCTCGGGTCCCGCCGCACCTCCTGCGGGGCGCCACGGGCAATCACCTCGCCCCTGTCCAGCACCATCACGGCATCCGCATGCTCGAACACCACGTCCATGTCGTGCTCGGTGAAGAGCACGCCCATGCCCCGTGCGCGGGCGAGGGAGGCGGCGAGGCGCATCAGTTCCGCCCGCTCGCCGGGGGCCATGCCGGCGGTGGGCTCATCCATGAGCAAGAGGCGCGGCCGGTTGGCGAGGGCCATGGCCAGCTCCAGCCGCTTCAGGTCGCCATAAGCGAGCGCGCCGCAGGGCCGCTCCGCCTGGTCCACCATGCCCACCTGCGCCAGCAGTTCCTCGGCCTCCGCGCGGCAGGCGGCGCCGGCGCGGCCCACCGGCCGCCAGAGCCGGCGATGGTGGGAGAGCAGCGCCACCTGAAGGTTCTCCCGCACCGTCATGGAGGCGAAGGTGGCGGTGACCTGGAAGGTGCGCCCCACCCCACGCCGCCACATGGTGCGCGGCGGCAGGCCCGTCACCGCCTCGCCCGCGAGGGAGATGGTGCCGGCATCCGGGCGGATCTGCCCGTTGAGCATGTTGAAGCAGGTGCTCTTGCCCGCGCCGTTGGGGCCGATGAGCGCCAGCATCTCCCCCGCGCGCAGCGAGAAGGAGACATCCCGCACCGCGTGCACCCCCGCATAGGACTTGGCGAGCCCCCGCGCCTCCAGCAGCGCGGTCATGGCGCCGTCTCCGCGCCGTCCCGCGGCGGGCGCACCCGCGCGAGAACGCTTTCGGCGAAGCCGGCGATGCCCTTCGGAAAAGCCACCACCAGCAGCACGATGACCGCCCCCAGCACCAGCTTGGAAAGATCGGTCTGGCTCATGAGCCAGATGGCGAGCGCCTTGTAGACCACCGCCCCCGCCACCGCGCCGGAAACCGTGCCGATGCCGCCCAGGAGCACCATCACCAGCGCATCCACGGAGACCGGAATCGCCAGCACCTCGGGAAAGACCGACCCTTTCAGGAAGGCGAACAGCGCCCCGGCTAGGCCGGCGAACGTGCCCGCCACCGCGAAGGCGGCCCACTGCACCCGCCGCGGGTCGATGCCGAGCGCCTCGGCGCGCAGGGCGCTGTCGCGCGCGGCCCGCAAGGCGTAGCCGAAGGGGGAGAACACCAGCATGCGCAGCGCCGCCACACCTGCCACCGCGAGCGTGAGCGCGAGCCAGTAGAAGCCCTGCGGGCTCGCGGCCCAGGCCGCCGGCCACACGCCCAGGATGCCGTTGTCGCCCCCCGTCACCTCCATCCACTGGAACGCCACCGACCACGTGATCTGCGCGAAGGCGAGGGTGAGCATGGCGAGATAGACCCCGGATAGCCGCACGCAGAACCAGCCGAACAGCGCCGCCCCCGCGAGCGCCAGCAGCGGGCCGAGCGCCAGCGCTACCCCCATGGACGCGCCGAGCCCCGTGGCGGCGAGCGCAGCGCCATAGGCGCCGAGGCCGAAATAGGCGGCATGGCCGAAGGAGGCGAGGCCGCCGGTGGACATCATGAATTGCAGGCTCGCCGCGAACAGCACGAACACCAGGATCTCGGCGCCGACGCCGAGCGCATAGCCGCCCGCCACCAGCGGCAGCGCCGCCGCCATGGCCACCACCAGCACGGCGCCGAGGCGCGCCGCCGGGGAGAGCGGGCGCCACGGCCGCGCGGAAAGGCCGGTGCCGGCGCGCGGGGCGGCATCCGGCCGGCCGAACAGGCCCCAGGGCCGCACCACCAGCACCAGCGCCATCACCAGGAACACCGTGACCATGGAGATCTGCGGCAGCACCAGGATGCCGAACGCGTTCAGCTCCGCCACCAGCACCGCCGCCACGAACGCCCCCGTGACCGAGCCCAGCCCGCCGATGACCACCACCACGAACGCCTCCACGATGATGGAGAGGTCCATGGCATGGGTGACGGTGGTGCGCGGGATCTGCAGGGCGCCGCCGAGCGCCGCCAGGAACACGCCGAGGGCGAACACGCCGGTGAACAGCCACTTCTGGTTCACGCCCAGGCAGGCCACCATCTCGCGGTCCTGCGTCGCGGCCCGCACCAGCACGCCCCAGCGCGTGCGGTGGAACAGCAGCCACAATGCCCCCAGCACCGCCGGGCCCAGCGCCATGAGCAGGAGATCATAGCTGGGCACCAGGCGGCCCAGCACCGGCACCGCGCCGGAGAAGCCCGGCGCGCGCGGGCCCATGAGATCGTCCGGCCCCCAGGCCAGCACCACCAGGTCCTCCACCATCAGCGTGACGCCGAAGGTGGCGAGAAGCTGGAACAGCTCGGGAGCCTGATAGATGCGGCGCAGCAACACCATTTCCATGAGCGCGCCCAGGACCGCCACCGCGAGGCTCGCCGCCAGCAGGCCGCCCCAGAAGCCAAGCGGCCCCGAGAAGCGCTCGGTGAGGGTGAAGGCCACGTAGGCGCCGAGCATGTAGAAGGCGCCGTGGGCGAAGTTCACGATGCGCGTGACGCCGAAGATGATCGACAGGCCCGACGCCACCAGGAACAGGGAAGCGGCGCTGGCGAGCCCGCTCAGGGCCTGGATCAGCAGGAAATCCACGGCAGCGCCTTTCGTTCCCCGGCGGGGAGGTCTTGTGGTTCCGCCCCTCGGCGGCAAGGTCCGCATCGGGCGGCCGGGCGGCTGGATCGCGCCGCCCCTTGGGACCCATTACCCGCCACCCGCGGGCCGGAGGGAAGGCCCCCGGACCGCCGCCCCGCCCTGAAAAAGGACGCGCGGCGGACCGGTCACGCGGAGAAGGCGGCGAGGACGGCTCAGTTCGCCGGGCGCATCTTCGCGGCGTCTTCCTCGCTCGGCAGGTAGTCGGCGCCCTTCTTGAACACCACGTCCACCATGATGCCCTTGCCGTCCTTCAGCGCGGTCTTGCCCACGAAGGCGCCGAGGGTCGACTGGTGGTCAGCCGCGCGGTAGACGATGTCGCCGTAGGGGGTGGAAACCTTCAGGTTTCCCATGGCCTTGAGCAGGCTTTCGGTGGAGAGGTCGTCCGCCGCCGCCAGCGCCGCGGCGATGCTCTTCACCGTGGAATAGCCGATCACGGCGCCGAGGCGCGGATAGTCCTTGTGGAGCTGCTGGTAGGCATCAAGGAACGCCTTATGCTCGGGCGTGTCGATGGAATACCAGGGGTAGCCGGTGACGATCCAGCCTTCGGGCGCCTCGTCCTTCAGGGGGTCGAGATATTCCGGCTCGCCGGTGAGATAGCTCACCACCGCGCGGTCCTTGAACACGCCGCGTGTATTGCCCTCGCGCACCAGCTTCACGAGGTCGCCGGCAAAGGTGGCGTTGAGGATGGCATCTGGCTTGGCCGCGTCGATGGCCTGGAGCACCGGGCCGGGATCAATCTTGTTGAGCGGGGGCCACTGCTCGGCCACGAACTCCACGTCCGGCCGCCGCTTCTTCAGCAGCTCCTTGAACACCGCCACGAAGGACTGCCCGAACTCATAGTTCGGTGCGATGGTGGCCCAGCGCTTCGCCGGCAGCTTGGCCGCCTCTTCCGCCAGCATGGCCGCCTGCATGTAATTGGAGGTGCGCAGGCGGAAGGTGTAGGCATTGCCCTTCGACCACACCATGGCATCGGTGAGCGGCTCGGAGGCGAGGTACATCACCTTCTTCTGCTTCGCGAAATCGGAGAGCGCGAGGCCGACGTTGGAGAGGAAGCCGCCGGCGATCATCACCACCCCGTCGCGGGTGACGAGCTCGTTGGCGGCGGTGAGCGCGTCGCCCGGCTTGCCGCCGTCGTCCTTGGTGATGATGACGAGCTTGCGCCCCTTGATGCCGCCGGCATCGTTGATCTGCTTCAGCGCCAGCTCCATGCCCTTGCGGTAGGGCTCGGTGAAGCCGGGCAGCGCCGAGTAGGAATTGATCTCGCCCACCTTGATGTCGTCCGCGGCCCGCGCAGCCCCGCCGGCCGCGAGCAGGGCGGCGAGCGCCAGTGCCATCATCCGTCTCATCCGCTCATCCCCTCCGCTCAGCCCGCGTGCCGGGCCGCATGTCGCGCTTTCCGCCAGTCTAGCGCAAGGCGGGCCTGCTTTTGACGCGCCCCGCGCCCTGCCGCAAGCCGGGCGGAACAAGGCGCCGGAGGCCTATTCCGCACCCGCGCCCGCCCGCCGCGTCCATATGCCCCAACGGGATGCTGCGCGCCACATCCGCCGTGCCCCCCCTGCGGACCCTTGCCCCGAGCGACGGAGGCGGTGGCGGTCACGCAAAAACCCGGAGACCGGCCTTCGGCCCGATGAGACCGGAGCATGCGCGCACTTCGAGAATTCTTCGGGGATTTTCACCCCGCATCATGCCCGTCGTCTCCATTCCGTTCCCCGATCGTGTTCCGCCGCCCTTGCGCTCCGGCCCCGCGAAATGTAGGAATGGCGCCATTCTCCCCGTGTCGGAGCATAGCGCAGCCTGGTAGCGCATCTGCTTTGGGAGCAGAGGGTCGCAGGTTCAAATCCTGCTGCTCCGACCACCCCTTCCGAAGTGGCCGGAGCGCCCCTTGCATTCGCTCGTGCGTTGCGCCTCAACTCCGCCCGCCCGCGCCGGGCGGAATCGGAACTCTATGATGCGCATGACATCGGTCGTCCTCACCGCCTCCCTTCTGGGGACCCTGCTCGCCGCCGGCCCGGCCCTGGCGGACCAGCCGGCCGCAGACCGCTGCGCCGTGAAGCTCCCGCCCGATGCCCGCGCCATCTATGCCGCGAGCGCGCCGAAGCTGGTGCCCGGCGCCGACGGGCGCGCGGTGGTGACAGAGGAGACGCGCAAGCTGGTGCTCGGGGGGCAACTGGATTTCAACAGGGCCCATGACGCAGCCATGGCCGCCGCCTCATGCCTCATGCTGCGCTGAGGGTGGCCCGGCATCGGTTGTCAGCGCGCCGCGCGCTCACTATAGAAACTGTCGGAAGAGACACCCTGGTGGGTCGGCGGGCATGCCCGCCGCGACGGGAAGCGGGCTGAAGGATCATGGTGGCACGCATCTACAAGCCGACACGCAACGCCATGCAGTCCGGCGTGGCCAACACCAAGCAGTGGGTGCTGGAATACGAGCCCGAGCAGCCACGCACCGTGGAGCCGCTCATGGGCTACACCGCCTCCACCGACATGCGCAGCCAGATTCGCCTGACCTTCGAGAGCAAGGAGGAGGCGGTGGCCTACGCGGAGCGCAACGCCATCCCCTACCAGGTGTTCGAGCCCCACGAGGCGAGCCGGAAGAAGATCGCCTATTCGGACAACTTCTCCTTCCGCCGCATGGGGCAGTGGACCCACTGATTCCGCTGCGCGGCCCGCGCCTCCTCGGGCGCCGGACCGCTCGCGTGCTTAGAAGCCGGCCTTCGCCGCGCGCCCTTCAGGCGGGCCGCGCCGCCGGCTTCCCGGCTCCGCTCCGCCGGCCTCCATGCGGGTGCGGACACCTTATTCCGGCACGTGTGGCGCCCACGACGGGATGCCGGATGTGATGACCGAGTTGCCGGCTTTCCGGCCCCGTAGCTCAACTGGATAGAGCACTCGCCTTCTAAGCGAGCGGTTGCGTGTTCGAGTCACGCCGGGGTCGCCATTTCCGCCGCCCGCGCCGCGCACCGGCGTAATCTCAGTTGCCCCGGCCCGCATCGGCGCCGCGGGAATCAGGCCTCCTCTGCGGCCGCACCGCCCTCCACCACAGCCGCGCCCGCCCCGCGATCATGCTTCGAGCGGTTGGCGGTCTTACGTCGCTTCACCTTGGCCAGCTCTTCGGGAGAATAAGGAGAAGGCAGCGCGAGCCGGCGGATGCCGATCCGCGCATAGGCCTCGTTGATCTCGATGGAGATGGACCGCCGCCCCAGCCGCCGGGCCACCGCCCCCGTGGTGAAGGTGCCGGCGAAGGGGTCAAGGAGAAGGTCGCCTGGATGGCTGGAGGCGCGGATGATGCGCTCCAGCAGCGCCTCCGGCTTCTGGCTGGGGTGATTCTCGTATTCCCCCATGCGGAAGCGCACGCGCGGCAGGTTCCACACATTGCCCGGCACCTTGCGGCTGGCATAGGGTCTCGGTGGTTCCTTGCGGTAGTCGATCAGCCCGCGCCGCGCGCCGGTCTTCGCCTCCACCAGGATGTCTTCCGCGTTGAAGGTTGCGGCGCCGCCCCCGGCCGCCATGTGCAGGATGGGCTCCCACATGGAACCGAAGCTGCGGCGTGCCTGCACGCCCGAGCTGTCATAGGCCCATACGATGCGCGAGAGGATGGTGAAGCGCGCACGGCAATAGAGGTCGAGGTGCGGCATCATCTGGGTGGAGGCCATCAGGTAGAAGCTGCCGCCCGGCCGCAGCACCCGCCGGCATTCGTCGATCCAGCTTTCGCACCAGGCGAGATATTCCCCCTCCTCGCGCCGGTCTCCGACCCCGTCGAAATCCTTGCCGATATTGTAGGGCGGATCGGCGAAAATCAGATCCACCGTGCCGGTACCGATGCCCGCCAGAGCCTCGAGCACGTCGCCGTGGACCACCTCATGCTCCCCGCTCGCGAATGTGCGCATGGCGCCCTTCCATCCCCCGCCGGCGGGACACTACCGCGCCCGCGGCGGCCCGACCACCGGCGCCATGCGCTGGCCGCAGGGCGCGGCGCGTGGCCGGTCCTTGCACTGCATGGCGGATTGGCCGATCAGGTCCCTTCAAATGCAGCGGGCCCACCACGAGGCACCGCGGCGGCGGCGCGCGCCGGCGCGGCGCCGGCACATGGGGGGAAACATGCCGGCACCACATCTCCTGCGCCGCCTGTTCGACGCGCCCTATCTGCTCCTGGCCCTCACCTCCCTGCTGTGGGCCGGCAATTTCGTGGTGGGGCGTTACGTGGCGGGCCACGTGCCGCCGCTCACTTTGGCGCTGCTGCGCTGGGTGGGGGCGACGCTCATCGTGCTGCCCTTCTCTTACGCGCAGGTGATGCGCGACCTGCCGGTGATTCGCGCGCATTTCTGGTCGCTGCTGCTGCTGGCCGCCACCGGCATCTCCTGCTTCAACGCCATGAGCTATTACGCGCTGCAGTATACGGAGGCGCTGAACGGCCTGCTGCTACAGTCCATGGCGCCACTGCTGGTGGGGGTGTGGAGCTTCGCCTTGTTCCGCGATCGCCTGAGCCTGGGGCAGGCGGCGGGCATTCTCACCTCCCTGTGCGGGGTGCTGCTCATCATCAGCCGGGGCGAGGTGGACACCCTGCTCCACCTGAAGCCCAACATCGGCGACGTGTGGATCCTGATCGCGCTGCTGATCTACGCTTTCTATGCCGCCATCCTGCGCACGCGGCCGCCGCTGGGGGGGCTTTCCTTCCTCACCGTCATCATGGCGCTCGGGGCGCTGCTGCTGGCGCCGTTCGGCCTGTGGGAGGCGTTGAGCGGGCACGTGTTCGTGGTGGACACGCAATCCCTGCTTGCCCTCGCCTACGTGATGGTGGGGCCCTCGCTCGTCGCCTATCTCTTCTTCAACCGCGCGGTGGAGCTGGTGGGCGCCAACACGGCGGCGCCCTTCCTGCACCTGATGCCGGTGTTCGGCACCGGGCTCGCCATCGCCTTCCTGGGCGAGCAGGTGGCGTGGTTCCACCTCGGCGGCTATGCGCTGGTCATCACCGGCATCGCCCTCGCCACCTTCGCCGCGCGCAAGGCGCGGCCCAAGGCGGCGCCGGAAGGGACGCCCACGGCCGGCGATCCGCGCTGAGGCCCATGCCAGAGGCGCGCAGGCCTTTCTCACGGCTCCCAGGCCAAGCCCGCGCGCTGCTTGAGCAAAACTGAACTGGCAGCGGCCGGGGCCGGGCGTCAGAAGGCGAGCAGCCGCGCCAGCCGCACCTGCGGCAGGGCCCGCGCCGCGTCCATCAGCCCTGCCGGCAGGGGTCCGTCCACCGCCACCAAAGCGACAGCCTCGCCCCCCGCCCGGTCCCGGCCGAGGGAGAAGGTGGCGATGTTGACGCCCGCCGCCCCCAGCAGGCTCGCGAGCTGGCCCACGAAGCCCGGCTTGTCGATGTTCTCCGCATAGATCATCGCCGGGGCGAAGGCGGCCTCCATCTTGATGCCGTTGACGGCGACGATGCGCGGGTGCCCGTCCGCGAACACGGTGCCGCAGACCGTGCGCACGGCACCGCCCGCCACCACCGAAAGGGTGATGAGGCTTTCATAGTCGCCCGCCGCGGCGCGGGTGGTCTCCTCGATGCCCACGCCCCGCGCCCGCGCCAGGGCGGGCGCAGAGACGAGGTTCACCTCCTGCAGCATGGGCCGCAGCAGCCCCGCCACGGCGGCGGCGGTGAGCGCCTTCACGTTGAGGCCCGCCACCGCGCCCTCATAGGTGGCGCGCACGGTCGCGATGTCGGTATCGGTGAGCTGGCCCAAGAAGGCGCCCAGCTTCTCCGCGAGCGCCAGATGGGGCCGCAGGCGCGGCGCCTCCTCCGCCGTGATGGAGGGGAAGTTCAGCGCGTTCACCACCGCGCCGGAGAGCAGATAGTCGCTCATCTGGCCGGCGATCTGCAGGGCCACGTTCTCTTGCGCCTCGGTGGTGGCGGCGCCGAGATGGGGGGTGCAGACCACGTTCTCGCGGCCGAACAGCGGGCTCGCCAGGACCGGCTCGTCCTGGAACACGTCGAGCGCGGCGCCGGCCACATGGCCGCTGTCGAGCGCCGCGGCCAGCGCTGCCTCGTCGAGGAGCCCGCCGCGCGAGCAGTTGATGATGCGCACCCCCGCCTTGGCGCGGGCGATATTCTGCGCGGAGAGGATGTTTCGTGTCTTCTCGGTGAGCGGCGTGTGCAGGCTGATGACGTCGGCGCGGGCGAGCAGGGCGTCGAGCTCCACCTTCTCCACCCCGAGGGCAAGCGCACGGTCCACCGAGAGGAAGGGATCGAAGGCGATCACCTTCATGCGCAGCCCCAGCGCCCGCTCGGCGACGATAGAGCCGATGTTGCCGCAGCCGATGACGCCCA
Organism: Xanthobacter sediminis; assembly: GCF_043195015.1. Classification (NCBI taxonomy): domain Bacteria; kingdom Pseudomonadati; phylum Pseudomonadota; class Alphaproteobacteria; order Hyphomicrobiales; family Xanthobacteraceae; genus Xanthobacter; species Xanthobacter sediminis. The sequence continues at coordinate 330,880 of NZ_JBAFWH010000002.1, read as the reverse complement.
GGGTCTTGCCCGTGAGTTCCACCCCCATGAAGCGCTCCTTCTCCCAGCGGCCGGCCTGGGTGGAGGCATCCGCCGCCGGGATCTGCCGGGCGAGGGCGAACATGAGCGCGATGGCATGCTCGGCGGTGGTGATGGAATTGCCGAACGGCGTGTTCATCACCACCACGCCGCGCGCGGTGGCGGCGGCAAGGTCGATATTGTCCACCCCGGTGCCGGCGCGGCCGATAACCTTCAGCCGCCCCGCGTGCGCCAGCACCTTGGGTGTCACGCGCGTGCCGGAGCGCACCACCAGCCCCTCATAGGCGCCGATGGCGGCGGCCAGCCGCTCCTTGTCCGGCCCCAGCTCCGGGCGCAGGTCCACCGCGATGCCGCGATCCTCGAAGATGCGGATCGCGGCCGGGGAGAGCGGGTCGGAGATGAGGACGCGGGGGGCCATGACCATGCTCCGGCGCCGAGGTTCGCCGCGCGGGCGGCTCAGGCCGCCTGGGGCAGCGCGGCCCTGGCCTCGTTGAAGGCCCAGTCGAGCCAGTGGGTCAGGGACGCGACATCGGAACGCTCCACCGTGGCGCCGCACCAGATGCGCAGGCCGGGAGGGGCGTCGCGATAGGAGCCGATGTCATACGCGATGCCGCCCTTCTCCAGCCCCGAGGAAATGGCCTTGGCGAACGCCGCCTGCGCTTCCGCCGGCAGGGCGGTCACGGCCGGGTCCACCACCCTGAGGCACACGGAGGTGTTGGAGCGGGTCACCGGGTCCCTGGCCAGGAAATCCACCCACGGCGTCACCGCCACCCACTGGGCGATGGCCTCGAAATTACGGTTGGAGCGCTCCTGCAGCGCCGCGAGCCCGCCGATGTTCCGCGCCCACGTCAGGGCGTCGATATAGTCTTCCACACACAGCATGGAGGGCGTGTTGATGGTCTCGCCCACGAAGATGCCTTCCATGAGCTTGCCGCCCTTCGTAAGGCGGAAGATCTTGGGCAGCGGCCAGGCGGGGGTGTAGCTCTCGAGCCGCTCCACCGCGCGCGGGGAGAGGATGAGCATGCCGTGCGCGCCCTCCCCGCCCAGCACCTTCTGCCAGGAGAAGGTGACCACATCGAGCTTGGCGAAATCCACCCGCTGCGCGAACGCCGCCGAGGTGGCGTCGCAGATGGTGAGGCCCTGCCGGTCGGCCGGAATCCATTCGCCGTCGGGCACCATCACGCCGGAGGTGGTGCCGTTCCAGGTGAAGACCACATCGTGGCTGAAATCCACCGTGGACAGGTCGGGCAGCTCGCCGTAGGGGGCGGTGATGGCGCGGACGCCGGAAAGCTTGAGCTGCTTCACCACGTCGGTGATCCAGCCTTCGCCGAAGGATTCCCAGGCCAGCATGTCCACCGGACGCGCGCCCAGCAGCGACCACAGGGCAAGCTCCACCGCTCCGGTATCGGAGGCGGGCACGATGCCGATGCGGTAACCGTCCGGGATCTCCAGCACCTCGCGCGTGAGGTCGATGGCCTCCTTCAGCTTGACCTTGCCCACCTTGGCGCGGTGGGAACGGCCGAGCGGCGCATCGGAAAGCGCCTCAAGAGACCAGCCGGGGCGCTTGGCGCACGGGCCGGAGGAAAAATTGGGATTCTCCGGTCGCGTGGCCGGAGCGGGGTTCGCAGTCATGAGCATCCTTCCAGATGATCGCCTCCCGTTGGGGGGAGGTGGCCCGCGCGTGGCGATACGCCCGCGGCGCGGGGCGCGTCAAGCACGGCCCGCGCGGCTTCCGTTGCGGCGCTCTGGAAGAGGTCGGGCGCCCGCCGATGACTGCTGCGGGCTCCCCGGAACACCGATCAGAACTTGTAGTTCACGCCGGCCCGCACGGTGTGGAATTTGAAGTCGGCGGTGCCGGTGTGGTAGGTGTTATCCTGGGTGTTCAGGTAGGTATATTCTGAACTGCCAAGATCAACGTAAAGGTATTCCGCCTTCACGAGCCAGTTGTTGGTCACGGCGAACTCGCCGCCGCCGCCGATGGTCCAGCCCCACTTTTCCTCGGACTGCGAGGGCAGGCCGACAGTGGTGCTACGCGTCCTGTCCGGCAGCCGCGTGCCGGTCCAATCCCACGACGCGACATTGGTGAGGGTGGTGTCGGAGCCCTCCACCGAGGTGCGCCCATAGGCTGCGCCGCCGGTGAAATAAGGCAGGAACCGATCCATCGCATAGCCTACGCGGGCGCGGATGGTTCCAAAGTAATCGACGCCAGCGCTTCTTTCACCCTGGCCGCCATAAATGCTCGCGACGTTCTGCGTATTTGTTGCGGGATCGTAATAATAATAATACTGATTTACCAGACCATTATTGAAATCACTCCGCGTCTTTCCCTTGACACCGGACCACTGGAGATCGGTCTCGACACCAAGCACGATGTTGTTGCGAAGCTGATAATTGTAGCCGACCTGCCCGCCGACCACCGCGCCCGACGAGGTGACCGAATTCGAGCTGGTGCCGAGGAGCGTGCCCGGCCCGTAGTTGCGGAACGTATTGGTGCGGTAGTTGTAATAAGTCTGGTTGTTGGGCCCCACCGACCGCAGTTCATCATTCTGCACCCGGCCCGCGCCAACACCGGCATTGCCGCCGATGTAGAAACCGGTCCAGGAGAAGGTGGGCACCGGCGCGCTCTTGACAGGATAGGCACTGCCGAGGTCGGCAGCGGCAGCCGGCGCCGACACGACAGCGAATGCGGCAGCGGCGAGAATTGCGGATTTCATATTCAGCTCCCAGCCCACAACGGACCAAATCAGGACACAAACTGAACAGAGCACCGTATGCGCGCGGGATTACTCTTCCGCCCACGCCTGAGTTCGCGCAGGAAGATAAAAACATGAAAGGCGCATGTATATGTGCTCGGCAATACTGGTTTACGCTACGCATGGTTAAGAAACACTAAATGGTTGCATTTAGGATCAAGCATATCGGGAAGCGCCGCCGCGGCGCCCGCGCGCAGGTATGCGCAGTACCGGCAAGATGGAAAAGCGAAGGCCGTCGCGAACAGGCGCGCTGCCGGCTCGGAGGCCGGCACGCCGCGGCGCGGCGCGGGAAAGGCGCCGCCCACCGCAGCCGCCACGACTATGCGTTCAGGCAGCGCGATCAGGCCCCACGGTGTCGCGCACCATGCCGCCGGCGGATGTGACCTCCGCGTTGTCCCGGAAACGGCGGTGGGCAGGCGCTGACACGCAGCACCACCCACGCCACCACGCATGCTTGAGACATGGCCCGCCGCGCCGCGGAGGGCACTGGGCGCAACCTACCGCGCGTCTTCCGCCGTCGGTGCGCCTGCAGGCGCCGCAGCGGCCTGCGGCGGCGCCTCTTCGGCGGCGGCTTCCTGCGCAGCTTCAGCCGCGGGCTCCTCCGGCACGGGGGCCATTTCCGGAATCTCAGCCGCAGCCTCGGCCGGGGGCAGAACATGGCCCAGCATGCCGCGCGCCACCTCGCGCTCGCCCATGATGATGAAGTTGGCGCCGGTGGCCCGCAGGCGGTCCACTTCCTCGTCGGAATGGGCGCGGGCGATGATCTCGATGCCTGGATTGACCGCCCGCGCCTTCTTCAGCACGCCGCTCGCCTCGAAACCGTTGGGAATGGCGAGAATGAGCCGCTTCGCCCCGGCGAGGTTGGCGGCGGTGATGGCAGCCGGCGAAGCGGCGTTGGCATTGACCACCTCGAAGCCGCCGGCGCGCAGCTCCTCCACGCGGTCCTGCTGGTCCTCGATCACCAGCAGCGGCACGCCCGCCGCCTTCAGGCCATCGGCCACCAGCCGGCCCACGCGGCCATAGCCGACGATGACCGTGTGGCCCTCCTTATCGGTGATCTGCAGAACCTCGGGGTTGTCGTCGTCCTGCGCGGATGCGGCCGCCTCGCCGGCCGTGACCGCCTTCGCCTCCGCCTTGGCGGCAGCCTTGGCCTCCGCCTTAGCCTGCTTCGCCTCGGCCTTGGCTTCCGCCTTCGCCTCTGCCTTGGCGATGGCCTTCTCCTCCGCCTTCACGGCCTTGGCCTCGGCCTTTTCCATCTTGCGGGCCATGGTGCGCGCCATGTCCTGCGCCATCTTGCGGGCGCGAAAGCGATCGAGCACCAGGAAGAAGAATGGATTGGCGACAATGGAGATGATGGCGGCGGCCAGGATCAGGTCGCTGCCCTCCTTCGGCAGCAGGCCGAGACTCATGCCCAGGGCGACCAGGATGAAGGAGAACTCGCCGATCTGCGCCAGGGAGGCGGAGATGGTGAAGGCCGTAAGCTTGGCATAGCCGAACATGCGCACCAGCACATAGGCCGCCACCGACTTGCCCAGCAGCACGATGGCGAGGGTCGCGATGAGCGGCAGCGGCTGGGTGATGATGATCTCCGGGTCCACCAGCATGCCCACGGAGACGAAGAACAGCACGGCGAAGGCATCGCGCAGGGGCAGCGTCTCCTCCGCGGCGCGCTGGGAGAGCGGAGACTCGCTCAGCACCATGCCGGCGAAGAAGGCGCCCAGGGCGAACGACACGCCGAACAGCTTGGCCGAGCCGAACGCCACGCCGAGCGCCACCGCCAGCACCGCGAGGCGGAACAGCTCGCGCGAGCCCACATGCGCCACCCAATGCATGATGAACGGAATCACCCTCCGTCCCACCACCAGCATGAGCGCCACGAACGCCGCGACCTTGGCGAGGGTGACGGCGATGGAGGTCCACACATCCATGGGGCCGAACCAGTCGCCGGCGGCCCCGGCGTGCACCGCCTTGCCGCCCAGCGCCTCGGACATGGCCGGCAGCAGCACCAGCGTGAGCACCATGGCGAGGTCTTCGACGATGAGCCAGCCGACCGCGATGCGGCCCTGCTCGCTCTCGATCATGCGCCGTTCCTGCAGGGCGCGCAGCAGCACCACCGTGCTCGCCACCGAGAGGGCAAGGCCGAACACCAGGCCGCCGCCGATGCCCCAGCCCATGAAATACGCGAGGCCCATGCCCATCGCCGTCGCCACGCCGATCTGCAGCACGGCGCCGGGCACCGCGATGGCCTTCACGGAGAGCAGGTCGCTCAGGGAGAAATGCAGACCCACGCCGAACATGAGCAGGATGATGCCCACCTCGGCCAGCTGCTCGGCCAGGTGCTGGTCCGCCACGAAGCCGGGAGTGAACGGCCCCGCCATGACACCCGCGAGCAAGTAGCCCACCAGCGGCGACAGCCGCAGCCGCTGCGCCAGCGCGCCGAAGGCGAAAGCCAGCACGAAAGCCCCGACGAGGGTCGCGATCAGCGGCGTATCGTGGGGCAAGCTTCACCTCCGGAGCATCGAAACAAACAAAAGGTACCCGCGTGCCCGAGGGCGCGCCGATGTGGGAATGCAGGAAATGCCCTCAGATTAAGGGAAAGCTGAGGCGGGTCCAGCATTTCCCGTAAATCAGGTCGCATGGTCGCAGGGGGCGCCTGCCGTACCGGGAACTGGAATCCGATTCACATGAAGACAGCACGTCAGAAGACGGCCGGCGGACACAAAAAAGGGCACCCCGACGGGGGTGCCCTTCGCTCAGGGGGATGACGCGCTCAGAGCCAGGGCTGCTCGACCGCCTTGGCGGTCTCGTAGGAGGCGATGGCGGGCGCCTTCTCCAGGGTGAGGCCGATGTCGTCCAGCCCCTCCAGCAGGCAGCGCTTGCGGAAGGGGTCGATCTCGAACCGCACCTTGCCGCCGTCGGGGCCGCGAATCTCCTGGGCCGCGAGGTCCACGGTGAGGGTGGCGTTGGCGCCGCGCTCGGCATCCTCGAACAGCTTGTCGAGGTCGTCCTTGGACACCACGATGGGCAGGATGCCGTTCTTGAAGCAGTTGTTGTAGAAGATGTCCGCGAACGAAGTGGAGATCACGCAGCGGATGCCGAAGTCGAGCAGCGCCCACGGCGCATGCTCACGCGATGAGCCGCAGCCGAAATTATCGCCCGCCACCAGGATCTTCGCCGTGCGATATGCCGGCTGGTTCAGGACGAAATCGGGATTCTCCGAGCCGTCCTCCTTGTAGCGCATCTCCGAGAACAGCCCGGTGCCGAGGCCGGTGCGCTTGATCGTCTTCAGATACTGCTTGGGGATGATCATGTCGGTATCGACATTGACCAGCTTCAGCGGCGCCGCGACGCCTTCGAGAACGGTGAACTTCTCCATGGAACCTTCCCTCATTCGAAACGTGTCGGCGCGCCGGGCCATGCCCGCCCGGCGCGCGCATTCATGATCGCCCTCAGGCGGCCCCGTCCCGTCCGGGGAGCATCCGCCTCAGCACGTCGTCCTTGAGCACGAAATGGTGCCCGATCGCCGCCACCGCATGCAGCAGCGCCACGATAACCAGCGCGTTCGCGAGCCATTCATGCACCTCGATCACCTGTCGCGCGAAGGTGCGGTCGACCGCGATCGGCGAGGGGATCGTGAACAGCGAGAAAAAAGTGACCGCATCGCCCCGCAGGAAGGCGAGATAGACGCCCACGAGCGGCGTCGCGATCAGCAGCAGGTAGAGCAGGCCGTGCGCCGCCTCCGAAGCGATCGCCACCGGGCGGCTGATCTGCTTCGAGGGCGCTGGCACCCGCCCGAAGATGCGGTTGGGAATGCGCACCGCCAGAACGGCGATCAGCAGCAGGCCGAAGGAAATGTGCAGCCACCAGATGAGGAGGCGCGGCGGCGAGCCGCGCTCGAACAGGCCGGTGAGATAGGTGAGACCGAACACCACGATCACCGCGAGCACGGTGAGCCAGTGCAGCGCCCTGGCGAGCGGCGGATAACGCGTGAGGGAAGGGTCGACGGGCATGGAGGGCTCCTGTTTCTGGAACTCTTCTAAAACGGTGCCGTAAGCGGGTCCAGCACCGCGCTCACTCCGCCTCCGCTTCCACGGCGGCCATGTCCTCGTCTGACAGGCCGAAATGATGCCCGATCTCGTGCACCAGCACATGGGAGACGACGTCCCCCAGGGTCTCCTCGTGCTCCGCCCAATAATCGAGGATGGGGCGGCGATAGAGGAACACCATGTTCGGCATCTGCCCGGTCTGGGCCATGGCTCCGCCCTGGGCCTGCCCCACCCCCTGGAACAGGCCCAGGAGATCGAACGGCGTCTCGGCGCCCAGGGCGTCGAGCACGTCGTCGGTGGGGAAGTCCTCGATCACGATCACCACGTCCTTGCACAGCTTGCGGAAGTCCGCGGGCAGCCGGGCGAAAGCGGCGTGGGCCAGCGCCTCGCATTCGGCGAGGCCGGGCGCCTTCAGATCGTCCCAGGCGTGCGCCGGCGCGCGCGCCTCCGATTTGCTTCTTGCCGACATGCCCTGCTCCCGAAACACGGACCCGCGCACCCCCTTATGGTTAAGGAACTGTTAACGGCCCGCGACGTTCACCCTGAAGACAGCGATCAGGAGTGACACCATGCTTCGCAAGCTCGCGGTCGCCGGTGCGCTGGCGACCATTCTCGGAATTGCAGCGTTTTTCGCCCCGCACGAGGCCACCACCGCCGCCTTCGCGCTCACCGCGTCCGTTCCGGCCTGAACCGGGGATCGTGCGGGGGATCACTGGCCCCATCACAATCACGCGATCGTGATGGGAGACGTTACGGCTTTCGCTGGTGCGTCTCCCATCCGCAACGCTGCGCCCCGTGCTCAGCCCGCCTTCGGGAAGGCGCGCACGTCCACGAAGTGGCCGGCGATGGCGGCGGCCGCCGCCATGGCGGGCGACACTAGGTGGGTGCGCCCCTTGAAGCCCTGGCGGCCCTCGAAATTGCGATTCGAGGTGGAGGCGCAGCGCTCCTCCGGCTTCAGCCGGTCAGCATTCATGGCAAGGCACATGGAGCAGCCGGGCTCACGCCACTCGAAGCCGGCGGCCAGGAAGATCTTGTCCAGGCCCTCGGCCTCCGCCTGCTCCTTCACGAGGCCAGAGCCGGGAACCACGATGGCATTGACGCGGGGGTTCACGGTGTGGCCCGCCACCACCGCCGCGGCGGCGCGCATGTCCTCGATGCGGCCGTTGGTGCAGGAGCCGATGAACACGCGGTCGATACCGATGTCGGTGATCTTCGTGCCGGCGGAAAGGCCCATGTAGGCAAGCGCGCGCTTCTTGGCGGCACGCTTCACCTCGTCGGCGATCAGCTCCGGATCGGGCACCACGCCTTCCACGGAGATCACGTCCTCGGGGCTGGTGCCCCAGGAGACGATGGGCGGCAGGGCCGCGCCGTCGAGCCGGATCTCGGCGTCGAACACCGCGCCTTCATCGGAACGCAGGGAGCGCCAGAAGGCGACCGCCTTCTCCCAGTCCTCGCCCTTGGGCGACTTGGGCCGGCCCTTGAGATATTCGAACGCCTTCTCGTCCGGCGCCACGAGCCCGGCGCGGGCGCCGCCCTCAATGGACATGTTGCACACCGTCATGCGCCCTTCCACGGAGAGATCGCGGATGACGTCGCCGGCATATTCGATCACATAGCCGGTGCCACCGGCGGTGCCGATGGTGCCGATGATGGCCAGCACCACGTCCTTGGCGCCCACGCCTTCGGGAAGCTTCCCGTCGACGGTGACGCGCATGTTCTTCGCCTTTTTCTGGATCAGCGTCTGGGTGGCCAGCACATGCTCCACCTCGGACGTGCCGATGCCGTGGGCGAGCGCGCCGAAAGCGCCGTGGGTGGAGGTGTGGCTGTCGCCGCACACGATGGTGGTGCCGGGCAGGGTGAAGCCCTGTTCGGGGCCCACCACGTGCACCACGCCCTGGCGCTTGTCGAAGCCGTCGTAATATTCGATGCCGAATTCCTTGGTGTTCTCCGCCAAAGCGGCGATCTGAGCGACGCTCTCGGGGTCGGGGTTCGGCAGGGTACGGTCAGTGGTGGGGACGTTGTGGTCCACCACCGCCAGGGTCTTCTGCGGCGCGCGCACCGGGCGGCCGGTCATGCGCAGGCCTTCGAACGCCTGCGGGCTCGTCACCTCGTGCACCAGGTGGCGGTCGATATAGAGCAGGCAGGTGCCGTCGTCCTGGCGGGCCACCACGTGGTCGTCGAAGATCTTGTCGTACAGGGTGCGCGGGCTGCCGGCGGGTGCGGTCATGGGTCTGTCCTTAGGTCTTAAGCCGAGTAGAGGCCGGCGCGCGCATGGGGCGGCCGGTCCGAACAGGAAAGGCGGATGGGAGGGCGCGTCAGCGCCCGAGCACGGCCGAGGCGGCGGTGGTGAAGCGGCCGAAGAAACGGCCCGGCAGGCGCACATGGTCAGGCACCGCCGCGAATTCCATGGTGGTGCGCGCGAACGGCCCGGCGGCGCAGAAGGCCGCCCGGCTCAGGCTCGTGGAAATGGCGCACGCATAGGACATGAAGGGTTTGTAGCAGTTCCACGCTGCCGCGACAATCATGCGCCGCCACATGGCCCCACACATGAGCGAGAGATGGCCGCGGCGCACCCCGGCGAAGGGGTATTGCCACGCTTGCGGCCGGCGGCTACGCACCCGCCGGGCCCGGGCGCCCGGCAATCTGGGGGAAACAGCGTGCGTTTCATCGCGGCGTTCGAAATGGCGAGCTTCCTCGATTCCATCATCAGCCTGGGCGCGGCATTCGTGCTGGGCACCATCATCGGGGCGGAGCGGCAGTATCGCCAGCGCACGGCGGGCCTGCGCACCAACGTACTGGTGGCGGTGGGGGCGGCCGCGTTCGCGGACCTCGCCAACCGCGTCGGCAGCCCGCAGGACGCCATGCGCGTGGTGGCCAACGTCGTCACGGGCGTCGGCTTCCTGGGCGCCGGCGTCATCATGAAGGAAGGCCTCAACATCCGCGGGCTCAATACGGCGGCCACCCTGTGGTGCTCGGCGGCGGTGGGCTCGTGCACCGGCTCCGACATGCTTGCCGAGGCGGTGCTCATCACCTTCATCATCGTCGCCGGTAACACCGTGCTGCGGCCGCTCGCGGCCTTCATCGACCGCATCCCCATCAACGAGCGGGTCTCGGAGATCACCTACGAGGTGCGGGTCTCCACCGGCACCGCCACCGCTGCCGTCGTGCGCGACCTCGTCAACGACATCCTCGACGCCGCCAAGTACCCGGCCGCCGACGTCGATACCGAACGTGGTGTGGGAGATGGCGTGGATATCGTGGCGCGGCTGGTCAGCACCGCCGTGGACCGCGCCGAGCTGGACGACGTGGTGGAGCGGCTGAAGCATGTGCCCGGCGTCGCCCACGCCACCTGGGAAATCACCACCCAGAACTGATGCCCTCACACCCCCGCCAGGTGGTGCAGCACGATGCCCGATGTGGTGGCGACGTTCAGGCTGTCGAAGCCCGGCGCCATGGGAATGGAGAGGGTGCGCGCGGCGGTGAGCACGTGGGCCGGCAGGCCCGGCCCCTCCGTGCCGAACAGCGCCGCCACCCGCGGCGGCGGCGCGAAGGCCGAAAGCCGCTCGCGGCCCGCGGGGGAGAGCGCCACCACCGGCACCCCCGCCGTCTCCAGCGCCGCCATCATGGCGGTGGCGTCGGGCACGCGGGCGAAAGGCACGATGAGGCTCGCCCCCACGGAGACGCGGATGGCCTTGCGGTAGAGTGGATCGCAGCTCGCCGCGTCCAGCAGCACCAGATCCGCCCCGAAGGCGGCGGCGTTGCGGAAGATGCCGCCCATGTTGTCGTGGTTGGTGATGCCCGCGACCCCCACCACCAGCGCACGGAGCCCGAGGCCCGCGAGCAGCGCCCCCGCTTCCGCCGACGGCCGCGCCGCGCCCAGCGCCAGGATGCCGCGATGGATGGGAAAGCCCACGATGCGGTCCATCACCCCCTGCCCCGCCACATGCACCGGAACCTGCGGGGGCAGGCCCGCCAGCACGTCTTCGAGCCGCTCCGCCTGCCCTTCCGAGAGCAGCAGCGAGAGCAGGCGGTGGCCGTGGGCGGTGCGCCCTTCCACGTCCACGTGGGCGGCGAGGAGGCGCAGCACCACCTCGCCCTCCGCCATGAAGCGGCCCTGCCGGCCCACGAGGTCGCGCTCACGCACGTCGCGATAGTCGGCGATCCGGGGGTCGTCGGGGTCGGTGATAGGCAGGATCATAGGAGCAGGCCGGAAGGGGCGCGGAGAAAAGCCGCGCGGATGCCGCGTTATAGCGGCCGCTCGTCGCGCGCACCATGCCAGCGACGCAACGCCTGGTATTGACGTACATCAAGGCGCGCAGGTGCCCGCTGGAGTTGATGCCCGCAGCTGATGAGGCTCATGCGCCACGGAGATGGCCGCATCCCATTGATCCGGGGCACCGCGGGGCCCTGGAAGGCATCCCCCCTTCCAAGGCAGGCGCGGCCGGCACAATGCCGCCATCCTCCGGGCGCATGACATCGTCACCGGCGCGTCTCGCGGGCATTGCCTCGCGGGACGGGCCGAAACGAGTGATCGCGTTCGACTTCCTGTGTCCGGCGCCGGGTTCCATCCCCGGCCGGCGCGAAGCCGATGATACGGCGGCGACCGTGCCGCCGGTCATTGTCCGCTTGAAGGAGACGATCATGGCCGACATCAAGAAAGTCCCCGTGAATGTTGATCCCGGCCGGGCTGCCGGTGCGGCTCCGGTGCCGTCCGCCTCGCCGTTCGACCAGCTCCGGCGCGAGATCGAGCAGGTGTTCGAGAACGTCCGGCTCGGCGCGCTCGGCTTCCCGCTCACACGCGGCGGGCTCGACCTGCCCTGGCCGCGCCTCGGCGCGGCGGCGCTGGCGCCCGCGGTGGACATCACCGAGCGCGAGGGTGCCTACGAGATCACCGCCGAGCTTCCCGGCATGGAGGAGAAGGACATCGAGGTAAAGCTCGCCAACGGCACCCTCGTCATCCGCGGCGAGAAGAAGGAGGAGCGGGAGGAACAGGAGAAGGACTATTACCTCTCCGAGCGCCGCTATGGCGCCTTCTCCCGCGCCTTCAAGGTGCCGGAGGGCGTCGATCCCGAGAAGGTGGAGGCGCGCTTCTCCAAGGGGGTGCTCACCGTGGCCCTGCCCAAGAGCGCGCAGGCCCGCAGCCAGGAGAAGACCATCACGATCAAGGCCGCCTGACGCGGCCGGCGCCTTGCCGCACCACGGCCCGCGCGTTGCGACGCGGGCCGTGGTGCCCTGCCCTTTCGTGCTCCCCTGCGTCTTCCCCTGGGTGGCCATTGACAACCATTTGAACATGAATCACGCCTAGACATGCTGCATCGCGGCGCGCGCCTTTCCGCCTTGGGGCGGGAACGGGATGGGCGGGCTGACGTTTCCAGCGAAGAGCGGAGGTGGACGCGGTGGCGGATTCGCGCATCGTCAGCATTGATTTCTGGCGCGGCTTCGCCCTGCTCACGATCTTCGTCAACCACATCCCCGGCCATATCCTCGGCGCCTATACCTTCCGCAACTTCGGGGTGTCGGATGCCGCCGAGCTGTTCGTGCTCCTGGCCGGCGTGTCCGCGGCCTTCGCCTATGCGCGCCCGTTCGAGCCGGGCCGGCGGCTGCTGGTCGGTGCGCGCATCGTCACCCGGGCCTTCAACCTCTACGTGGCGCATCTGGCGCTGGTGATGGTGGCGGTGGCGGTCATCGGCGGCTTCGTGGTGGAGACCGCCGACACCCGCGTGCTGGCCTGGTACCACCTGGACGTCATCATGGAGGCGCCGCTGGAAGCGCTGGTGGGCATCGCGATGCTCACCTTCCAGCCGGCCTATCTCAACATCCTGCCGCTCTATGTGTGCCTGCTGCTGCTGGCGCCGCTGCTGGTGATGCTCACCCGGCGCTCCATCGCGCTCGCGCTCGGCTTTTCCGCGGTGCTCTATCTGGCCACCCAGCTCGCGGGCCTCGGCCCGCCGGTGTGGCCGGGCGCGGGACGCTGGTATTTCAACCCACTGGCGTGGCAGCTCCTGTTCACCATCGGGCTCGCCATCGGCGTGGTGCTGGACCGGGGCGGCGTGCGATTCGCGCGGCGCAGCCTCGACATCCTGGCGCCGGCCTACCTGCTGGCGGCGCTCGTATGGGCGCAGCTCCACTTCCCCTTCTCGCTGGAAGTGTGGCCCCTGCCCGCCTTCATGTGGGATTTCGACAAGTCCTCGCTGGACCTGCCGCGCGTGCTGCACGTGCTGGCGCTCGCCTATTGCGCCGCGCGGCTGCCGGTGGAACGCTGGCTTCGCGCCACCCCCCTGAGCGCGCCGCTCACCCTCATCGGGCGGCATGGCCTGCCGGTGTTCTGCCTGGGCACGGTGCTGAGCCTCGGCGCGCAGGTGCTGCGGCCTGCATTTGATGGCGCTGTATCGTTTGATTTGTTAATCGTTCTAGTCGGGTTTTCGCTTCAGTGGTTGCTCGCATGGGCGCTCGAATGGCAGAAGGGCGGACGCACAGTGAACGCACGCGCGCCGGGCGCGAGCGCGCCACGGCCCCTCGCGCCGGGGGCATGAGGGCGGCGCGCCTAGCTCTGCTTCTGGCCCTGCTTCTGGCCACGCTCCCCCTGCTGGCAGGGCCGGCGCGGGCCGACATGTCGAAGCCCTGCCGGGTGCCGGACATCCTCCTCACCTTCGACAGCGAACTGAAGCGCACCGAGCGCCTGGTGGACCGCTCCCAGCCGGTGCGCATCCTGCTCATCGGCCCGCAGCCGGACCGGCAGGCCTTCTCCCCGCACAAGCGCAGCCGGCTGGAAGTGGAGCTGAACCGCCGCCTGCCCGACATCGCCTTCAGCATCATCGAGGAAGGCCCCCAGCCGGGGCTGGCGCGGGAGGATTTCCAGCGCATCCGCAGCGCCATCGAGCAGTACGAACCCGACCTCGTGATCTGGCAGGTGGGCACGGGCGACGCCCTCGCCGCCACCGACCCGGAAGAATTCGGCCACACGCTGGAGCAGGCATCCGGCTATCTGAAGGGACGGAACATCGATCTCGTCCTCATCGATCCGCCGTTCGTGCCCAACGTGTCGCACGAGCAGCTCTACGGCCGCATCGTCAACCAGATCGACGCCGTCTCCGACCAGGAGAAGATGAACGTGGTGCAGCAATACGCCGCCACGAGCTACCTGCTCTCCCAGCCCGCCGCGCCCGGCCAGGCGCCGATGCCGGTGAACGGCCCCTCCCCCGCCGAGCAGCGAACCCGCCTGTGCATGCCCGAGCTGGTGGCGGAAGCCATCGTGCGAGCCGTGACGCGGTAATGCCGCGGGCCCGCGCCGCGCCCTTCACCCCGCCTTAACCCCTTGCAGCCATACTCCCTTTCGTGAGTAAGCGTTGCGTAGGGTTGCGTCATGCGTAGTGTGGTCAAGGGGGCACCCGCGCGGGCGCCCCGCCGGTCCGGCGAGCACCCGAGTGAGTTTGCGTCATTCGCCCCCTTGGCCACAAAAACCCCGCCCGCCTTGCCCCTCGACGAGGTGCTGGTGGGCGACAGCATCCTGGAACTCTCCCGGCTGCCGGCCCATTCGGTGGACCTCGTGTTCGCTGATCCCCCGTACAATCTCCAGCTCGGCGGCGAGCTGAAGCGCCCGGATGAAAGCCGCGTGGACGCGGTGGACGATGCCTGGGACCAGTTCGAGAGCTTCCAGGCCTATGATGCCTTCAGCCGCGCCTGGCTCATGGCCGCGCGCCGGGTGCTGAAGCCGAACGGCACGCTGTTCGTCATCGGCTCCTACCACAACATCTTCCGCGTCGGCGCCACGATGCAGGATCTGGGCTTCTGGATCCTCAACGACATCATCTGGCGCAAGGCGAACCCCATGCCCAACTTCCGGGGCCGGCGCTTCACCAACGCGCACGAGACCCTGATCTGGGCCGCGCGCGACGCCGATGCCCGCTACACCTTCAATTACGAGGCGCTGAAGGCCGGCAACGAAGACGTGCAGGTGCGCTCCGACTGGCTGTTCCCCCTGTGCACCGGCCAGGAACGGCTGAAGGACGAGAAGGGCCGCAAGCTCCACCCCACCCAGAAGCCGGAGGCGCTGCTGGCGCGCATCCTGCTCTCGGCCACCAAGCCGGGCGAGGTGGTGCTCGATCCCTTCTTCGGCTCCGGCACCACGGGCGCCGTGGCCCGGCGCCTGCGCCGCCGCTTCATCGGCATCGAGCGCGAGGAGAGCTATGCCGAGGCCGCCCGCGCCCGCATCGCGGCGGTGGAGCCCCTGCCCGAGCACACCCTCATCGCCCCCCCGAGCGCGCGGGAAGCACCGCGCGTCGCCTTCTCTGCCCTGGTGGAGCGCGGGCTGGTGACGCCGGGCGCCGAGCTCACCGATGCCAAGGGCCGCTTCCGCGCCGTGGTGCGGGCGGATGGCACCATCGCCCTTTCGGGAGAGGGGCAGAAGGTGGGCTCCATCCATCGCGTCGGCGCCCTCGCCCAGGGGGCCGAGGCCTGCAACGGCTGGACCTTCTGGCACGTGGAGCAGGACGGCCGGCGCCACCCCATCGACGTGCTGCGCGCCCGCCTGCGCTCGGAAATGGGCATCGCGGCGGAATAGAGCATTTTCGGGCGAAGTGGACACCGGTTCGCGCGAAGCAAACGCGTGAGCTCGAAGCTCTGACGCCGCCGCCCCGCGCCCGTTCCCTCACGCCTTCGGCGGCGGCCGGTCGGCCCGACCGTGGGCGATCACCTTGCGCATGAGGGAGGGCAGCGCCTCGCCCTCGAAATCGCGCGGCAGCACGAATCGCAGGCCTTCCGGCGCTACGGTGTCCGCCGGCAGCTCCGCCCGCCACACCGTCATCTCCAGCGCGAAATGCGTGAAGACGTGCCGCACCGCGCCCGGCAGCGCGCGCCATTGCGCCTTCACCGGCGCATGGCGGGCGGGATCGGCCGGAATCGCCCCCTCCGAAGCAGACCACGGAGAAGCCGGCACCTCCGTCATCTTCGCGAGCAACCCCTTGTCCGGGCGGGTGCGCAGCAGCACCGCCCCGTCGGTGCGCACCGCCAGGAAGGCGATGGCGACGCGCTCGGGCTTCGCCGCCTTCTTCTCCTTCAGCGGATAGCGCAGCGCCGTGCCCTCCGCCTCCGCCCGGCAGGCGCCGGAGAAGGGGCAGAGCGCGCAGGCGGGCGACTTGGGCGTGCAGATGGTGGCGCCGAGGTCCATCATCGCCTGGGCGTGGTCCCCCGGCCGCTCCCGCGCCACCAGGGCCGCCGCCAGCGCCTTGATGCGCGGCTTCGCCTTCGGCAGCGCCTCTTCCACCGCATGGAGGCGCGAGACCACCCGTTCGATGTTTCCGTCCACCGGGCTCGCCGGCAGGTCGAAGGCGATGGCGGAAATGGCGGCCGCCGTATAGGGGCCGATGCCCGGCAGGTCGAGCAGCGCCGCCTCATCGGCGGGGAAGCGCCCGCCGTGGCGGGCCGTCACCGCCTTTGCGCAGGCGTGGAGATTGCGCGCCCGTGCATAGTAACCCAGCCCAGCCCAGGCCGAGAGCACCTCTTCCAGCGGCGCGGCGGCGAGATGCGTCACGCTGGGCCAGCGCCGCAGGAACGCGCCGAAATAGGGCACCACCGCCTTCACCGTGGTCTGCTGCAGCATGATCTCGGAGAGAAAGACGTGGTAGGGGTCGGCGCGCCGGCCCTTCTCCGCCCGCCACGGCAGGCGGCGGCGGTGGATATCGTACCAGGCGAGCAGGGCTGCGGAGTCGGGCGCCTTGGGCGGCCTTGTCCCCGTGGCGGCGGCGGGCGAAGATGTCATGCGCCCAAGGTGGCCGCCCCGGCCCATCCCGGCAAGGGGGTGCCGCCAGGGCGCCGCGCCCGACGCGAGATGCACAGCGAGCCGAACCCCGACCGATGAAAAGCCCCGCCCCCCGCGTTTTCCGCCCGCGCGCCGCGCGCCCGCTTGCCGATTTCGTGGCCCCCACCATCGCCGACGTGTGCGGCAAGGCGGGCTTCTCCGTGGTGGAGGTGGTGACCCACTGGGATGAGATCGTGGGGCCGGATCTCGCGCCCCGCTCCCTGCCCGTAAAGCTGCAATGGGCCCGCGGCAGCGAGACCGAGCCGGCCACGCTGGTGGTGCGGGTGGAGGGCGCCTATGCCATCGAGATGCAATATGCCGCGCCGGTGGTGATCGAGCGCATCAACGTCTATTTCGGCTGGCGGTGCGTCGGGCGAATCGCGCTGCGCCAGGGGCCCGTTCCCCCGCGCCATGCCCGCCCCCGGCCGATGCCGCCACCGGAGCCCGCCACCGTGAGCGCGGTGCGCCGCGAGATCGGCGCCTTCGAGGACGAGGCGCTGGCGGCGTCCCTCGCCCGGCTCGGCGCCCTGGTGCGGCGCGAGCGCCGCGGCCCGGAGCGCGGACCCAAGGGCGGCTCCTGACCCATCTGTGATCGCGCACCATTTGCCGCCGCACGCCCGACATGCTAGCGCGCTGCACATTGGCGTCAGGCCCCTCATTTCACGCGAATTCCCAGCGTTTTCGGCTTCCCATGGAGACGACCATGACCTTCGACCGCCGCCGCGTCCTTGCCGGAGCGGGCGTCGCCGCCCTCCTCGCCGGCTTCGGCCTGCCCCTCACCGCCCATGACGCGAAGGCCCAGTCGGCCGACGTGGCGAAGGTGATGGCGCCGGCCGCGAGCCCCCTCACCGTCCAGGCGCTGGGCAATCCCGACGCGCCGGTGACGGTGGTGGAATACGCCTCCATGACCTGCAGCCACTGCGCGGATTTCCATACCAAGGTGTTCCCGGAGCTGAAGACGAAGTACGTGGACACCGGCAAGGTGCGCTTCATCTTCCGCGAGTTCCCGTTCGACCCGGTCGCCACCGCCGCCTTCATGCTGGCGCGCTGCGCCCCGCAGGACAAATACTTCCCGATGGTCTCGACCCTGTTCGAGACGCAGAAGACCTGGGCCTACGGCAAGGACCCGGCGGCCGCGCTGCTGGCCGTGGTGCGCCAGACTGGCATGAGCCAGGCCGAGTTCGAGAAGTGCCTGAGCGACAAGGACCTCGCCCAGAAGGTGCAGGACAGTGCCAAGTACGCCAACACCGAGCTGGGCGTGAACGCCACCCCCACCTTCTTCGTGAACGGCAAGAAGCTCTCCGGCACCCTCGACATCGCCGAGTGGGACAAGGAGCTGGCCCCGCTGCTGGCCGGCAAGTAGGTCCCAGGTCATTCCGACGGCACCGGTCTTTGACCTGTGCCGGTTCGCTTCGGCGGATGGAGAAGGAAAAGCAGGGCCCGGAGCTCCCGCTCCGGGCCCTGCTGCATTTCGGGCCGCCTCAGGCCGCAAGGTTTGCCTGCGCGAGGCGCCGGGCGATATAGCGCCGCTCCTGCGTCTGCCCGCCATAGCCGTAGGCGTCGGCCTTCACTTCCCAGACCAGGATGTAGCTTTTCGGGTCGAGGCCCGGCAGCAGGCCGGACATGGCGGCGAACACCGCCTCCAGATAGGCGGCCTTCTCGTCCTTGGTGTTGGTGCCGTCCACCACCAGGATGTCGAGCGAGAAGGAGGACGCCCCCTTCGCCGCCAGCGACACCCCGCCCGTGAACCAGCGCTCCGGCGGGACGAAGGCGACGCACACCGCCGTCACGGCCGGGTCCTTGCGCAGGATGCGGGCGGTCAGCGCGCTCAGGGTCTCGGCCACGGCGGCGGCCAAAGCGTCGTCGGGCGCGGCGGAAAGGGTCACGTTCAGCAAGGGCATGGGCGCCTCCTCGGCTCTTGGGGACGACTCACCCTATCTGGCACCCACCCATGAAAAAAATTGAATTCAAAAATTCAACTCTTTTGCTAACCTCATGGAATGATCCGGAACCTCGATCTCGATCTCCTGCGCAGCTTCGTGGCGGTGGCGGAGCTGGGGTCCATCTCCTCCGCGGCGCGGCGGGTGGGGCGCAGCCAGTCGGCCGTGAGCCTGCAGATGGACCGCCTTGCCGACACGCTCGGCTTCCCGGTGCTGGCGCGCAAGGGGCGCGGCGTGGTGCCCACCCCGCGCGGCGGCGCCTTCCTGGATGATGCCCGCCGCCTGCTCGACCTCAACGACCAGGTGCTCACCCAGCATGTCCACGGCAGCTTCGCCCAGCCGCTGCGGCTGGGCTTCGTGCAGGACGTGGGCGAGGCGGTGATGCAGCGCATCCTGGCGCGGGTGGCCTGCTCCTTCCCCCAGGCACCCATCACGGTGCGGGTGTGCTCCACCGCCGCCATGCTGGAAAAGCTGATGGTGGAGGAACTGGACCTCACCGTGGGCTTCCGCCACGACACCGATTTGCCCTCCACCGTGCTGCTGCGCGAGCCCATGGTGTGGATCGCCGCGCGCCACCTGCGGCTCGACCGCGACGCGCCGGTGCCGCTGGTGCTGTTCGAGAATCCCTGTGTCTGCCGCAGCGCCGCCATCGCCGCGCTGACGGCGGCCGGGCGCGGCTTCCGCATCGCCTTTACCAGCCCCTCCCTGCCGGGGCTGATGGCGGCGGTGGGCGCGGGGCTCGGCGTCACCGTGCGCTCGCCCCGCTCGCTGCGGCACGATCTCGCGGTTGTGAACGACCTCGCCACCGCGCCGCTGCCGAACATGGAATTCGTGCTTTACGGGCGGCCCGGCGCGCGCACCGCCGCCTTCGCCAAGGTGGAGGAGATCCTGGGCGAGGAAATCCGCCGCGAGCACCCGCTCTACGCCGTGGCCTGAGGGGACGGCGCATGTTGCGCTGGCGATGGGGCGCGTGATCTGTCACCTTGCGGCGCAGCACGACGGGAGGCCTCGCGCATGGTGTTCTGGGTCCCGATCATTTCCTGGGCGGCGGCCCTGGCCTGCGCCCTCCTCGCCATCGTCCGCGCCCCGGCGCCACGCACCTTCGGCCTGATCGCGGACCGGCTCATGCGCTACATCTGCCTGTTCCCGCTGGGGCTGATGGGGCTGTGGGGCGCGCTCGGCCACATCGCCTTCGCGCAGGAGGCCGCGCGCGCCATCGGCTGGGCACCGAGCCCGTTCCAGTTCGAGGTGGGGGTGGCGAACCTGGGCATCGGCCTCGCCGGCGTCGTCGCCGCCTTCTATTCCAATTGGGGCTTCCGGGCGGGGGTGGCGGTGGTGGCCGCGGGCTTCCTGGGCGGCGCGGCGGTGGGCCACCTGGTGCAGATCTCGCAGACGGGGAACATGGCGGCGGGCAATGCCGGCCCCATCCTCTACACGGATATGCTCACCCCCCTGTCGCTGCTGGTGCTGCTCGCGCTCACGGCGCGGAGGGCGCGAAGCTGAGGCTGGGGCCCCGGCGCGGCGGAGGCACGCATGGCTGACGACGAGAGAAACCGCTTTTCGGCCCGCGCCGCACGCTACGCGAAGGTGGGCGCCAATGTGGGCGGGGTGGCCGCGCGCATCGCCGGCAACCGCCTGCTGGGCCGCGCCGACCGGGCGGGCGACAACGCCGCCGCCCTCGCGTCCGCCCTCGGCGGGCTCAAGGGCCCGCTCATGAAGGTGGCCCAGCTCATGGCCACGGTGCCGGACCTGCTGCCCCCCGAATACGCCGCAGAGCTGCGGCGCCTGCAGTCAGACGCCCCGCCCATGGGCTGGTCGTTCGTGAAGCGGCGCATGAGCGCCGAGCTGGGCCGCGACTGGGAGAAGCGATTCGCCCGCTTCGAGCACCAGCCTTCCGCCGCCGCCTCCCTCGGGCAGGTGCACAAGGCGGTGACGCTCGACGGCGAAACCGTCGCCTGCAAGCTCCAGTATCCAGACATGCAGGCGGCGGTGGAAGCAGACCTGACGCAGCTCCAGCTCTTGTTCTCCCTCCACCGGCGCATGGATTCCACCCTCGACACGCGGGAGATCGCCACCGAGATCGGCGAGCGCGTGCGCGAGGAGCTCGACTACCGCCGCGAGGCGCGCCACGCCGCCCTCTACGCCCTGATGCTGAAGGACGAGCCGCGGGTGCGCGTGCCCTCCGTGCGGGCCGATCTCTCCACCGGCCGCCTGCTCACCATGCAATGGCTGGAGGGGGAGAAGATCCTCTCCTTCACCCGCCACGCCCAGGCCGAGCGCAACGCGCTGGCGCAGGCACTGTTCACCGCCTGGTGGCAGCCCTTCAGCCGGTTCGGCGTCATCCATGGCGACCCGCATCTCGGCAACTACACCGTGTTCGTGGACGAGGCTGGCCGCCCGGCGGGCATCAATCTCCTGGACTACGGCTGCATCCGCATCTTCCCGCCCTCGTTCGTGGCGGGGGTGGTGGACCTCTATCGCGGCCTTTTGGAGGGCGACGCCGCGCGGGTGGTGCACGCCTACGAGACCTGGGGCTTCAAGGGCCTCAACCGCGACCTGATCGATGCGCTGAACATCTGGGCGCGCTTCATCTACGGCCCCTTGATGGATGACCGCGTGCGCACCATCGCCGACGGCGTGGCGCCCGGCCAGTACGGCCGCAAGGAGGCGTTCAAGGTGCACACCGAGCTGAAGCGCCTGGGGCCGGTGACGGTGCCGCGCGAGTTCGTGTTCATGGACCGCGCGGCGGTGGGCCTCGGCGCGGTGTTCCTGCACCTGCGCGCGCAGCTCAACTTTCACCGCCTGTTCGAGGCCGCCATCGGCGATTTCGACGCGGGGCGGGTGGCCGTGCGCCAGATGGCGGCGCTCGCCGCCACCGGCCTGCACTGAGCGGCGCGTCCCCTCGAACCACACTCCGCACGGCGTTTGAGCAAAGTTCTCCCGGCACCGGCCGAAAAGGCCGGCGCCCACGCCATCAGAGCGCCCGCCCCTCGATGACGAGCCCGCCATCCGGCCCGCGCCGCGCCGGCAGGGGTGCGAGGCGGCGGTGCAGGTGCACCATGAAGGCGGTGCCGAACACCGGCACGATGAGGTTCAGCACCGGCACCAGCAGGATCGGCGTCATCACCAGGCCGGCGATGAACACCGTGGTGGCATTGGCCTGCCGCAGCGCGCGCGCCTCCTCGGGGCTGCGGTAGCGCATGGCGGCCAGCTCGAAATATTCCCGGCTGATGAGATAGGCGTTGGCCACGAAGAAGATGACCACGTTCACCCCCGGCACCAGCAACAGCATCAAGGCGGCAATGTTCACCGCCAGCACCACGCCGAAGAAGCGCGCCGAATAGAGCAGTGAGCGCAGCACCGGCTGGGGCACGCCGCGCGGGTCCTGCGGATAGCTCGCGGCTTCCACCTTCTCGGCCACCTCATCCAGGAACAGGCCCGCCACCAGGGAGGAGACCGCAGGCACCAGATAGAACACCCCGAACACCAAGCCGAGCCCCGCCACCACCGCCAGCGTGGTCTCGATCCAGGGATAGGAGGGCACATGGACGAAATGGCCCAGCGCCGCCTCAAGCCCGATGGCGAGCACCACCAGCAGGCCGAGGGCAAGGCCGACGGAGCGCAGCAGCACTCCGCGCAGCAGGGGCGAGAAGGTCTGGCGCAGGGCTTCGAGGGCGGCGGCAAGCATGGCGCTTCGGGCTCCGGTGTCCGCCGAGAGGTAGGCGTTCCCGCCGCCGGGCTCAAGGGGCGGCGCTGCGCCGCAGCATGCGAACGAACGTTCACTCTTGCCGGATCAGGTGGAAAGGCACTAGAAGCTTGTTGAATGTGAACGAACGTTCACTCACATCCTGGCGCCACGGCGCGCCGCCGGAACCGGAAACCGCTGCGAAGATGGCATCGCCCCCCACCTCGCCCCACACGGCCTCGCCGCCGCCCGGCGCTCCCGCCGACCGGAGGGCGGAGCAGCGCCGACGCATCCTTTCCGCCGCCATGGCCTGCTTCGCGCGGGAGGGGTTCCATGCCACCTCCATGCAGAAGATCTGCGCCGAGGCAGGCATGAGCCCCGGCGCCCTCTATCGCTACTTCCGCTCCAAGGAGGAGCTGATCGCCGCCATCGTCGCCGACGAGCGCAGCGAGCGCCAGCACCTGCTGGACGAGCTGGCGCACGCGCCCTCGGTGCTGGACGCGCTGACGGACTGCATGCGGCTGATGCTGAACGAGCCGACCCTGCCCACGGCGCAGCTCGCGCCGGAGATCATGGCCGAGGCGATCCGCAACACCGCCCTGCGCGAAGCCATCGAACCCGCCGACGAGGAGGCACGCGCCGAGCTGCGCGAGGCTCTCGGCGCCGCCATGGCACGGGGCGAGATCGACCCCGCCCTCGACCTCGACGACGTGATGATCATGCTCCAGGCCATGGCCGACGGGCTGATCCTGCACCACCAGCTCCACCCGGCCTGGAACGTCGCGGGGCGCATCGATGCCCTCACTGCCCTGGTGCGCCGGATGCTTGCGCCCGATCCACCGGGCTGAGCCGCCGTGCTGCCCTCTCCTTCCCGCCCTACGCCCTGCCCCCGTCACGGGAATGCCGCCGCGGCCCGGCAGGGTGCCTCCCGCTTTGCAAACGAGGTTCGCTTCACCATGCCTGCCTTCGCCCGCCGCGCCCGCGCCCTCGCGCTCGCCACCTGCCTCATGGGAACAGCGGGCGGCACCTTCGGGGCCGCCCCCGCGCGCGCAGAGGGCGGGCAGGCGGCCGCAGCCCCCGCCGCCCCCGCGGCGCTCACCGTCTCGGTGCTGCGCCCACGCCGAGAGACCCTGCCGGAAACCCTTCTGGTGACCGGTTCCCTGCTCCCGCGCGAGGAGATCGAGGTGGGGCCTGAGGTGGAGGGCCTGCGCCTGGAGAGCATCCTGGTGGAGGCCGGCGACCGCGTGGCGAAGGACCAGGTGCTGGCCCGCCTCTCCCGCGAGGTGCTCGACACCCAGCTCGCCCAGAACACCGCCAGCGCCGCCAAGGCCAAGGCCGCCATCGCCCAGCAGCGCGCCGCCCTCGACCAGGCCCTCGCCCAGCAGACCGAGGCGGCCGCAGCCGTGGACCGCGCCCGCAAACTGCGCGTCACCGGCACCGCCTCGCAGGAGACTTTGGACGAGCGCGAACGCGCCGTGAAGGTCGCCACCGCGCAGGTGGCCGCCGCCCAGGAAAGCCTCGCGGCGGCCGAGGCGGAAGCGGTGCTGGTGAAGGCCCAGCGCGACGAGATCGAGGTGAAGCTCAAGCGCACCGAGATCCGCGCGCCGAAGGCCGGCATCATCCTTTCCCGCACCGCCAGAGTGGGTGCCATCGCCCTTTCCGCGCGCAGCGAGCCCCTGTTCCGTATCGCCGAGGATGGCGCCATCGACCTCGATGCCGAGGTGCCCGAAAGCGCCATGCCGCGCATGAAGACCGGCCTTTCGGCCGAGGTGATCCCCGCCGGCTTCGACGCACCGGTTCCGGGCACGGTGCGGCTGGTCTCGGCCGAGGTGGACAAGGCCTCGCGCCTCGGCCGCGCCAAGATCGCCCTGCCCGCTGATCCGCGCCTGAAGCCCGGCGCCTATGCCCGCGCGCAGGTGACCCTGGGCGCGCGCGAGGGGCTGGTGGTGCCCCAGTCGGCCGTGATGTTCGACGCAGACGGCGCCTATGTGCTGGTGGTGAACGACGGCACGGTGGCGGCGCGCCGCATCACCCCCGCCCTCAAGAGCCGGGGCAGCGTGCTGGTGTCGCACGGGCTCTCCGGCGACGAGCATGTGGTTTCCCGCGCCGGCGGCTTCCTGCGCGAGGGCGACAGGGTCAATCCGGTCGAGGCCCCGCTTTCCCTGGGCGAGGCCCGCTGATGGCCATCAACATCTCCGCCTGGGCCATCCGCAAGCCCGTCCCCACCCTGGTCCTGTTCGTCATCCTCACGGTGCTCGGCCTGGTGCATTTCCGCACCTTGCCGGTGACACAGATGCCGAACATCGACGTGCCCATCGTCATGGTCACCATCACCCAGACCGGCGCCGCGCCGAGCGAGCTGGAAACCCAGGTGACCAAGAAGGTGGAGAATTCCATCGCCGGCGTGTCGGGGGTGAAGCACATCACCTCCTCCATCTCCGAGGGCACCAGCGTCACCACCGTCGAGTTCCACCTGGAGACCCAGGTGGACCGCGCGGTGAACGACACCCGCGACGCGGTCACCAAGATCCGCTCCGAGCTGCCGCGCTCCATCGACGAGCCGCTGATCCAGCGCGTGGACATCGAGGGCCTGCCCATCGTCACCTTCGCGGTCTCCTCCCCTTCCATGAGCACGGAGGAGATGTCCTGGTTCGTGGACGACACCATCGCCCGCGCCCTGCAGGGGGTGCGGGGCGTCGCCCAGGTGAAGCGCGAGGGCGGGCTCGACCGCGAGATCCGCATCGCCCTCGACCCCGACCGGCTGATGGCGCTCGGCATCACCGCCGCCGATGTCAGCCGTCAGCTGCGCGCCACCAATCTCGACGTCTCCGGCGGGCGCGGCGAGGTCGGCACCCAGGAGCAGTCCATCCGCACGCTGGCCGGCGCGGGCAGCGTGGACGACCTCGCGGAGACCCGCATCGCCCTTTCCAACGGCCGCTACGTGCGCCTGAAGGATCTCGGCACGGTCACCGACGGGGCCGCCGAGCCGCGGGTGTTCGCCCGGCTCGACGGCAAGAACGTGGTGGCCTTCGGCGTCTACCGCGCCAAGGGCTTCTCGGACGTGACCGTCTACGACAGGGTGCAGGAGGCGGTCGGCAGCCTGCGCGCCCTGCACCCCGACGTCACCGTCACCGAGATCGACACCACCGTGCGCTACACCAAGGCGGACTACCAGTCCGCCATGCACACGCTCATCGAGGGCGCCATCCTGGCGGTGATCGTGGTGTTCATCTTCCTGCGCGACTGGCGCGCCACCATCATCACCACCCTCGCCATCCCGCTCTCCATCCTGCCGACCTTCTCGGTGATGGACATGCTGGGCTTCTCGCTCAACGGGGTGAGCCTGCTCGCCATCACGCTCGTCACCGGCATCCTGGTGGACGACGCCATCGTCGAGATCGAGAACATCGTACGCCACATGCGGCAGGGCAAATCTCCCTACCGTGCCGCCATCGAGGCGGCGGACGAAATCGGCCTCGCGGTGGTGGCGACCACGCTCACCATCGTGGCGGTGTTCGCGCCGGTGTCGTTCATGGGCGGCATCGCGGGCCAGTATTTCAAGCAGTTCGGCCTCACGGTGGCGATCGCGGTGCTGTTCTCGCTGGCGGTGGCGCGGCTGGTCACGCCGCTGCTGGCCGCCTACTTCCTGCGCGACAACGGCCACCGCCACACCCATGACGGGCCGGTGATGGCGGGCTACATGCGGCTGCTGAACTGGTCGCTCCACCATCGCTTCCTCACCATCGCCATGGGGCTCGGCATCTTCGTCGGCACCATCTTCCTCTCGACGCTGCTGCCCTCGGGCTTCCTGCCCA
The DNA here is from genome assembly GCF_043195015.1 of Xanthobacter sediminis. Taxonomy (NCBI): domain Bacteria; kingdom Pseudomonadati; phylum Pseudomonadota; class Alphaproteobacteria; order Hyphomicrobiales; family Xanthobacteraceae; genus Xanthobacter; species Xanthobacter sediminis. The sequence goes on along the minus strand of NZ_JBAFWH010000002.1, from coordinate 304,827 downwards.
CCAACGACATCTCCCGCTCCATGGTCTCCATCGAGCTGCCGCCGGGCACCACGCTCGCGGAGACGCAGAACGTGTCGGACCGCATCACCCGCATGCTGCTGGAGCGGCCGGAGGTGTCCAATGTCTTCGCCACCGCCGGCGCCGGCGGCTCGGGCGGGCTCGCCATGCTCGCCGGCGAGGTGCGCAAGGCGCAGATCGTCATCAACCTGAAGCCCCGCGCCGAGCGGACCATGGACCAGAAAAGCTTCGAGGCGTCGCTGAACGCCCCGCTCTCCGCCATCCCGGACATGCGCTTCACCTGGAGTTCCAACGGGCAGGCGGCCCAGCGCGGCTTCCAGATGGTGCTCTCCGGCAACGACGGCGAGGCGGTGGAAAAGGCCGCCCTGGCCCTGGAAAAGGAGATGCGGCACGAGGTGCCCGTGCTCACCAACGTGGTGTCCTCCGCGGCGCTGGACCGGCCGGAAATCCGCATCGTGCCCAAGCTGGACGAGGCGGCGGAGCTGGGCGTCTCCGTGGACACCATCGCCGAGACGGTGCGCATCGCCACCATCGGCGACGTCTCCGCCAACCTCGCCAAATTCTCCGCCAAGGACCGGCAGATCGACATCCGCGTGCAGCTCGACGAGAAGGCGCGCACTGCCCTGTCCACCTTCGATGCCCTGAAGGTGCCGACCGCCAGCGGCGGCGCGGTGCCGCTCTCGGCGGTGGCGGACATCCAGTTCGGCAAGGGCCCCACCGCCCTCGACCGCTACGACCGTGCGCGCCGCATCGCCGTGGAGGCGGACCTCGTGGGTGACACCCCCCTCGGCACCGCCGTGGACGCGGTGAAGGCGCTGCCCACCGCCCGCGACCTGCCCCCCGGCGTGACCCTCAAGGAGGCGGGCGACGCCGAGATCATGGGCGAGGTATTCACCGGCTTCGCGCTCGCCATGGGGGCCGGGCTCATGCTGGTGCTCGCGGTGCTGGTGCTGCTGTTTCACGACGTGCTGCAGCCCATCACCATCCTCATCTCGCTGCCGCTCTCGGTGGGCGGGGCGTTCATCGCGCTGCTCATCACCGGCAATTCCGTCTCGATGCCGGTGGTGATCGGCTTCCTGATGCTGATGGGCATCGTGACCAAGAACGCCATCCTGCTGGTGGATTTCGCCATCGAGTCCATCAAGCAGGGGGCCGACCGCTTCACCGCCCTGATGGAGGCCGGCCACAAGCGGGCGCAGCCCATCGTCATGACCACCATCGCCATGGCCGCGGGCATGCTACCCTCGGCCCTGGCGCTGGGCGAAGGCGGCGGCTTCCGCGCGCCCATGGCCATCGCGGTCATCGGCGGGCTCATCACCTCCACCGTGCTGTCGCTGGTGTTCGTGCCGGCGGTGTTCACGGTGATGGACGACCTGAGCCGCCTGCTCGGCCGCCTGTTCGGCCGCTTCGTAGGCAGCAAGGACGAGCCCGAGGACCACGCCGGACACGGCACCGGCCGCCCCGCGCACCCGGCGGAATAGCCCGCAGCACCGTTGTCATCGGCCGCGCGCGCGTCGCCTTCGCCGGGCACTCGGAGGCCCTCTCCCCGCGCGGGAGAGGGCATGCTGAGCGCCGCGCCGCGGGGCGTCCTCCCAAGGGCGTGGCGCAAATTTCCAATCCGTCAGGAAAAGAGCGCAGCGCCGCCGCCCGCCTCAGGCGGCGTCAGCGCACAGGCCGCGCAGCAGCACGTCAGCGCTCTGGCCCGCCAGCAGGGCGACGTTGGAATCCTTGGTGATCATGGCGGCAATGATGGCGCCGTCGATCAGCAGGCCGAGCTGGTGGGCAAGGCCGTTCGGGTCGCGCGCGCCGGCCTTGGCGGCAAGATCGGTCAGGGTGTCCAGCACCACCTTCTTATGGTTCAGGGCGATCTGGCGCATGCGGTCGTCGCGCTTGTCGGTCTCGGCCACGGCGTTGATGAAGGGGCAGCCGAAGAAGGCATCGTCGTTGAACCACTCGCGCAGCACCGGGAACACGCGGCGCAGGCGCGCCTGCGGCGTTGCCTCACCTTTCAGCAATTCGCCTATGAACCAGTCACGCCAGGCCGCACCCTCCTTCTCCAGCACCGCCTCCACCAGCCGCTCCTTGGAGCCGAAGGTCTTGTAGAGCGTCGCCTTGGCGGTGGCGGCCTCCGCCACCACGGCATCCACCCCCACGGCGGTGATGCCGTATTGGCAGAACAGGCGGGTGGCGGCGGCGATAATGCGGTCGCGGGCCTTGGGTTCCGCGCCCTCGGCACCCTGCGCGGGGGCGCCGCCGTGGGGATTGCGCGGCTTGGACGGCATGGCGGTGGCGGGCGCGGTCGGGGCAGCCGTGCGGGAGGGGGGGGTGGTCAAGCGCGCCATCTTCGCCTTCGCTCTTTCCTGAAGCAGGTCCTGCATGAGGCCTCGCCACTCTGCCGCATTAGCAGGCAAAAAGACAGACCTGTCTGACTACATCTAGCAGGGATCGTGCCGGGACGCAGCCGGCGAATCCCGGCGGGAATGTAGGCCACATGGGAGCTTGAGGCGATTCTCCGAAGTCATGGCCGCAGCCGCCCCTGCTTGGCACGCCATCTGCATTAGACAGACCGGTCTGTCTTCACAGGCGCACCAAGGAGATTGAGATGTCTGCACCCGCCCCCAACACCGTGCTCACCAGCTGCCTCGCGCCGGAAGCGGCCACGGGTTGCCTCGCCCCTATCAGCAAGGATGGCCTCGACAAGCTGATCGAAGCCGGCAAGGCCGATCCGAAGGTCATCAAGACCCTCAAGTGCAAGACGGTGGCCGAGGGCCGCTTCCGCCACGCCAACTACATCCGCAGCCTGCCCCCCTACATCGTGGACGAGCCTCCGGGCCTGCTGGGCGACGACACCGCGCCGAACCCCTCCGAGGCCTCCCTGGCCGCGCTCGGCTCCTGCATCGCGGTGGGCCTGCACGCGAATGCCATCCACCGCGGCTGGACCGTGCGCAAGCTGGAACTGCACCTGGAAGGTGACCTCAACATCACCGCCGTGTGGGGCACGGGCGACGTGAGCGAAAAGCCGGTGGGCTTCACCGACGTGCGCATCAAGGTGGAGATGGAGTGCGACGGCGTCTCCAAGGACGACATCGACGCCCTCATCGCCCACGTGAAGAAGTGGTCGCCGGTGGCCAACACCTTCGTCCGCCCTGTGAACCTCGAGGTCGGCCTCGCCTGAGCCCGGCCGCAGACGACGAACGACGCGCCCGGCACGGGGCCGGGCGCGCGCCCTTCCCGCCTTCGAGGATCGACATGCTCGCCGCCACCGCATCCACGGCTGAAGTCGCCGCCGCCCCGCCGCCGCCCGAGGCGGCGCTCGCCGAGATCGGCAAGATCGCCTCGGGCGACCTTGCGGCCTGGGCCCGCGCCATCGATGAAGGCACCTACCCCACCACAGTGCTGCAGCGCCTCGCCGAGGCCGGCGCCTTCCGCCTGCACCTGAACGAGGGCCACAGGCTCGGCGACGCCATCGAGGGCATGTCGCTGGTGTCCGCGCAGTGCGTCTCCACCGGCTTCATGGCGTGGTGCCAGAACACGCTGGTGTGGTACCTCGTGAATTCCGAGAACGTCGCCGCCCGCGAGAAATATCTCGATGCGGCCGCCCAGGGCCGAATCCTTGGCGGCACCGCCCTCTCCAATCCCATGAAGTCGTTCTACGGCATCGAGACGCTGAAGCTGAAGGGCAAGCGCGTCGCCGGCGGCTATGTGGTGAAGGGCATCCTGCCCTGGGTCTCGAACCTCGGCGCCGACCATGTCTTCGGCGGCATCTTCGCGGTGGAGGGCCGCGAGGCGCCCGTCATGGCGCTGTTCGACTGCGCCGACCCGGCCATCACCCTGAAGCCCTGCGAGCGCTTCCTTTCCATGGACGGCACCGGCACCTACGGCGTGCAGGTGCGCGACCTGTTCGTGCCGGACGACATGGTGCTCGCCGACGACGCCATGCCCTTCGTGAAGAAGATGCGGGCCGGCTTCATCCTGCTGCAGGCGGGCATGGCGGTGGGCCTCATCCGCGACTGCATCGCGCTGATGCGCGAGGTGGAGAGCCCGCTCGGCCACGTGAACCGCCATCTTGAGGTGCAGCCCGGCCAGATGGCCGAGACGCTGGCCGCCATCGAGGCCGAGGTGGCCGCGCTCGCCGCCGATCCGTTCGACACCTCCGATGCCTTCTGGCGGCGCGTCGTCTCCGCGCGGCTATTGGCCGGCGAAACCAGTGTGCAGGCGGCCCATAACGCCATGCTCCATTGCGGTGCGCGCGGCTACGTGGCCGCCCACCGCTGCCAGAGGCGCCTGCGCGAGGCCTATTTCGTGGCCATCGTGACCCCGGCCACCAAGCAGCTCCGGCTGATGCTGGACCAGATACCGGCCTGAGGCCGGCCTCTCCCCGCAGTTCCTGACGGACGAGGGAAGAATCCCTCGCCGAAAACAAGATGGCAAAGCCATCACACCTTCCAGCCTGTCTCGGTTCAGCCTGATTTCCAGAGGGGATTACCATGAGCGGAGTGCTGATTACGCCGTCCGAACTGTCCGTCCTCATGTCGTCCGAGCCCACGGTGGTCATCGACACCCGTGACACCGCGAGCTACGCGGCGGAGCACATTCCGGGGGCCGTCAACCTCAACGAGATCTTCACCTATCTCGCGACCTCCACCCCGGAAGGCCATGCGGAGCTGCGGCTGAAGTTCGCCGATGCCTTCGGCAAGGCCGGCCTTTCCGGCGCCGAAACGGCGGTGATCTACGAGCAGTCCATGGCCTCTGGCTTCGGCCAGTCCTGCCGCGGCTATTTCCTGCTCACCTTCCTCGGCTATCCGAAGATCAAGGTGCTGCACGGCGGCTTTTCGGCCTGGAGCGCCGCCGGCCTGCCGGTGAGCGCCGAGGTGCCGAGCCCCGCCCCCGCCGCCTTCCCGGTGGACGATGCGGCCGGCGAGGTGGTCATCGACGCCGCCGCCATGCTTGCCGCCGTGGCCGACCCGAAGGTGGCCAAGCTCGACGTGCGCGACGTGGACGAGTGGATCGGCGAAAGCTCCTCGCCCTATGGCAAGGACTTCTGCCCGCGCAAGGGCCGCATCCCCGGCGCCGTCTGGATCGAGTGGTACCGCATGATGAAGCCCACGGGGGAGGGCCCGCGCTTCAAGTCCGCGCCCGAGATCCTGGCCGAGTGCGCCACCGTGGGCATCTCTCCCGAAACCCCGGTCTATCTCTACTGCTTCAAGGGCGCGCGGGCGTCCAACACCTTCCTGGCCCTCAAGGAGGCGGGGGTGAAGGACGTGAAGATGTATTTCGGCTCGTGGAACGAGTGGTCGCGCGATCCAGCCCTGCCCATCGAGGAAGGGCACCCGGCCGCCGGCCTCTGAGCGCCGCGGGAGCGGCCGGCCTTGCGGCCCCGGCCGGGGCGGCGCAGCCTCGGCCGATCCCGCAGCGTCCCGATCCGCCGCGCGGCGCCCCTGCGCGGCACCGAGGCGATGCCTCCCCTCACGTCATCCAGGAGACACCCCCATGAGCGCGCCCCTCGTCATCGTCGGAGCCGGCCAGGCCGCGGCCCAGGCCATCGCCTCCCTGCGCGCGGAAGGCTTCGCCGGCGACATCGCGCTCTATGGCGACGAACCCTACCTGCCCTACCAGCGCCCGCCCCTCTCCAAGGCCTATCTGGGCGACGAGATGAGCGAAGAGCGGCTGGAGCTGAAGGCTCCCAAATTCTATGCGGAAAGCGGCGTCGAGGTGCATCTCGCCACCCGCGTCGCGCGCCTGCTGCCGGCGGAGAAGGTGCTGGAGCTGGCCGACGGCACGCGGCGGCCCTATTCCACGCTCGTGCTCGCCACCGGCACCCGCGCCCGCGACCTGCCCGTGCCGGGGGCGGACCTGCCCGGCGTCCACTCCATCCGCTCCATCGACGACGTGAAGCGCTTCCGTGCCGGAGCGGTGGCGGGCGCGCGGCTCGTCATCATCGGCGGCGGCTACATCGGGCTGGAGGTGGCCGCCAAGGCGCGCAAGCTCGGGCTGGAGGTGACGCTGGTGGAAGGCCAGCCGCGCCTGCTCGCCCGCGTCGCCTGCGCCACCATCTCCGATTTCGCGCGCGCCCTGCACGAGGGCCACGGCGTGACCCTCCTCACCGGCACGGGGGTGGCGCGCCTCGTCGGCACGGACCGGGTGAGCGGGGTCGAGCTTTCCGATGGCCGCGTGCTGCCGGCCGATCTCGTGCTCAGCGCCGTCGGCGCCGTGCCCAACACCGAGCTTGCCGCCGAAGCGGGCATTGCCCTCGACAACGGCATCAAGGTGGATGCCCAGGCGCGAACCAGCATGGCCGACGTGTATGCCATCGGCGACGTCGCCTCCTTCCCGAGTGCGCTTTATGGGCGGCGGGTGCGCCTGGAATCCGTGCAGAATGCCATCGATCAGGCAAAGGCGGCCGCGAAATCCATCGCCGGCGGCCCCGTCACCTATGATCCCGTGCCCTGGTTCTGGTCCGATCAATACGATGTGAAGCTGCAGATCGCCGGCCTGCTGGACGGCTTCACCCGCACCGAATGCGAGGGCGACATTTCCGCCGGACGCTTCAGCGTGCGGTATTTCGCGGGAGAGCGGCTGGTCGCCGTGTGCTCCGTCAACGATCCCAAGAGCCACATGCTGGCGCGCCGCGCCCTGGCCGCCCCGGCGCCGCAGGCCACCCCCGCCCCCGCCTGAGCCGACCCTGCGTCACCCGCTGGCACGCCTGTTGCGAAGCGTGCGCCGCTTTCCCGTTTCAGCCCAAGGAGATCTGTCGATGTCGATGTTCTCGAACCCGTTCTCAACGAAGTCGAAGCTGTCGGGGCGGTGCGCCTGCGGGCGCCATGAAAGCGCGGAGGCGCACCTGGCGGCCGAGCGGGCGGGGAACCTCGACGACGAAACCCGCTACCGGGAGGTGGTCGCCTCCGGCCTCATGCGCGCGCTGTTCCCGCAGGACATGAAGCGCCGCGCCTTCCTCAAGGCGGTGGGCGCCTCCACCGCTGCCGCCGCGCTCGCCACCTTCTTCCCCCTGGACGCCGCCACCGAGGCCTTCGCCGACACCGGCAAGCCGGAGAAGACCGACCTGAAGGTGGGCTTCATCCCCATCACCTGCGCCACCCCCATCATCATGGCGCACCCCATGGGCTTCTACACCAAGCACGGCCTCAACGTGGACGTGGTGAAGACCGCCGGCTGGGCCGTGATCCGCGACAAGACCATCAACAAGGAATACGACGCCGCCCACATGCTGGCGCCCATGCCGCTTGCCATCTCCCAGGGGCTCGGCTCCAACCCCATCCCGTTCGTGGCGGCGGCCATCGAGAACATCAACGGGCAGTCCTTCACCCTCGGCATCAAGCACAAGGACAAGATGGACGTGAAGTCGTGGAAGGGCATGAAGCTTGCCATTCCCTACGACTTCTCCATGCACAACTACCTGCTGCGCTATCTGCTTGCAGAAAACGGCCTCGACCCGGACACGGACGTGCAGCTGCGCGTGGTGCCGCCGCCGGAGATGGTGGCCAACCTGCGCGCCGAGAACATCGACGGCTTCCTGGCGCCCGACAACGTGGCCCAGCGCGCGGTCTATGACGGCGTGGGCTTCATCCACTCCCTGTCGAAGTCCATGTGGGACGGGCACCCCTGCTGCTCGTTCGCGGCCAGCCGCGAATTCATGGCCACCATGCCCAACACCTATGCGGCGCTGCTGCGGGCCATCGTGGACGCCACCGGCTATGCCTCCAAGGCCGAGAACCGCAAGGCCATCGCCGAGGCCATCGCCCCCGCCGCCTATCTCAACGCCCCGCCCATCGTGCTGGAGCAGGTGCTGGTGGGCAAGTATGCGAACGGCCTCGGCCAGATCAAGGACGACCCGAACCGCATCGATTTCGATCCCTTCCCGTGGGAAAGCTTCGCGGTGTGGATGCTGACCCAGATGAAGCGCTGGGGCCAGGTGAAGGGCGAGGTCGATTACCAGGGCATCGCCAACCGTGTCTTCCTCGCCACCGACGCGGCCAAGGTGATGAAGGAGATGGGCCTTACCCCGCCCACCGCCACCACCAAGAGCTTCTCGGTGATGGGCAAGGTGTTCGACCCGGCCCAGCCCGAGCAATACCTCGCCTCCTTCGCCATCAAGCGGAGCTGACGCGATGAAGAGCCTCGGCGTGCGCGCCGGCATCCTGTCGGTGATGCTGTTCCTCGCCTTCTGCCTCGCCTGGCAGATCGCCGTCACCCCGAGCGCGAGCTCGGGGCCGGCCCTCGACCCGGAATATGCGAAGCTCATGGGCATCACCACGGCCGGGGCCCAGTCCGCCATGCCGGGGCCGCTCGACGTGGCGCACAAGCTCTGGGACGCCATGAAGGACCCGTTCTACGACAACGGGCCCAACGACAAGGGGCTGGGCCTCCAGCTCCTCTATTCCATCGGCCGGGTCGCCATCGGCTACGGGCTGGCGGTGCTGGTGGCGGTGCCGCTGGGCTTCCTCATCGGCATGTCGCCTTTGGCCTATCGGGCGCTCGACCCGTTCATCCAGGTGCTCAAGCCCATCTCGCCCCTGGCCTGGATGCCGCTCGCCCTCTACACCATCAAGGACTCCAACCTCTCGGCCGTGTTCGTCATCTTCATCTGCTCGGTGTGGCCGATGCTGCTGAACACCGCGTTCGGCGTCGGCGCGGTGCGCAAGGAGTGGCTGAACGTGGCCCGCACCCTGGAGGTGGGCGCGTGGCGGCGGGCGTTCACGGTGATCCTGCCGGCGGCGGCCCCCACCATCCTCACGGGCATGCGCATCTCCATCGGCATCGCCTGGCTCGTCATCGTGGCGGCGGAGATGCTCGTGGGCGGCACCGGCATTGGCTACTTCGTGTGGAACGAGTGGAACAACCTGTCCATCTCCAACGTGATCGTCGGCATCCTGCTGATCGGCCTCGTGGGCATGGTCCTCGATCTCATCCTGGCGCGCCTCCAGCGGCGCGTGACCTTCCCGGAGTGAGCGCCATGGCCGAGACCGACGCTAAGTTCATCTCCATCGAGGGCATCGCCCGGCGCTACCCCAGGCGCGAGGGCGGAGAGACCACCATCTTCGAGAATTTGTGGCTCCAGGTGCCGCGCGGCGAGTTCGTGTGCATCATCGGCCACTCGGGATGCGGCAAGACCTCCGTGCTCAACATCCTGGCGGGGCTGGAGACACCCTCGGAGGGCGCGGTGATCGTGGACGGGCAGGCCATCTCCGGCCCCAGCCTCGACCGCGCCGTGATCTTCCAGGGCCACGCGCTGCTGCCCTGGAAGAGCGTGCTCGGCAATGTCGCCTATGCGGTCACCTCCCGCTGGCGCAAGGCGGGCAAGGCCGAGGTGGAGGAGCGCTCCCGCCGCTTCATCGAGCTCGTGGGCCTCAAGGGCAGCGAGGCGAAGAAGCCGGCCGAGCTTTCCGGCGGCATGCGCCAGCGCGTGGGCATCGCCCGCGCCCTCTCCATCGAGCCGAAGATCCTGCTCATGGACGAGCCCTTCTCGGCCCTCGACGCCCTCACCCGCGGCACGCTGCAGGACGAGGTGCGGCGCATCTGCACCTCCACCGGGCAGACCGTGGTGATGATCACCCACGACGTGGACGAGGCCATCTACCTCGCCGACCGGATCGTGCTCATGACCAACGGCCCGGAGGCCATGGTGGCCGAGGTGGTAGAGAACCCGCTGCCCAAGGACCGCGCCCGCGACAGCATCCACCGCCACGAGGACTATTACGCGGTGCGCAACCACCTGGTGGACTTCCTGGTAAGCCGCAGCCGCACCTTCCGCGACGAGAAACCCGCCGGCTACGACACCCGCCGCCCGCCCACCGTCCAGCTCGGCGGCGCCGCCCGCGCGGCGGAGGCCGCCGAGACCGCCAACACCATCCGCTTTCCCGCCGCGGCCACCGGCCGCGACTGAGGCGCGAGGCACCCGCCCGCCGACGGCCCCGCCGGCGCCGGCACATCATCCGAAATCCGACATCCAAGCATGGAGACGAAAATGAAGCGCGAGCAGCTCACCGAGAAGATCCTCGACATCAAGCGCGAAAAGGGCTGGAGCTGGAAGTATATCTGCGAGGAGATCGGCGGCATCTCGCCCATCCTCATCACCGGCGCGCTGCTGGGCCAGATGAAGCTGGTGAAGCCCCTGGCCAAGAAGGCCGCCACCCTGTTCGGCCTCTCCGAGATCGAGGAGCGGATGCTGAACGAGGTACCCATGCGCGGCACCCAGATGCCGCCCACCGACCCGCTGATCTATCGCTTCTACGAGCTGATCCTGGTGAACGGCCCGGCCATCAAGGCGCTGATCGAGGACGAGTTCGGCGACGGCATCATGTCCGCCATCGACTTCAACATGGATATCGCCCGCGAGGCCAACGAGAAGGGCGACCGCGTCGCCATCTCCATGTCCGGCAAGTTCCTGCCCTACAAGTATTATGGCGCCGAGCAGGGCATCCAGCAGCTCGGCTACAAGGAAGACTGAGGCCGGGAGAGCGGCGGCGCCCGCGCGGGCCTGCCGCTCCTCCCCCGCGCGCAGGGCGCCCCTTGTCACGACCCCCGGGATTCAAAAAAGGCCGGCCCCTCTCGGGCGCCGGCCTTTTTCACGTCAGCTGCAGCGCACGTAGACCATGGTGCCGTAGCGCTTGGCGACCTCCTGATCGACCCAGCGCAGCACCAGCACGTTGCCGTCGAAGCGCATCACCTGGCGGTCGGTCTGCGCGCCGGCGGGCTCGTCGGGCGGGCCGAGGAAGATGGGGCCGTTGCCCACCTGCTTGGACACCACCTCGGTCAGCTTGTTGTCATCGGCGAGGTACATCATGACGCCGCCGCCATTGCCGGCGGTGATGACATAGGGATTCGAGCACTGGGCCTTGGCCTGAGTCTCGGTGCGGCCGGCATCATCGGGGCGGTGGTAGGCGGCAAGACCCCAGCGGCCGACGAGGCGGTCCGGCGGAATGGGGCTGGTGAACACCGGCCTTGCGGGCGGAGGCGGCTCCGAGGGCGTGGTGCTGCAGGCAGCGAGCGTCAGCGCCAGCGCGGTGGCGGCCACCCCGGCGAGGCCGGCGCGAGGAGACTTCCCGGGGCGCGCGTTCGATCGTGCAAGCGTGATGTTCATGGGATATTCCGAGGCCTCCGCCGTCTCAACTCCGGTCCTTGCCATCGCCCACACGGGTGCCGGCCGGCGCGCCGACCATAACGGCTCATCCCCGCGGCGTCGATAATGCTTCGTGCCGGCTGCCGCCGCGCGGGGCGAACCGCCTCGCCGGCCTTCGGAAAACGACTTTACGCGGTGCCGGTTACCGGTTCGTATCCCGCCCCCGCGCGCAGCGAGTTTCAGCCGCCCGCCTTGACGGAGCGGGGAGGCGCGCTTATCTCCCCGGCGAGCTTGGCACTCCGCTTTCGAGAGTGCCAGCAGTGTAGGCAGCGGCGCGAGCCGCGGCAAATCCATGTTCCGAGAGGAATAGACCCATGTCCTTCCGTCCCCTGCACGACCGCGTGGTGGTCAAGCGCATCGAAGCCGAGCAGAAGACCGCCGGCGGCATCATCATCCCCGACACCGCCAAGGAAAAGCCCCAGGAGGGCGAGGTTGTGGCGGTTGGCGCCGGCGCCCGCGACGAGGCCGGCAAGCTCGTTCCCCTCGACGTGAAGGCCGGCGACCGCGTGCTGTTCGGCAAGTGGTCCGGCACCGAGGTCAAGATCGACGGCCAGGACCTGCTCATCATGAAGGAAAGCGACATCCTCGGCGTCATCGCCAAGTGACTCGCCCAAAGGTGATGTGACCCCTTCGGTCATTTGGAAATTCAAGTCAGGAGGCCGCAATGGCTGCCAAAGAAGTCAAGTTTTCCGCTGACGCGCGCGAGAAGCTGCTGCGCGGCGTGGATATCCTCGCCAATGCCGTGAAGGTCACGCTCGGCCCCAAGGGCCGCAACGTGGTGATCGAGAAGTCGTTCGGCGCCCCGCGCATCACCAAGGACGGCGTCTCCGTCGCCAAGGAGATCGAGCTCGAGGACAAGTTCGAGAACCTCGGCGCCCAGCTCGTGCGTGAGGTCGCCTCCAAGACCAACGACCTCGCCGGCGACGGCACCACCACCGCCACCGTGCTGGCCCAGGCCATCGTGAAGGAAGGCGCCAAGGCGGTTGCCGCCGGCATGAACCCGATGGACCTGAAGCGCGGCATCGACCTCGCGGTCGCCGCCGCCCTCAAGGACATCCAGGGCCGCGCCAAGAAGGTCTCCTCCTCCGCCGAAGTGGCGCAGGTGGGCACCATCTCCGCCAACGGTGACAGCTCCATCGGCGAGATGATCGCCGGCGCCATGCAGCGCGTGGGCAACGAGGGTGTCATCACCGTCGAGGAAGCCAAGACCGCCGACACCGAGCTCGACGTGGTCGAAGGCATGCAGTTCGACCGCGGCTACCTCTCTCCGTACTTCATCACCAATGCGGAGAAGATGATCGCCGACCTGGAAGAGCCCTACATCCTCATCTTCGAGAAGAAGCTCTCCGGCCTCCAACCGATTCTCCCGGTCCTCGAGGCCGTGGTGCAGTCCGGCCGTCCGCTGGTGATCGTCGCCGAGGACGTCGAGGGCGAGGCCCTGGCCACCCTGGTGGTGAACAAGCTGCGCGGCGGCCTGAAGGTCGCGGCGGTGAAGGCTCCCGGCTTCGGTGACCGCCGCAAGGCCATGCTGGAGGACATCGCCATCCTCACCGGCGGCCAGGTGATCTCGGAAGATCTCGGCATCAAGCTCGAGAACGTGACCCTCGCCCAGCTCGGCCGCGCCAAGAAGGTGATCCTCGAGAAGGAGAAGACCACCATCGTGGACGGCGTCGGCGAGAAGGCCGACATCGAGGCCCGCGTGGCCCAGATCAAGGCGCAGATCGAAGGCACCACCTCCGACTACGACCGTGAGAAGCTCCAGGAGCGTCTCGCCAAGCTGGCCGGCGGCGTGGCCGTGATCCGCGTGGGCGGCTCCACGGAAGTGGAAGTCAAGGAGAAGAAGGACCGCGTGGACGACGCGCTCAACGCCACCCGCGCCGCGGTGGAAGAAGGCATCGTCCCCGGCGGCGGCGTGGCCCTGCTGCGCGCCAAGAAGGCCGTCGAGGCCGTCTCCTCCGACAATGCCGACATCAAGGCCGGCATCAAGATCGTGCTGCGCGCCCTTGAGGCCCCGATCCGCCAGATCGCCGAGAACTCCGGCGTGGAAGGCTCCATCGTGGTGGGCAAGGTGCTCGAGGCGACCGATCCGAACTTCGGCTTCAACGCCCAGACCGAGGAATACGTGGACCTCGTCGCCGCCGGCGTCGTGGACCCGGCCAAGGTGGTGCGCACCGCGCTGCAGGACGCCGGCTCCGTGGCCGGCCTGCTGGTGACCACCGAGGCCCTCGTGGCCGAGCTGCCGAAGAAGGACGCGGCCCTCCCCGCCATGCCCGGCGGCGGCATGGGCGGCATGGGTGGCATGGACTTCTGAGAACGTCCTTGCCGACCGAGACTTCGAGTACCGAAGCCGGCTGGGCCGGCTTCGGTGGCGGCATGGACTTCTGATCCAGCCCCATCGGTCTGTGAAAAAAGGAAGGGCGCGGCTTCGGCCGCGCCCTTTTCTTTTGGCAGGAGGCACCCTGCCCCCGGTCCCATCCCGCCACGGGCCTTCTGGGCGCCCTGCGCGGCTTTTGAACGAAACCCGCGTGGCACCGGTCAGGAACCGGAGGTCGGTGGCCTCAGGTGCCGCAGAAGGTCTGGTAGTCCTTCATCTCCGGCGGCAGATCGGCATAAGCGGAAAAGCGCGGCTGCTCCTCGTAGGGCTTCTGGATCACGCCCAGAAGCTCCTCGAACGGAGCGAAATCGGCATTGTCCACCGCAGCCTCCAGCGCCCATTCCACCTGATGGTTGCGCGGAATGTACTTGGGGTTCACACGCTCCATGGCGGCCCGGACGGCAGCGCCCTCGCGCCCCGCCTGCGCGAGCCGCGCCCGCCAGCGCCCTGCCCAGGCGTCGAACGCCTCGCGGTCGGGGAACAGGTCGCGCGCCGGGTTGGAGCCCTCAGTGCCTTCGGCGGCCGCGCACAGGCGGCGGAAGAGGAGGGTGAAGTCCGCCTTCCCCGCTTGCATCACCTGCAGCAGCTCCAGCGCCAGCGCCACATCCTCCGTCGTGCCGGCGGAAAGGCCGATCTTCTCCAGCAGGCCCGCGTGGTACGCAGCCTCGAAGCGGCCCGGGAAGGTGCCGAGCAGCGCATTCGCCTCCTCCACCGCCGGCTCCCGCTCCGCGTTCAGCAGCGGAATGAGGCATTCGGCCAGCCGCGCGAGGTTCCAGTGGGCGATCTGCGGCTGGTTCTTAAAGGCATAGCGGCCCATGTAATCGATGGACGAGAACACCGTCGAAGGGTGGTACGCATCCATGAAGGCGCACGGGCCATAGTCTATCGTTTCACCAACGATGGACATGTTGTCGGTGTTCATCACCCCGTGGATGAAGCCGATGAGCTGCCAGCGGGCCACCAGCGCCGCCTGGCGCTCCATCACCTTCTCCAACAGCCCGGCATAGGGCCGCGCGGTGGCGGCGACCTCGGGGTAGTGGCGGGCGATGGCATAGTCGGCGAGCGTGCGCAGCCCTTCCACATCCTTGCGCGCGGCGAAGAACTGGAAGGTGCCGATGCGGATATGGCTCGCCGCCACGCGCGTGAGCACCGCGCCCGGCAGGGCCCGTTCGCGCCACACCGGCTCGCCGGTGGTGACGGCCGCGAGCGTGCGGGTGGTGGGCACGCCGAGTGCCGCCATGGCCTCGCTCACGATATATTCGCGCAGCACCGGGCCGAGGGCCGCGCGCCCGTCGCCGCGGCGGGAGAAGGCGGTGGGGCCCGCACCCTTGAGCTGGATGTCGCGCCGCCGCCCCGCCCGGTCGATGACCTCGCCGAGCAGGATGGCGCGCCCGTCGCCGAGCTGCGGCACGAACTGGCCGAACTGGTGCCCCGCATAGGCGAGCGCGATGGGGGTTGCCCCCTCGGGCACCCGCACGCCCGCGAACATCTCCACCGCCTCGGGGGTGGCAAGAGCGGCGGGGTCGAGCCCCAGTTCCTCGGCCAAAGCGGTATTGAGCTTCACGAGGCGCGGCGCCGCCACAGGTGTCGGTAGGGCCGGGGCGAAGAAGCTCTCGGGCAGGCGGGCATAGGAATTGTCGAACGGAATGCGGAGCGTCGGGGACGCGTCGATGAGCGTGGACATGGCAATATGTTCTCCCCCGGGGGAAAATTGGGGCAGCCCCGGGACCTGGAGAAGAGGGTGATCGCTTCCGCCGGGCGTGTCCAGCCGCCCCCTTTTCATCGGCGTCCGGTCGAGGTCGATGCCGCGCGGGGGCTTGCCCCGAAGGCCCCGCAGGTCAAGGCCCGCAGAGCCTCGGCATCAGTAGCGGAGCGCGCGCAAGCCTACCGCGCCGCCGTCCGCGTCATAGAGATAGTCGTAGGCATTCAGGAAGCGCACGGAGGTGTTGAGGAAGGCCGGCTTGCCGGCATGCGGCACCACGACCACCTCTGTCGGCGCCACCGGATTCATCCAGTCACCCACCGCGTAGCCGTAGTGCGGCGCGGCGGCGCCGGGCCCCGGCACCACATCCACGCGCGTGCCATCGGCGAGCCGGGGTGCGCCATCGGGCGCGAGCAGGCCCGCGAACTGAGCCTCCGGCACGGTGAGGAAGCTGCGCACCACGCCCGTGTCCACCAGCATGGTGCCGCAGGCTGGCGGGGTGCGGCCGGCAAGGGAATAGCAGGCTGGCGCCGCCCGCCACTCTCCGGGGATCTCGCCCGGCGCCAGCGCCACGCGGGTGAAGCCCGCGCCATCGGCAGGCGAAAGGCCCACCTGCACGCCCGCGCGCGTGACGATGTAGCCGCGCCCCAGCGGCCCGGCCGGGCCGCCCGGCGCGCCCATGCCCGGCAGGTTCAGGAAGGGGTTCTTTTCCGGCGTGCCACCGCTCTGGCGGTCGCTCTCGCGGGCAAAGCCCACCCCCAGCATGGAAACGTGCTCCGGCGCCGTGCTGGGCTCGCAGTCCCGCGCGGCCATCAGGCATTCGATGCCGGTGACGGCCAGCACCGGCATCGGCCGGGTGGTGAGGCTGGCGCCGTCCGCACCGGTGATCGTGACCGCCGCTTCCACATAGCGCCCCACCATCACGCGGCCGGAGCTGGTGTAGGTGAGCTTGCCCGGCCCCAGGTCCGGCAGGGATTGCCAGCCGGGAATGGCGCTCGCGGAGATGACGATGCCGGTGGAGCCGGTGTCCATCACCGCCCGGCGCCGGCCGCCATTGATGGAGATGCCGAGCAGCGGGCTGCGCAGCAGAGGCTCGCCGTCCGGCGGCGCGTTCAGGTAACGCAGCGCAACCGGCCGGGCTGTGCCTTCCGCGCTGCCGGGTGAGGCGGCATGAGCCGGAAGGGAGCCTCCCCAGAAGGCGCTTCCCGCTGCTGCGAGCGCCACCAATGCCCGCGCGAGCGGCCGGGCCATGAACGGAAAGCGAATGAAGGCCATAGGTTCCCCCTCGCCGAATGGTCGCGCCGGCGGCGCAGGCGGCATCAAAGCATGCGCCGCGCTTGGCGCGCCGTGGCGTGATACCGCAGGGGACAGCCGCGAACACCGCCGCCGGGCGCGTTGCCGCCACGCCGCGATGCTGCTTGTCTGGGCCGGCGGCGTGCCCCCTTTCCGGCAGCCGCGCCCCGTCGCGAGCGAGGATGCCATGCGCAGCGAGATCACCGGCACCACTCTTCCCGTCGTCACCTTCACCCTGGAACCGGGAGAAGGCGTGCTTGCCGAGCCCGACCGCCTCTCCTGGATGACGCCCAACGTCTCCATGCGCACCACCGCCGCCACCGGCGGGGCGAGCGGCCTCTTTTCCGCCATCGGCCGCGCCATCTCGGGCGGCGGCCTGTTCATGACCGAGTTCATGGCGGAGGGCGGCGAGGGGCTGGCGGCCTTCGCCGCCACCGTGCCCGGCAACATCATCGAGGCGAAGGTGGCGCCCGGCCGCGGGTTCCTCATCCACCGGCACGGCTTTCTCGCGGGCTCGCTGGGGCTCTCGCTCGCTATTGGGGTGCAGCAGTCCCTGGGCGCCGGGGTATTCGGGGGCAATGGTTTCGTGCTCCAGCATCTCACCGGCTCGGGCAGCGCCTTCGTGGAGCTGGGCGGGGAAATCGTGAGCTACACCCTGCAGGCGGGCCAGGAGCTGCTGGTGCATCCCGGCCACGTGGGCATGTTCGAGGAAAGCGTGTCGTTCGAGATCACCACCATTTCCGGTGTGAAGAACGCGCTGTTCGGCGGCGACGGGCTATTCCTGGCGCGCCTTCGCGGCCCCGGCAACGTGTGGCTGCAGACCCTCACGCCCGCCAAGCTCGCCCACGCGCTCGCGCCCTACCTGCCCACGCAGCGGCAGTGAGACGACCGTCCCGGCCCCTCCACAGGGGGCCGGGGCTGCCGCCCACGCCCGGCCTCAGGCCGGCTTGGCAGCCTCGCCTTTGGTCAGGTCATCCACCGTGGCGCCGGCGGCGTTCTTCTTGATGGATTCGATGGCGTCGAGGGCCGAGGCCCGGGCCTTGTAGCCCTCGGAAGAGAACATGATCTCCCCGTTGGACGCCTTGTAGCGGAAGCGGAACTCGCCCGCCTTGTCCTTGAAGACCTCGAACTTCGCCATGGCTCGTTCTCCCGGTCGGCGGCATGGGCCGCGCCGGGGCGAAGGGTGCGATGATTCGCCCCCTCGCGCCATGCGTGCGAAGGGATTTACTCGTCCATCTTCAGCGCGGCGATGAAGGCTTCCTGCGGAATCTCCACCTTGCCGAACTGGCGCATCTTCTTCTTGCCTTCCTTCTGCTTGTCCAGAAGCTTGCGCTTGCGCGTGATGTCGCCGCCGTAGCACTTGGCGGTCACGTCCTTACGCAGGGCCTTGATGGTCTCGCGGGCGATGATCTTGGCGCCGATGGCCGCCTGGATCGGGATGTTGAAGAGGTGCTGGGGAATGAGGTCCTTCAGCTTCTCGCACATCACGCGGCCGCGAGCCTCGGCGCGGGTGCGGTGCACCAGCATGGACAGCGCGTCCACCGGCTCGGCATTCACCAGGATCGACATCTTCACGAGGTCGCCGACCCGATATTCAGTGATCTGATAGTCGAACGAGGCATAGCCCTTGGAGATGGACTTCAGCCGGTCATAGAAATCGAACACCACTTCGTTCAGCGGCAGGTCATAGGTCACCATGGCCCGCGCGCCCACATAGGTGAGCTCGATCTGGTTGCCGCGCCGGTCCTGGCACAGCTTCAGCACCGCGCCCAGATAGTCGTCGGGCGTGAGGATGGTGGCGCGAATCCACGGCTCGCGGATCTCCTCGATCTTCACCACGTCCGGCATGTCGGCCGGATTGTGCAGGTCGAGCACCGAACCGTCGGTCATCTGGATCTCGTAGATGACCGAAGGCGCCGTTGCGATGAGGTCGAGGTTGAATTCACGCTCCAGCCGCTCCTGGATGATCTCCAGGTGCAGGAGCCCGAGGAAGCCGCAGCGGAAGCCGAAGCCGAGCGCAGCGGAGGTCTCCATCTCATAGGAGAAACTGGCGTCGTTCAGGCGCAGCTTGCCCATGGCCGCGCGCAGATCCTCGAAATCCGCCGCATCCACCGGGAACAGGCCGCAGAACACCACCGGCTGGGCCGGTTTGAAGCCCGGCAGCGCCTCCGCGCAAGGGCGCTTCTCTTCCGTGATGGTATCGCCGACGCGGGTGTCCGCCACTTCCTTGATGGAGCCGGTGAGGAAGCCGATCTCGCCCGGACCAAGCTCGGTCATGGCCACCATCTTGGGGGTGAACACGCCCACGCGGTCCACGTCGTAGGCCGCGCCCGAGCCCATCATCTTGATGCGCTGGCCCTTCTTCAGCACGCCATCGACGATGCGCACCAGCACCACCACGCCGAGATAGGTGTCGTACCAGCTGTCCACCAGCAGCGCCTTCAGGGGCGCGTCGCGGTCACCCATGGGCGCCGGCAGGCGGGTGACGATGGCCTCCAGCACCTGATCGACATTGAGCCCGGTCTTGGCGGAGATGCCGATGGCGTTGGAAGCGTCGAGGCCGATCACGTCCTCGATCTGCGCCTTCACCTTCTCCGGCTCGGCGGCGGGCAGGTCCACCTTGTTGAGGACCGGCACGATCTCGTGGTTGTTGTCGATGGCCTGGTAGACGTTGGCGAGGGTCTGCGCCTCCACGCCCTGGGAGGCGTCCACCACCAGCAGCGAGCCTTCCACGGCGGCGAGCGAGCGGTTCACCTCATAGGCAAAGTCCACGTGCCCGGGGGTGTCGATGAGGTTCAGCGTGTAGGTCTCGCCATCATGCGCCTTATAGGAGAGGCGGACCGTCTGCGCCTTGATGGTGATGCCGCGCTCGCGCTCGATGTCCATGTTGTCGAGCACCTGATCCGTCATCTCGCGCTCGGAGAGCCCGCCGGTGATCTGGATCAGGCGGTCGGCGAGGGTCGACTTCCCATGGTCGATGTGGGCGACGATGGAAAAGTTGCGGATGTTCTTCTGGGCGCTGGCGGTCATCCGCGCCGCATAGCACCGGCGTGCGGAGCCCACAAGGCGCCGCGCGCGGCGTCAGGTGCCCACCGCCCCTCGCGCCGCGAGAAACCACCGCCAAGCTCTCGCCGCACGCCCTTCGCCGTCTACGCAGTTTCCCCGAATTGTTCGCACCCGCCTTGGGGCGAAATATTTGCGCCAGATCAAAACGAGCTTCGGCGTGAGGTTCGTTCGCGTTTTGCAGATCGATCATTTTGTTGCGTGGAGGTTCATCGTGCCCATTGCCCAGAGCGCGGAAGAGGCCGCCGAAGCCGAAGGCCCGCTGGCCTTCTTCAAGGCCCAGCACAGCGGCTTCCTCGAAACCTTCACCACCCACCGGGCCCGGCCCGACCTTCTTGATCGCCTGTGGATGCAGGCTTTCAGCAGCTTCGAGCGCAATGTGGAAGATCAGACGCGCGAGCTACCCCAGCTCGCCTGCCGCAAAGGCTGCGGCACCTGCTGCCAGATCCTGGTGGCCGCCACCGCCCCCGAGGTGCTGATGGTGGCCCGCTACGTGCGCGGCATGGCATCCGGCTTCAAGACCGTGGGTATCGATCTGGTTGGCCGCCTCTACGGCGCCGCCGATTTCGTGGAACCCTCCGGCAACGTGCGGCCGATGGCGCTGGTGCGCGAGTGCCCGTTCCTGGCCGAGGGCATCTGCGTGGTGTACCCGGTGCGCCCCCTCGCCTGCCGCGGGCATGCCTCGTTCAACGAGGAAGCCTGCGTCTCCGCCCTCGAGGGCGGGCTCGACAACGTGCCCGTCTCGGAGCCGCACCGCACCGTGCGCGGGCTGGTGCAGAACGCCCTGCAGTCCGCCATGCGCGACGCCGGCTTCGCCTGGGGCCTCTATGATCTGGTGGCGGCGCTGAAGATCGCCCTCGCCCGCCCCGATTGCGAGGCCGAGTTCGCGGCCGGCGGAGACCCGTTCGCGGCGGTGGCGCTGGATGTGGTGAGCCGCGAGGAGATGGCCTCGACCTTCGACCGGCTCAAGAACTGAGCGCGCGGGGCGCCCGCAGCTCGCCCTTGACCCCGGCCACGGAAGGTCGCACCACAGGGGCGAACCCTGGACGAGCCATGCGCATCCGCCGCCACCTTCCGATTCTCGCCCTGGCCGGGCTGCTGGCCGCGCCATTCGCCCCCGCGCCGCTCGGCGCCGTGCGGCCCGCGGCCGCCGCGCCCACGGCCGAGGGGGCAGCCCCGCCCTATGACGACGACCTGCTGCGGCTCGCCGAGATCCTCGGCGGCCTGCATTACCTGCGCCCCCTGTGCGGCGCCGGCGCGGAAGCCCAGCGCTGGCGCGACGAGATGGCGACCCTCATCGAGACCGAGCAGCCCTCGGAGGCACGCAAGGGCAAGCTGATCGCCTCCTTCAACCGGGGCTATTCCAGCTTTGCCCAGGTCTACCGCGACTGCACGCCGGCCGCGCGCGCGGCCGTGGAGCGCCAGCTGGAGGAAGGCGCGCGCCTCGCCCACGAGATCGTGGTGCGCTACGGCGGCAACTGATTAACGGCCCCGGCAACCGTTAACCTTTTGGTTAGAATTGGCATTCACATGCCGCGCACCGTGGTAATGTCTTCCTGTCGCCGCCAGCGCGCGGCCGGAGGCCAAGACGTGTCCACACTGCCGAACTTAGCCATCGACCTTCCCGATATTTCGGACATGGCGGCGGACGATCGCCACGCGGCTCTCACTTATCTGAACGACGCCTGGGTGGAGGCGGTGCGCGACGGCCTGGAAGAGGATTGCCTCGTTCAGGCGGCGCTGTTCACGGCCCTGCGGAACCTTGTGGCCAATTATGGCGAGGAGGCCTGCGCCGAGTTCGTCGAGCGCGTTTCCGAGCGTGTGCGCGCGGGCGAATACACCGTGCCGCCCAACCGTCACTGAGGCCGCCGGCCTCCGCCCTCCCCCTCGCGGGAGCAGCGCGGCCCTTCGAGATTTTGTTTCGAGTTTGAGGAACGCTTCCACCTGGGCGGATCGGCGCATAGCCGGTCCGCCCTCTTTTTTTTTGCGCGCCACGGCCGCGCCGCGCCGGAAACGAAACCGGCGCCCCTAGGGGCGCCGGCCGGATTTGCTCGCGGATTACGGAGGCGCGGCCTCAGGCCGCCGCGTCGCGCTTGTTCTGGCGATTGCTGATGAGATCCTCCACCACCGTCGGGTCGGCGAGGGTCGAGGTGTCGCCCAGGCTCTCGAACTGGTCCTCGGCGATCTTGCGCAGGATGCGGCGCATGATCTTGCCCGAGCGGGTCTTGGGCAGGCCCGGCGCAAACTGGATCAGGTCGGGCGAGGCGATGGGGCCGATCTCGCGGCGCACCCAGCCCACCAGCTCCTTGCGCAGCTCCTCGGTCGGCTCCACGCCGTCCATCAGGGTCACATAGGCGTAGATGCCCTGGCCCTTGATGTCGTGCGGGAAGCCCACCACGGCCGCCTCGGACACCTTCGGATGGGCGACGAGGGCGCTTTCCACCTCCGCCGTACCCATGCGATGGCCGGAGACGTTGATGACGTCGTCCACGCGGCCGGTGATCCAGTAATAGCCGTCCTCGTCGCGGCGGCAGCCGTCGCCGGTGAAGTACTTGCCGGGATAGGTGGAGAAGTAGGTCTGCTCGAAGCGCTCATGGTCGCCGTAGACCGTACGCATCTGGCCCGGCCACGAGTCGGCGATCACGAGGTTGCCTTCGCAGGCTCCGGTGAGCACCTTGCCCTCGGCATCCACCACTTCAGGCAGCACGCCGAAGAAGGGGCGGGTGGCCGAGCCGGGCTTCAGCTTGGTGGCGCCGGGCAGCGGGGTGATGAGGATGCCTCCGGTTTCCGTCTGCCACCAGGTATCGACGATGGGGCAGCGCTCGTCACCCACCACGCGGTGATACCACTCCCAGGCCTCGGGATTGATGGGCTCGCCCACCGAGCCGAGCAGGCGCAGGGAGGCGCGCGAGGTCTTCTTCACCGGCTCCTCGCCGCCCTGCATCAGCGAGCGGATGGCGGTGGGCGCGGTGTAGAAAATGGTGACCTTGTGCTTGTCGATCACTTCCCAGAAACGGGAGGTGTTGGGATAGTTGGGCACGCCCTCGAACATCAGCGTGGTGGCGCCGTTCGCGAGCGGGCCGTAGACGATGTAGGAATGGCCGGTCACCCAGCCCACGTCGGCCGTGCACCAGTAAACGTCGCCGTCGTGATAGTCGAAGATGTACTGATGCGTCATGGACGCATAGACCAGATAGCCGCCGGTGGTGTGCAGCACGCCCTTCGGCTTGCCGGTGGAACCGGACGTGTAGAGGATGAACAGCGGGTCTTCTGCGTGCATGTGCGCGGGCGGGCACTCGTCCGTCACCTGCGCGGCGGCATCATCGTAATAGACATCGCGGCCGGGGGTCATGTCCACCTTGCCGCCGGTGCGGCGCACCACGATCACGTGGTCGACGCTGTCGCCGCCGATCTGGTTGATGGCCGCGTCCACATTGGCCTTCAGCGGCACCTTGCGGCCGCCGCGCAGGCCCTCGTCGGCGGTGATGATGACCTTGGAGCCGCAGTCCGAGACGCGGCCCGCGAGGCTGTCCGGGGAGAAGCCGCCGAACACGATGGAATGGACCGCACCGAGCCGCGCGCAGGCGAGCATAGCATAGGCGGCCTCGGGGATCATCGGCAGGTAGATGGTGACGCGGTCACCCTTCTCCACGCCGCGGTTGCGCAGCACGTTGGCGAGCTTGTTCACCTCGCTGGAGAGCTCGCGATAGGTGATGACCTTCGATTCGTCCGGGCTGTCGCCTTCCCAGATGATGGCGGGCTGGTCGCCGCGCGTCTCGAGGTGGCGATCGACGCAGTTATAGGAAACGTTGGTGATGCCGTCCTCGAACCACTTGATGGAGACGTGGCCGGGATCGAACGAGGTGTTCTTCACCTTGGTGTAGGGGTGGAACCAGTCGATTCGCTTGCCATGCTCGCCCCAGAAGGTGTTCGGGTCCTCAACGGAGGCGGCATACATGGCATTGTAGCGGGCATCGTCCACATAAGCCTTCTCGGCCCAGACGGACGGCACATCATAGACTTTATCGGACATGGCTCTTGCCTCCCTTCAGCGGGCCGGCCGGCCCGCAACCTTGGTTATTTCCACCGCCTGCGCTTCGCCGTGAGCACGGACCGGAGCGCCTGCAATCTTTGGTTATCGGCGATTTGGGCTCGCCATTATTTGGCGGGATTATGCTGGCCTCCATCCCGCTCCACAAGGCACCCGGAAGCCCGACTTTGGGTGCATATCCTTCTCGCCGAGCCGTGCGCCTCGCCGCATGGAACGCCCCCTGCGGCCTCCCGGCCGATTTCCCCGCCGGTGCTAGCGCCCTATAACGACATTCATGTGGAGGTAGCGCGGCGATGGATCTGTGGACACGATTCCTGCTTCTGCTGGCAGGGCTCATGGGCGCGTGCGGCGTCGCGGCGGCGGCCGTCTCGGCCCATGTGGCCGGCGGCTCCATGCTGGAGACCGCCGCCTATTTCCTGATCCTGCACGCCGCCGCCGTGGGCGGGCTGGTCGCCCTGGCGCTCCAGGTCGGCCGGGGCGGGGCAGCGCTGCGCATCGGCGCATCGGCGCTGGTCTTGGGCGCCCTGCTGTTCTGTGGGGATCTTTCCTCCCGCGCTCTGCTGGAGGCGAAACTGCTCGGCGGCAGCGCGCCATTCGGCGGCAGCCTCATGATCGCCGGTTGGCTGGTGGTGGCGGGCTCCGCGCTGGTGGCGCGCCGCGCCTGAGTCCCGAATTGGTTGAAGCTAAGCGTCCGCGCGCGGCCGCCAGACGCAGGTGCGCTTGATCTCCATGTCCTCCAGCTCGCGCGTCACCGGAACATGGTATTCGGCAAGCTGCTCCAGCCGCTCCCTGGGCAGGTAGGTGCGGCCGGGATCCCCGATGAGCACCCGCGCTCCGCGCCGGGAAAGCGCCAGCAGCCACGCATAGACCCGCTCGGCCAGATCCTTCTCGTAGCAGATGTCGCCGGCGAGCACGGTGCCCCAGCCAAGGTCGCGGCCGATGAGGTCCTCCCCCACCGGCGCGAGCGCCACGGCATTGGCCTCGCCGTTCAGGGCGATGGCGGCAAGGGCGAAGCTGTCAATGTCCGCGCAGGTGACGCGCCGCGCCCCCGCCTTCATGGCCGCGATGCCCACCAGCCCGGAACCGGACGCGAAATCAAGCACGTCCTCCCCCGCCACCAGCTCGGGATGGTCGAGCACATGCCGCGCCAGCGCCTGCCCGCCCGCCCAGGCGAAGGCCCAGAACGGGGGCGGCAGGCCCATTTCCCCCAGTTCCTCCTCGGTGCGGTGCCAGATGGGCACTGCCTCATCCGCCACATGGAGCGAAATCTCCGGCACCAGGGCCGTGGGGCGCAGGCGCGTCTCGGCGCGGATGAAGGCTGCGGGATCGGCGATGGGGCGGCTCACACGCCACCCATGGCGCAGAGAATCTCCCACTCCTCGTCGGTAACCGGCTGCACCGAGAGCCGGGAATACTTGATGAGCGCCATGTCCTGGAAGCGCGGGTCCGCCTTGATGGCGGCAAGGCTGATGGGATGCTTCAGCGGCTTCACCGCCTTGAGGTCCACCATCACGAACTTGCCGGTGGGGTCGGAGGGGTCAGGATAGGCCTCCTTGATGACCTCCACGATGCCGACGATCTCCTTGCCCTCGTTGGAGTGGTAGAAGAAGCCGGTGTCGCCCGTCTTCATGGCCAGCATCTGCTGCTTGGCGAGGTGGTTGCGCACGCCGTCCCAGTGGGTGCCCTTTTCGCCCGCCTTCACCTGCATGTCCCAGGACCATTTGAAGGGTTCGGATTTGTAGAGCCAATGGGCCATGGGCGCGCTCGAAATGCTGGTGGGAAGAACCGCACCGGTGTGCCGCTTTCGCCCGCCCATTGCAAGCCGCGCGGGCGGGGCGGCAACGCGCGGCCGGCCCAGATCGTGTAAGAAGGGGCCGGCGGCACCCGGCCGCCGTAAGCGAGGATGTCAGTATGGTCTATGAGGTCGCAACCATCGAGGTGAAGGACGGCGCCCGCGCGGCCTTCGAGGCGGCGGTGAAGGAAGCCGCACCCTTCTTCCAGCGCTCGCGCGGCTGCCGGGGCCTCCGGCTGGAGCGCTCGGTGGAGGCGCCCAACCGCTACTTCCTGGTGGTGACGTGGGACAGCGTGGAGGACCACATGGTCCACTTCCGCGAGGCGCCGGAATTCCAGGAATGGCGCCGCCTCGCCGGGCCGCACATGGCCGCCCCGCCCCAGGTGGAGCACCACGAAGCCCTCTTCACCGCCTTCTGAGCCCCCCGCTTGAGCAGAGCCCGCCCGGCACCGGTCGAAGGCCATGGCCGAGCGGGATGGCATGAGACCTGCGGCGCGCATGAAAAGGCCCCGGCGAAACGCATCGCCGGGGCCTTTTCGATTCGTCCGCCCGGAGCAGCAGTGGCGCTCACACCAAGGGCCCGCGTGCTTTCCTCATCAGCCGGTGGTCGTCATGGACCCCCGCTCAAGCCCCGCGCGGCGCTTCAGCGGAACCGGCGCCAACGGCATCAGATACCGAAGAAACGGCGCTTGGGCGCAGATGGCTCCGGCTCGTCGGTGCCCAGTCCGGGATCATCCGGCAGGGGCGGCATGGCGACGATGGGAGCGGCAGTCCGCCGGCGCGGCTGAGCCTCGGCGGCGGGGGCCTCCCCGCCCGCCGGCTCGGCCGGGCGGTCCTCGGCATGAAGGTCCGCCGCCGGCTTGTCCGCCGGATGATCTTCCGCCAAGGGCTTACCCCCGCCGAGGCCGTCCACCGCGCCCATAGGGTCGGCGGCCGGCGCCGCGCCGTGAAGCGCCCCGCTCTCCGCCGCGCGGGCGGCGGCCTCCGCCAGCGCCTTGGCCTGCTCCCCGGCGCGCACAGCGGCGATGGCGGCCATGACCCGCTCCGCGCCGTGCTCCAGGATCGGCGCCGCCAAGACACCGGGCGGCACCGCCCAGGTGAAGGCATCGAGCCGGCCGGTCACAGGGGAGATGGGCCGCCAGTGATCGGAAACCACCCCGTCGGCGATCCAGGCCGGATCGCGATCGGCGTGCACGGCGCGGGCGGTCCACTCGCGGGCCTTGCCCACGTCGCCGTTCTCGGCGGCCTCCAGCTCGGCCATCAGCAGGCACACCCGCTGGGTGGGCGCCTCCAGCAGCGGCTCCAGGGTGCGGCGGGCCTCGTCATATTCGTGGGCGTCGAGGGCGGCGCGGGCGAGCGCGATGGCGCTTTCCACATGGCCGGGCGCCTTGCCGGCCAGCATCCGCACCCGCCGCAGCCGGTCGAGGGCGGCATCGCCGGGGCGCAGGTGCGCTTCCACCTCCGCCAGCTCGGGATGCGGGTTGGCGGCATAGGCGGTCTCGACGATCTTCGCCGCCTTCTTCAGCTCCCCGGCGGCGCCCATGAGCCGGCCAGCGCAGGCGGCCGCAGGCACCAGGGTGGGCGCGAGGCGCACCGCCTCCTGCGCCAGCTCGCGCGCCACCAGCGGGTCGGAATGCTCCAGCGCCAGGGCCTCGGCGGTCAGCAGCACTGCGCGGCGGCGGCGATACTGGGCCTTGTCAATGCCCTTCTGCGCCATCTGGCGCTCCAGCACTGTGCGCGCGGCGCGGTAGTCGCCGGCCGCGCAGTGGGCCTCGATGACGGCATCCGCCGCCCAGCCCAGTGTCGGCGCGTCGGCCACGGCCTCGGCGGCGATGGTGGCGGCGGCGGCGCGGTCGCCCGCCTTGCGCGCCTCCATGTGCAGGCCGCGCAGGCCCAGAAGGCGCGTCTCCGGCCGCGCGGCCATGGCCGTGAAGGCGGCAATGGCGGCCTCGGGGTCGTTGTCGAACTGGGCGGCCTGGGCGGTGAGAAGGTGGGTGAGCGGCTCGTGCGGCAGCAGCCGCGCCGCCTCGGCCCGCGCCTTGCGGGCGGTGGCGGCATCGCCGGAGCCGATGGCGAGCAGGCCCCGGCTCACGGCCTTCAGACCCTGGTCGCGCCGCTTGCGCCGCGACAGCGCCGCCAGCAGCTTCGGCGAGGCGATGAGCAAAGCGAGCAGCCGCCAGATGGCGAGCATCACGCCGGTCACCACAGCGATGACGGCAAGCGCCACCGGCACTGTGGTCTCCACCCGCCAGCCCTGCCAGACGACGGAAATCTCGCCCGGCCGGTCGGCGATCCAGGAGGCGCCGAAGGCCAGGCCGGCGAGAACGACGAGGATGATGACGAGGCGGGTCACGGCGTCTTCCCCGAAATGGCGGCGAGGGCCTGCTGGTAGAGCGTGGTGGCGGCCTCGGCCGCGCGGCGGCGGGCGTCGAGCTCGGCCGTCACGGCGGCCAGCTTCTCCTGCACTGGGGGCGGAAGCTGCTTCAGGGCGGCAAGCGCGCCCGCGATATCGCCGAGGCGCACCGCGGCCACTGCGCGGTCGAGGAGGCCGCGCAGGCTCTCCGGGTCCACGCTGTCGGCGGGGCGCACCTTCACGAGGCTCTGGGCACTGGCGAGGAAGCGCGTCACCAGCGAGGCATCCGCCGGCGCCGCCTCGGGCGCCGGTGTGAGGCCGTCGATGGCGGCGCCGCCGGCGCGGGCGAGCTGGTCGGCCAGCTTCGGCAGGGGCGGAAAGCCCGCCTGCGCCGTGGCAGCGAACGGCTCCAGCGCCGCCGCGCGCGGCCCCAGCAGGGCGCGGGCGGCGTCCAGCTCAGGCGCGAACGGGCGGCCGGCATCGACGGACTGCTTCAGGGTGCCGAGCACCAGCACGGAGGCCGCGCCACGGTTGACCGCGGCGGCAGCGGTGGCCGCATCGGCGGCTTCCTTGCGCACCGCATCGATATGGCTGCCGAGCCCGTCGAGCCGGGGGCCGAGCACCTGCGCCTGAGTCTGGGCCTGCTGCGCCTGCGTCTGCGCCTGTTGTGCGGCGGAGGCCGCGGCTGCAATGGCGGACTGAAGGGCATCCTGGGCGGATTTCAGGCTGTCCTGGCTGGTCTTCAGCGCGGCCACCCGGGCGGCGACATCGGAAACGGCGCCATCAGTCTTGCCGAGGGCCGCCTTCAGCGCGTCCACGTTCGGCGCAGCGGGCGTAGTGGCGACCGGGGCCGCCTTGAGCCCGGAAACGGCGGTGTCGAGGGCCGAGACGCGCGCATCCGCCTGGCTCAGGCCCTGCCGCACAGCCGCGAGGGCGGCGGCATCAGCCACTGGGCGGGCCTCCAGCGCCGCGATGCGGGCGGCGAGCGGGGAAAGGTCCACCGCCTGCGGTCGTGGCGCGTTCTGAGCGAGGTAATAGAAGACGCCGCCACCGGCCGCGCCGCCGGCGAGAGCCCCCAGCACCAGGGCCGCGACAACCGTTCCGGCCCCGCCCCGGCGCGGCGCCTGCGGAAGCGGACCTGCCGGGCCTTGGGCATCCTGGCTCGAAGCATCCGGGCCGACGGGCTCCGGCGCCGAAGCGGCTTCGGGCTGCGTCACAGCATCGGAGGGAGCGCCTTCCGGCGCCCCGGCCGTGCCGGCATCTTCGGCGGCGGGCGCGGCGCCAACGCGCGCCTCAGCGCCGGAAGCCGGTGATTCGGGGCCGGGCGCGGCAGGCCCGGTCCCCTCGGCGGGAGCCTTGGCGGCCGTCTCGCTGGCGGCCTGGGCAGGGGGCGTGGCTTCGCTGCCGGATTCGGCGCGCACCTCCTCGGCCTTCAGGTCGAGGGTCGGCGGAGTGCGGGGGCGACGGGATGAACCGCCGGCCGCATTGGGATTGTCGCTCGCCATGGGCCTCCTCGTGGGGTCGATCCGCCTTTTTCTCCCGATAGACCGCCCGGCGATCCATCGCAACCTTCGGCCGCCGCAGCGCGATCAGAACAACGCGAACAGCGCGTCCTCATTGGGCGCGGACGCCGCCTCGATGGGGTAGCCGGCCTTCACCAGCGGCCCGCCCACCTGCTCGGACAGGCAGAACTCCCGCACCCCCGCGAGCCGGCTGCCGAGCCCCGCCGCCGCCACGCAGGCGAGAAGGGTCTTCACGGTGCGCTGGGAGAAATGAAGGGCGGCATCGACGCGCCCCGCCTCCAGCGCGGCCCGCGCCTCGGGCGAGAGGGCGTCCGCCGGCTCGGCGGCATAGATGATGGTGAGCACCAGCTCCAGCCCCGGCGCCGTCAGCAGCTCGGCGAGGTCCGCCGCGCGGTCCTCGCCGGCCGGGTTGAGCACGCGCGCGCCCTCCGGCAGTGCCTGCGCAAGGCGGCCGGCAAGAGCATCGGCATCGCCCGCGCAATCTGTCACGTGATGGAAGCCCACCGCCCGCGCTTCCTTGGCGGTGCGTGTGCCCACCGCGAATGCCGGCAGGTGGAACAGGCCCCGCCCCTCCGGATGGGCCGCGAACGCCTTCACCCCGTTGATGGAGGTGAAGGCCACCGCATCGAACGGCCCCGCCGGCAGCGGCGCGGCGGTGGGCGCGATGCGCAGCATGGGGTCCACCGTCGCCTCATGGCCGAGCTTGCGCAGGCGTTCCGCGGTCTGGCTCGCGGCGGGCTCCGGGCGGGTAATCAGGAAGTGCATGGCGTCATGTCCCGTTCACTCTGGCCGGCACGCGGATGGAGCGACATTCCGCTCCGAGGGCACCCCCACGCCGCGCGGGCAGGCCCACCGCGCGAGGATGCGTTTCATCGTGCAGCTAAAGCAAATCCGGCAAAAGCGTGCAGCGGTTCTGCATCCGGATTTGCGGCGCAGCAAAGGGCTAGAGCACGTTCGGTGAGTGGATATTCACCGCATATGCTCCAAAGCGTTTGCCGCCCGCACCGGCGCGCGGCAATCGTTCCAGATTATTGAAACCACGCATGTTCTTCATGCGAACCGGCATCCACTTCGCCTGAAAATGCCCTAGAGCCCAAGGGCGCGGGCGGGCGCGCTCTGCCGCAGCCGCGCGCCGCAGCGCGCGCCGAGGGCGGCGGCCTCCGCGACGGGAGCGCTCTCCTCGGCCTCGGCGGCGTCCGTGCCGTCGAGCGCCAGCACCAGGCCGGAGAGGCGCACGCGCCCCCCTTCCACCGTCGCGAGCCCGGCGATGGGCGTGCGGCACGAGCCGTCGAGCGCGGCCAGAAAGGCGCGCTCGGCATCGAGCGCGATGCCGGTGTCGCGGCAGGCGATGGCGCCGATGGCGGCGTTGGTCGGCGTATCCGCCACCCGGCACTCGATGGCCACCGCCCCCTGCCCCACCGCCGGTAGGAAATGACGCGTCTCCAGCACCGCGCCCGCCTCATGGGCGAGGCCGAGCCGGGTGAGGCCGGCGAGCGCCAGCAGGGTGGCGTCGAAATCCCCTTCCCGCACGCGGGCGAGGCGGGTGTGCACATTGCCGCGCAGCAGCTCCACCTTCAGGTCTGGCCGCAGGCGCTTCATCTGCGCCGCACGGCGCAGGGAGGCGGTGCCCACCTTCGCGCCGGGGGCGAGATCGTCGAGGCTGGCGCCGCGCTTCAGGATGAGCGCGTCGCGCACATCGGCGCGCGGCAGGTAGCCGGCAAGGTGCAGGCCCTCTGGCAGCACGGTCGCCACGTCCTTGGCCGAATGCACCGCGAGATCGATGCGCCCCTCGAGAAGCGCATCCTCGATCTCCTTGGTGAAGAGGCCCTTGCCGCCCGCCTCCGCCAGCGCGCGATCCTGGATGGTGTCGCCGGTGGTGCGGATGATCTCGACCGCGATGGTCTCCTCCGCCCGGCCGAGGGCCGCCGCGAGGGCCGCGCGCACCGCATGGGCCTGCCACAGCGCCAGCGGGCTACCACGGGTGCCGATGGTGAGCCGCGGCGCGGACGCATCTGCGGAAATGCCTGAGGAATGGCGCTTTTGGGTGTTCGTGTCTGCACTCATGGGCGCGTACAATGCGCGCAGGAATCAAATCGGGGTAGAGCGGCGTTCCGGCGCAGCGCGGAAAGCGGGGGCAACTTGGCGGATCTTCTCGTTCTCGGCATCGAGACCACCTGCGATGAGACCTCCGCCGCCGTGGTGTCGCGCTCGCCCACCGGCGCCAGCGCCATCCGCTCGAACGTGATCCGCTCGCAGATCGCCATCCACTCGCCCTATGGCGGCGTGGTGCCGGAAATCGCCGCCCGCGCCCATGTGGAGATCCTCGACCACGTGATCGCCGAGGCCATGCGGCAGGCGAATCTCTCCTTCTCCGAGCTCTCGGGCGTTGCGGCGGCCGCGGGGCCGGGTCTCATCGGCGGGGTCATCGTCGGGCTCACCACGGCCAAGGCCATCGCCCTCGCCGCCCGCAAGCCGCTGGTGGCCGTGAACCACCTCGAAGCCCACGCCCTCACCGCCCGCCTCACCGATGGGGTGGCCTTTCCCTACCTCCTGCTGCTGGTTTCCGGCGGCCACACCCAGCTTCTGGCGGTGGAGGACGTGGGCCGCTACACCCGCCTCGGCACCACGCTGGACGACGCCGTGGGCGAGGCCTTCGACAAGGTGGCCAAGATGCTGAGCCTGCCCTACCCCGGCGGCCCGCAGGTGGAGGCCCAGGCCGCCCAGGGCCACGCCGCCCGCTTCGCTTTCCCCCGCCCCATGCTGGGCCGGCGCGAGCCCGATTTCTCCCTCTCCGGCCTCAAGACCGCCGTGCGGCTGGAGGCGGAGAAGCTCGCCCCCCTCACCGACGACGACGTGGCGGACCTGTGCGCCGGCTTCCAGGCGGCGGTGGTGGAGGTGATCGTGGACCGGGTGAAGGCCGGTGCCCGCGCCTTCCGTGACCGGCTGGGGCGCGGGCCCACGGCGCTGGTGGTGGCCGGCGGCGTCGCGGCCAACGGCGCCATCCGCACCGCCCTCGCCCGCCAGGCGGCCGAGCTCAACACCCGCTTCGCCATGCCCGCCCCGAACCTGTGCACCGACAATGGCGCTATGATTGCCTGGGCCGGCGCCGAGCGCCTCTCCCGCGGGCTGCAGGACACGCTGGAGGTGAGCCCCCGCGCCCGCTGGCCGCTCGATCCCGCGGCCGCCGCCTCGGCCCACGCGCGGGCCTGAGCCGTGGCTTCCTTCCAGACCATCGGCGTGGTGGGCGCGGGTGCCTGGGGCACTGCCCTCGCCAATGCCGCCGCCCGCGCCGGCCGGCAGGTGCGCCTTTACGCGCGCGACGCCTTCCAGGTGGCCGACATGCTCGCCCGGCGCAAGAACCGCCGCGCCTTGCCCGGCATCGCCATCGATCCGGGCGTGACGCCCACCGCCAGCCTCGCCCTGACGGCGGAATGCGATGCCGTGCTGCTGGTGGTGCCGGCGCAGGCGTGCCGCGCCGTGACGCGCGAGCTGGCGCCGCTGCTCACGCGCGGCACGCCCGTCGTCTCCTGCGCCAAGGGCATCGAGCGCGGTACCCGGGCCTTCATCACCGAGGTGATCGCCGCCGAGGCGCCGACCGCCATCCCCGCCGTGCTCTCCGGCCCCAGCTTCGCGAGCGACGTGGCCGCCGGCCTG
Source organism: Xanthobacter sediminis (assembly GCF_043195015.1). Taxonomy (NCBI): domain Bacteria; kingdom Pseudomonadati; phylum Pseudomonadota; class Alphaproteobacteria; order Hyphomicrobiales; family Xanthobacteraceae; genus Xanthobacter; species Xanthobacter sediminis. Next base: position 271,867 of record NZ_JBAFWH010000002.1, on the reverse strand, counting down.
CCCACCGCCGTCACCCTCGCGAGCGCGGACGAGGCGCTGGCGCGCGCCTTGTGCGACGCCCTGGGCTCCTCCACGCTCCGGCTCTATTTCTCCACCGACGTGCGGGGCGTGGAGATCGGCGGCGCCACCAAGAACGTGCTGGCCATCGCCGCCGGCATCGTGGCCGGGCGCCGGCTCGGCGCCAGCGCGGGCGCGGCCCTGGTGGCGCGCGGCTTCGCCGAGCTGACGCGGTTCGCGAAGGCCTACGGCGGGCGGCCGGAGACCATGACCGGCCTTTCCGGCCTCGGCGACCTGATCCTCACCACCTCCGGCCCCCAGTCCCGCAACTTCGCCTTCGGCGCCGCCCTGGGCGCCGGCAGCGCGACGCCCGACAAGCTGGCGGAAGGCGCCTTCACCGCCGGCGTGCTGGTGGAGATGGCTGCGGCGCAGGCTGTGGAGATGCCCGTGAGCGCGGCGGTGGACGCGGTGCTGCGCGAGCGGCTCTCCATCGACGCCGCCATCGAAGCCCTCATGGCCCGTCCGCAGAAGGCGGAGCGCTGAGAGCCGCACGCGGCGGCCACTCTGGCGCCGGGCCGGGAGCGTCGAGACGGCAAGCCCGTGCGTCCGGCACCCGGCTCGCGCATCGCCAGCAGAAGGCGGAACATTGAGACCGGGGCAACGACCACCGGCACGGCCAGCAGGCGCGCGCCCCCCGGCATAGGCCGAGCCCACGACGGGCGAGGACCGGCAAGCGCGTCGCCCTGTCCCGGCCCCGACCCCGGCAAGCCAGAACAGAAGCCGCACCTTTGACCGGCGCGTGGCTTTCGCCCGAATGCCGCACGGGCTTGACCAACCGCCCGTGGGAGAGCCTCACGGACCTTCAGCATGAGGCTTGGAAGCGGTCCGGATGCGACTTGGCGCGCACCACGCCGGCCGGGTCCGCCGCGATCAGTCAGCGGCCCGCCGCATCATGTTCCGCCGCCGCCTCCCCGGCCCCGAACATGCGGCCGAGATCGATCCAGGAGCGCGCGCCGGTGGCGGCGAAGATGGCGAGCAGGTGCTTCTTCATGGCCTCGGGGCTGGTGCTCGCCAGCCGCGCCGCCTCCGTGCGCGAGGCGCCGGAGGCGGCCGCCAGAAGCAGGGTCTTCTGCTTGGGCGACACGTCCTGCTCCAGGATGCGCTCGACGAGCCCCAGCCGGAACGGCGTCTGCGGCTGCAACGTCAGCAGCACCGCCCGCCCCTCGGCGGGGGCCGCCAGCTCCTCCGCCACCACCACCAGCCGCCCATTCGGCGAGGGCAGTTCCAGCCGTGGCCGCGCCTCCGCGCCGAGCCGAGCACAGAGGACGGCGGCGAAGGCCGGCGGCGCGCTCAGGGGGCCGGTCGCGGGGACGCCCTGGGCGACATGGTTGCCCTCCTGAAGCAGAGCGTGGGCGGAAGCCGAGGCAAAGAGCAGCCTGCCGCCGGCCCGGTCCACGAGCAGGTGTGCCGGCGGCGCGCGCGAGGTCCAGCGGTCGGAGCCCGGCGCTTCCACGAAAGCCCGGCGCAGCAGGCCGGCCGACAGCCGCAGGAGCGCCAGGTCCGCCTCGTCGAACGGTCGGCGCCGCACTCGGAACAGCAGCACCACCGCGCGGGGAACACCCTCGTGATCGATCCTGAGGTCGATGGCGTGATGGTGCCCGCTGGGCCGCACCAGAAGGTTGAAGGTGTTGGACTTCCAATAGCTCGGCGGCGGGGCGAGGAGGTGCCCGGCATCGGCGCCGCTCCTGCGCGCCAGGGTCGCCACGTTGAGCTCGGATTCGCCGAGGAAGAGGCGCTCGAAGGCGTTGGCGAAGAGATCGCGGGCGCCGGCGTGGGTATCCTCGTGGAAGAAGCCGGTGGGCAGGCCTTGCGCGTCCATCCAGAAGATAGCGCCGGCGTCGGCGCCGACGATCTCCCGCAGGGTGCGGCTGACATGGGGCGCGATGGCCGCAATGCCGACCCCTGTCGAGCAGATCAGCTCCAGGTCATGCCATCTTCGCTTGGAGACACGTCTGACCACCATGCCCCCCTTCCGCCGAGAGCGTGGCCAATCACTCCCCGGCGGGGGAATTTCGCGCGGCCGGGGGGCGCTGTAAACCGGTCTGACACCTCATTCCCGCGAGGAGCCAGCTTCGATGCTGAAGCAGCGCCGCACCCTCGGGCCCCTCCTTTGCCTGCTCGCCGCCTTCCTTGCCGGCGCGCCGGCGGCCGCAAAGGACGTGCCCGGCTCCAAGGACCATCCGCTCGTAGGCCGCTACGAAGGATCGGAAATCATTGCCTACGAAGCCCTCGCCTTCGACGAGCAGCGGCTCATCAACGCGCCTGTCGACATCCGCGCCGAGGGCGAGACGTTCACTGATCGCAATTCGATCAAGCTGGAAGGCAAGGTCACGCGCATCCGCTACGACGCGCCGAAGGGCCGCTCCGGACTGGAGATCATCAAGAACTACGAGGACTCCCTGAAATCGAAGGGGTTCGAAATCCTCTATTCCTGTGGCAACGCGAGCTGCATCAAGGGCATCGGCAGCCCCTACCGCATGAGCACCTTCGCCGGCGACGGAGCCATAAACTACCGCTACGGCGAGGGCGTGCGCTATTTGCTCGCCCGCGCCGAGCGCCCCACGGGCAATGTCTATGCGGGCGTCTATGTGGGTGAGAACAAGGGCGGACCCCTGGTGCGTGTTATCGCGGTGGAGGAGAAGCCGATCGAGACCGGGCGCATCGCCTTCATCGACGCCGACGCCATGGCCAGGGCGCTCACCGCCGAAGGCCGAGTGGCGCTCTACGGCATCCTGTTCGACTTCGACAGCGCCGGGATCAAGCCGGAATCGCGCCCCACCCTCGACGAGATCGCCAAGTTCCTGAAGGCCGATCCGTCCATCTCCGTGGTCGTCACCGGCCACACCGATGCGAAGGGCGCATTCGACTACAATGTGGACCTCTCCCGCCGCCGCGCCGCCGCGGTGGTGGAGGACCTGAAGCGCCAGGGCATCGCCGCCGCCCGGCTCACGCCGTTCGGAGCCGGCATGGCGTCGCCCGTCGCACCCAACGAGGACGAGGCGGGCCGGGCCAGGAACCGCCGCGTGGAGCTCGTGAAGCGGTGATACGCATCCCCCGCAGCGTCGCACCGCCGCCTTCCCATCCAGGAGACATGAGCATGCGTGGTATTCTGGCCTCTCCCGTCCTCGTTCTCGCCCTCTGCTTCGCCCCCTGCGCCGCGCTGGCGCAGGAGCGCATGGAGCCCGGCCTGTGGGAAACGCAGACCGCCAGCGACGGCGGAAACGGTCCCGGCCAATGGATCGTCGCCACGCGATGCATCGATGCGACGATGGCGGGAACCGCCCGCGGGTCCGCCGACGACATCCGCAAGGCGATCCTCGCGGAAGGCCTGGATTGCAAGATCCAGGATGTCACGGCGGAGGCCGAGCGCGTCACCTTCCGCCAGACCTGCGGCGCCCTTGAGCAGACCGCCGAGTTCTTCTACCGCGGCACCACCATGGAAGGCCGGGTGACCATGTCCAACGCGGGCAACCCGCCGATGACTCTGGTCCAGCGCGGCAAGCGCATCGGGCCGTGCCCGTGAGCCAGCCCCGGCGCGCGCCGGCGCAAACCCTGGCGGTCGCACTCGCCCAGGCCGCCTTTTGGACCGCTTTCTGGCTCGCCGCACCCGCCGCCGCCCAGTCGGCCGCCCCCCTGCCGGCGTCGCAGATCAAGGCGCCGCCGATGGTGATGCTCAATCCCGCGATGGACAATGGCACGCCGATCGATTCAGGCGGCGCCATCGCCCGCGTTTCCGGCCTCAAGGCCGGCGGCGACGGCTTCCTTTCGGTGCGCGAGGCTCCTTCGGTGAAAGCCGCCGAGCGCGGCCGCCTCGGGCCCGGCCGGCTGGTGATCGCCACCCATCCCGAGCACAACGACGACACGTTCGTCGGCATCATCTATGACGACGTGCCCGAGAACGCCTCCGGCCCCTTCCTGGCGGAGCGCTGCCGCGTGAGCGAGGCGACACCCACCGAAAAGCCCTATCGCCGCGCCTATCTCGGCCCCTGCAAGACCGGCTGGGTCGCCCGCCGCTTCATAGAGGTGCTTGCCGACTGATCCCAATGGCATCGCTCCGCGAGCGGCGCGATACCGGGTTCGCCAGGGCGCCGCGCGGGGCTTGATGTTAAGCCCATGACCCAAGCTCGCCGGCCTTCGGAGGGCCAGACCCCGCGACGCTCGGGCGCACCATCGCACCTCGACGGCGCCACCCGCGCATGCTCGCATGGGTTGTCACTCTTCGCGATTCGCGTTGCAGCCGGCGGTGCCCGGCTTCGGCGGCGAAGGGCGGCTCCAGGAGCTTGCAGGCCGCCGCATGACGATAAAGCCCACCCTTTCCGCCTTCTATGCCCACTCGACGGAACGGAACGACCTGGCGGACTGGGAGCCGCTGCTGGCGCACCTCGAAACCGTGGCGCGCCTCGCTGCCGAGCACGGTGGCAAGTTCGGCGGGTCCGCAGCGGCTCACCTTGCAGGCCTGCTGCATGACCTCGGCAAGTTCAGCCCGCTCTTCCAAGCCTACATTCGCGGCGAGGGATCGAGCGTCGATCATTCCACCGCGGGCGGGCGCACCATCATGCGCGCGGCGGAGGCTGCCCCGCTCATCGACAAGATCGTGGCCGAGCTTCTCGCCTACGGCATCTGCGGGCACCATGCCGGCCTTCCCGACAAGCAGGGCGCCGGCGATTCCACCCTCGAAAGGCGGCTGAACAGCGCCAGCGTCACGATTCCCGCCCTGGCGGATGCCTGGCGCGACCTCCCCATGCCGCCCCTGCATAGCCTGCTGCCGGCCAACTTCAAGCTCGACCTGAAGGACAAGGACGCGCTCGCCTTCCGTCTCGCGACGCTCGGGCGCATGCTGTTCTCCTGCCTCGTGGATGCGGATTTCATCGGCACCGAGCGCTTCTACGAATCCGTCGGCGGGCCTGCGAAGGAGCGCGACTGGCAGCCCCTCGGCGCGCACATCGACACGCTGATCGCCGCGTTCGACGCTCACATGGAGGCCATGCGCGCCGCCGTGCCGGAAGAGCGGCGCGCCGAACCCCTGTACCAGCTGCGGCAGGAGGTTCTCGCCCATGTGCGGGAGCGCGCGGCGCTGCCGCGCGGGGTGTTCACCCTGGATGTGCCCACCGGCGGCGGCAAGACGCTGGCCTCGCTCGCCTTCGCGCTGGAGCATGCCAAGCAGCACGGCATGGACCGCATCATCTACGCCATCCCCTTCACCTCCATCATCGAGCAGACGGCCGACGTGTTCCGCGGCGTGCTCGGTGACGAGCTCATCCTGGAGCACCATTCCGCGCTGGAGCCGGAGGAGGGCGCGGCGGTGTACAACGATCAGCGCCTCGACGCGAAGCGGCGCCTCGCCATGGAGAACTGGGCGGCGCCCATCGTGGTGACCACGAACGTGCAGCTGTTCGAGAGCCTTTTTTCCCATCGCACCTCGCGGTGCCGCAAGCTGCACAACATCGCCAACGCCGTCATCATCCTGGACGAGGCGCAGGTGATCCCGCTCAACGTGCTGCGCCCCTGCGTGGCCATGCTGGACGAGCTTGCGCGCAACTACGGCTGCAGCATCGTGCTGTGCACGGCCACCCAGCCGGCCCTGCTGGACGATCGCTTCAAGGGCGGCTTCTGCTCAAAGACCACCCAAGCGCTCGCGCCCGATCCCGAGCGCCTCGACGCCGCCTTCCGGCGGGTGACGCCCGAGGTCCGCCCCGGCAAGCTCGACGACCCGGCGCTGGTGGAGGAAATGCGGGGCCACCCCCAGGGCCTCGTGATCGTCAACAGCCGTCGCCATGCGCTCAATCTCTACCGGGCGGCGCAGGCGGCGGAGCTGCCCGGCCTCGTCCACCTCTCCACCCGCCAGACCGCCGCCGACCGTCGCCAGATCCTCGCCGAAGTGCGCCGCCGGCTCATCGGCGGCGAGGCGTGCCGGGTGATCTCCACCAGCCTCATCGAAGCGGGGGTGGACGTGTCCTTCCCCCGCGCGTGGCGTGCCATGGCGGGGCTCGATTCCATCATCCAGGCCGCCGGCAGGGTAAATCGGGAATGGCGCTGGAGCCGGGAGGAGAGCCGCATCATTGTCTTCACGCCCAGCGACGCAAAGCCCCCCAGCGAGATCGCCCGCTTCGCGCAGGCCATGGAGCGGGTGGCGAAGAAACACGACGACCTGTTCTGCAAGACCGCCATCGAAGACTACTTCAAGGAGGTCTACTGGCAAACGGGGGACGGGCTGGACCGCATCAGCGTGCCGAATGCCGATGGCCAGAAGGTGGGAAAATCCGCGCTGTCGCTTTTCGGGCTCAGCGGCGGCAGCACGGCTTTCGCTTATCGCACGGTGGGGGAGAACTTCCGCCTGATCGAGGACGGCATGGCGCCCGTGATCATCACGCGCGCACCGGAAGCACGATCGACCCTCGATGCGCTGCGCGCCGGCGCGATGCCGGCCGGCGCCGCCGCGCGCCGGCTCCAGGGCCATGTGGTGGGCGTGCCACCCCGAGACCGAGACACCTTGATCCGCAACGGCCATGTCGCCTACGTGGAAGGCTTCGCCGACCAGTTCGCAGTGCTGCGGACGGACAGCCTCTACAGCCCGGAAACCGGCCTCGCATGGGAACGGGCGGACGAGCTGGGCGGGGACTTTATCCTGTAGCACTGAACCTCGAATCAACCTAACCGTGTATTCCTCTTCCGCAGAGGGAAGGCATCCTCGGGAGCCCGCCGATGGGGTTTGGTGTCCGTCTCAAGGTCAGCGGCGCGCGGGCCTGTTTTACGCGCCCGGAGATGAAGGTTGAGCGCGTCTCCTATGACGTGATGACCCCCTCCGCCGCGCGCGGCATCCTGGAGGCGATCCACTGGAAGCCGGCGATCCGCTGGGTGGTGGACGAGATCCGGGTGCTGAAGCGCCCCCGCTTCCAGTCCATCCGCCGTAACGAAGTGGGCGCCAAGGCACCGTCGCGGGCCATCGCCACGGCCATGAAGAGCGGCGACATCTCCAATCTCACGCTGGTGGTGGAGGACAACCGCCAGCAGCGGGCCGCCACGGTGCTGGTGGATGTCGCCTACATCATCTGCGCTCATTTTGAGATGACTGGCCGCGCGGGGGCGGACGACAACCCCGCCAAGCATCTCGACACCTTCAGCCGGCGGGCCCGGCGCGGCCAGTGCTTCCACCAGCCCTGCCTGGGCACGCGGGAATTCGCCGCCGATTTCGAGCTGATCGAGCCGGATACCCCCTGGGAAGAGGCCGAGAACCGAAAGCCGGAGGACATGACGCCGGACCTGGGCTTCGGGCACCCGCGCGACCTCGGCTTCATGCTCTACGACATCGACCACGCGGGCGACGGCGCCTCGCTGTTCTTCCGGGCCACGCTGAAGGACGGCGTGCTGAAGGTGCCAGCACCGGATTCGCCTGAGGTGCTGCGATGAGCGCGCTGGCGGCGCTGGCCCGCGCCTATGAGCGCATGGCCTCGCGGGGAGAGGTGCCGGCCTTCGGCTTTTCCCAGGTGGGGATCGGCTTCCTGATCTCGCTGAACGCGGACGGCATTCCGGACGGCGCACCCATCGACCTGCGGCAGGGCACGGGCAAGAAGAAGGTGGCGCCGCCGATGGCGGTGCCCCAGCCGCCCAAGCGCACCTCCGGCATCGCACCCAGCTTCCTGTGGGACAAGACGGCCTATGTGCTCGGCATCACCGCCGGCGAGGGCAAGCGCACCGCGCTGGAGCACCAGGCCTTCATCGACAAGCATCATGAATGGCTCGCCGGAACGAACGATGCCGGCCTCCTGGCCTTCGCGCGCTTCCTCGACTGGTGGACCCCGGAGCAGTTCGAGGCGCTGGGCTGGCCGGAGGAGATGAAGGACCAGAACCTCGTCTTCGCCCTGGAGAGCGAGCGGCTCGACAACATCCGCATCCACGACCGCCCGGCGGCGCGGGACCTGTGGGCGCGCCTCTCCGCGGACGGGGAGAAATCGCAGGCCGCCTGCCTCGTCACGGGCGCCCATGCGCCGGTGGCGCGGCTGCACCCGGCCATCAAGGGGGTGTGGGGCGCGCAATCCTCCGGCGCCTCCATCGTCTCCTTCAATCTCGACGCCTTTACCTCGTACGGCCACGAGCAGGGCGACAACGCGCCGGTGTCGGAGGCGGCGGCCTTCGCCTACACCACCGCGCTCAATCATTTTCTTGAGCGCAACAGCGGCCACCGCATCCAGATCGGCGACGCCTCCACCATCTTCTGGGCCGAGGCCGCGGATGACGCCTCCGCCGATATGGCGGACGAACTGGCTGCGCTCCTCATGGAGCCCGACCTGAAGACCGAGGCACAGAAGGTCTCGGACATCCTTGAGCGGCTGCGGAAGGGACAGCCCATCGGCGAGTTCCAGCCCGCGCTTGCGCCCGGCGTGCGCTTCCATGTGCTGGGCCTCGCGCCCAATGCCTCGCGCCTCTCCATCCGCTTCTACGTGGAGGACGAGTTCGGCACCATCGCCCGGCGCTACGCGGAGCACCACGAGCGCCTGAAGGTGGAGCCCCCGCCGAAGGAGCCCGCGCCCTCCATGTGGCGCCTGCTGGTGGAAACGGCCAGCCTGCGCAAGACCGAGAACATCCAGCCCAACCTCGCTGGCGAATGGATGCGCGCCATCCTCACCGGCGCGCCCTACCCGCTCACGCTCCTGTCCTCGATCATCACCCGCCTGCGCGCCGACCACGACGTGAACGCGCTGCGCGTGGGCATCCTCAAATCCGTCCTCATCAGGAACTTCCAGGCGGAGGCGCCCGTGTCGCTCGACCTCACATGCAAGGACCCCGGCTATCTCCTCGGGCGCCTGTTCGCCGTCTACGAGCGGGCGCAGGAAGATGCGCTGGGCCGGAACATCAATGCCACCATCAAGGACAAGTTCTACGGCGCCGCCTCAGCCCAGCCGCGCAAGGTCTTTCCTTACATCGACGCCCATGCCGTCAACCACCTTTCCAAGGTAGGCAAGCAGAATCCCGGCCGCCGCATCAATCTCGAAAAGCTGATCGGCGCCATCATGGAGCTGATGGAGCCCGGCGCCGACCCCTATCCCGCCAGCCTGCCCGACCGCAGCCAGGCCCTGTTCGCGCTCGGCTACTACCACCAGCGCAACGACTTCTTCCGCAAACCCGAGAAACCCGAGACCGAAGAGGCCGGGGAGGCCGCCCAATGACCGCGCTCGCCAACCGCTATGACATCGTGTTCCTGTTCGACGTCACCAACGGCAACCCCAATGGCGACCCCGACGCCGGCAACCTGCCGCGCATTGACCCGGAGACCAGCACCGGCCTCGTCACCGATGTCTCGCTGAAGCGCAAGATCCGCAACTACACGGAGCTCGCCAAGGGCAGCGAGCCCGGCTACCGCATCTATGTGCAGGAAGGCGCCATCCTCAACCAGCGCCACCGCGAGGCCTACAAGGCGGTGCGCAAGGACGACCCCAAGGTCGACAAGGACGCCAAGCTCAATCCCAAGGATGAGGCGGAAGGCAGGGCTCTCACGGCCTTCATGTGCGACAACTTCTACGATGTCCGCACCTTCGGCGCTGTCATGAGCACCGGCATCAATGCCGGGCAGGTGCGCGGGCCGGTGCAGGTGACCTTCGCCTCCTCGGTGGAGAAGATCCTGCCGCTTGAAATCTCCATCACCCGCATGGCCGCCACCACCGAGAAGGAGAAGGCGGACCGCGAGAAGGAGGGCGGCGACGAGCGCACCGAGAACCGCACCATGGGCCGCAAGCACATCGTGCCCTACGGCCTCTACCGGGCCCACATCTTCGTCAACGCCAAGCTCGCCGAACGTACCGGCTTCGGCGAGGCGGACCTCGCCCACCTGTTTGAAGCTCTGAAGGTGATGTTCGAGCACGACCGCTCCGCCGCCCGCGGCGAGATGGAGACCCGCCGGGTGATCGCCTTCAAGCACGCCTCCGCGCTCGGCAACGAGGCGGCCTCCCGCCTGTTCAAGCGGGTGAGCGTGAAGCGGCGCGTGAACGGCGATCTCTTCGATATCGACGACCAGCGCCTCTCCAACTACCCGCCCGCCCGCCGCTTCGAGGATTACGAGGTGCTCTTGGACAAGGAGGACTTGCCGGAGGGGGTGGAGATCATCGAACCGTGAAGATCATATATAAAATATTGTATCCAAACGGTAAAATATATGTCGGGATGGATCTGACAAACAGCATAAATTATTTTGGAAGCGCGAGCGATGAATACATCGCTCGCGACTTCTCCGATGAAGAGCGGACATCCTTCACGATAACGCGGGAGATCATATGGTCCTCCACGACCGCCAGTGACTCCGAAGTACGACAGAAGGAAAGGGAGCTTATTCAAGCTCTCCGCTCTAACGATCCTGAAGTCGGCTACAATCGCTGGCCTCGCAGAAAGTAAGAGCTTCGCCCACCAGCACTGGACCTTCCTGCATTGGACGATCCCATTCCCCTCTCCGCGCTCCAGCATGCGGTGTTCTGCCTGCGGCAGGCGGCGCTCATCCATCTGGAGCGCCTGTGGGAGGAGAACCGCTTCACCGCCGAGGGGCGGGTGCTGCACGAAAAGGCCCACACGCCCTCCAGCCACGCCCGCGGGGCGGTGCGCCGGGTCACCGCCTTGCCGCTCTCCTGCCGCAGGCTCAATCTCTCCGGCGTCGCCGATCTCGTGGAGTTTTACGCCGGGCCGGAGGGCGAGACGCCCTATCCGGTGGAATTCAAGCGCGGCAAGGCCAAGCTCCACCGCGCTGACGAGGTGCAGCTCTGCGCCCAGGCCCTGTGCCTGGAGGAGATGACCGGCCGGCCGGTGCCGGAGGGCGCGCTCTTCTATGGAGAGACCAAGCGCCGGGTCGTGGTGCCGTTCGATGCCGGCTTGCGGCAACTGACCGAGGACACCACCGCGACCCTCGCTGCCCTGTTCGCCTCCGGCCGCACGCCCCCGGCCCAGTACAAGGCGGAGCGCTGCCGCTCCTGCTCCCTGGTGGAGCTGTGCCGGCCGCGGCTTGGCGGGCGCAGCGCCCTCGCCTTCCGCGCCGCCGCCGTGGGGGCCGCGCTCGAACAGGCGGGAGACACGCCGTGAAAAAGCTCCTGAACACGCTCTACGTGACCACCGAAGGCGCCGCTTTGCGCAAGGAAGGCGAGAACCTGGTGGTGGACATCGAGGGCGCGGAGCGGGCGCGGGTGCCGTTCCACATGCTGGGCTCGGTGGTGGTTTTCGGCGCCATCCTCCTCTCTCCGCCGCTGATGGAAGCGCTGGCCGAGCGCGGCGTGGCGCTGGTGCTGCTGGACCGGGTGGGCCGCTTCCGCGCGCGGCTTGAGGGGCCGGTCTCCGGCAACGTGCTGCTGCGCCGCGCCCAATACCGGGCCTCCGATGCGCCGGACGAAATCGTCCGCTCCATCGTCTCCGGCAAGATCGCCAACCAGCGCGCGGTGCTGCAGCGCGCCCTCAGGGACTATGGGCCGGACATGGAGCCCCAGGCGCGCGGCGCTGTCGAGGCCATGGTGGAGAGAATAGCCCGCATCCTGCGCCGGGTCGCCTTCGAGAAGGAGGGGCTGGACGCTCTGCGCGGGGCGGAAGGCGAGGCCGCGCTCGCCTATTTCTCGGTGTTCGACCATCTGGTGCGCTCGCCGGACGAAGCGCTGCGCTTCCGCGGCCGCAGCCGGCGGCCCCCGCGCGATCCCGTGAACGCGGTGCTGTCCTTCCTCTACACCCTGCTCACCCATGATTGCCGCAGCGCCGCGGAAGGGGTCGGGCTCGACCCCGCGGTCGGCTTCCTCCATCGCGACAGGCCGGGCCGGCCGAGCCTCGCGCTCGATCTCATGGAAGAGCTGAGGCCCATCCTGGCGGATCGCCTCGCCCTCTCCCTCATCAACCGCCGGCAACTGCGGGCGCGCGACTTCGAGGAAAAGGAGGGCGGCGCCGTCCTGCTCACGGACGATGGCCGCCGCACGGTGCTGACCGCCTGGCAGGAGCGCAAGCGCGAGACCCGGCTCCACCCCTTCATCGAGGAAGAGGCGCCCTTCGGCCTCGTGCCCCACCTGCAGGCGCAGCTCCTGGCGCGGCACCTGCGCGGGGATCTCGATGCCTATCCGCCCTGGATCTGGAAATGAGCCGGCGAAGCTCTGAGGGAGGCCGCGCATGATGGTGCTGGTAACCTACGATGTGCGCACGAGCACGCCCGGCGGGGAGCGCCGGCTGCGCCGCGTCGCCAAGGCGTGCCGGGATTTCGGCCAGCGGGTGCAGTATTCCGTGTTCGAGGTGGAAGTGGACCCCGCGCAATGGACCAGGCTGCGGGCTGAGCTGGAAAGCCTCATCGACCCCGCCCACGACAGCCTGCGTTACTATTTTCTCGGTGCCGACTGGCGCCGCCGCGTGGAGCACGTGGGCGCGAAGCCGGCCGTCGACCTGAACGGCCCGCTCGTGATCTGACCCTGGCGCACAGGCCACCATAGCGGCGCGAACCCGAAGCGATCACGCTTCCCCCGGCAGGTTCGCACCAGCACGCAAAGCGCTGAACCGCCTGAAAACCGCCACGCGCCCCTTGAAGCCCCAACGATCTCAAACGCCCCGCGCCCCGAGGTTCGCGGAAATAGCGCCATTTCCAACCTGATTTGAAACGGTTATCCGAAGGCAGTCGCCTCCCGCGCGGAGGCGTGGATCGAAACTCCCAGAGCGGCCCGCTGGGGAGCCCGTGGGGGATCGTCGCCTCCCGCGCGGAGGCGTGGATCGAAACCGGGAGCGCTTCGTGGTGCGGCCGGATGACTTCCCGGTCGCCTCCCGCGCGGAGGCGTGGATCGAAACCAGAAGATGCTGGATGGGGCGCCGGACTATGTGAGTCGCCTCCCGCGCGGAGGCGTGGATCGAAACCGTGGCGTAAGCCGGCGCACGCCCGCCGCCCCCGAAACCGTCGCCTCCCGCGCGGAGGCGTGGATCGAAACCTCGTTCACGGCGGCGGTGAGGCTTTCGAGGCTGGTCGCCTCCCGCGCGGAGGCGTGGATCGAAACCGGATGACTACACCCTTATTCCCGGCCGTCCCCGGTCGCCTCCCGCGCGGAGGCGTGGATCGAAACAATGATCTGCTACGTCAGCCGGCCGAGGTGGGAGCGTCGCCTCCCGCGCGGAGGCGTGGATCGAAACTGCGATTTGCGACCGATACCATCCACGCCCCTCAAAGTCGCCTCCCGCGCGGAGGCGTGGATCGAAACCGGCTCTACAAGGGCGGCCAGAGCCTCATGGGCGCGTCGCCTCCCGCGCGGAGGCGTGGATCGAAACGGGAGCGGTTGCCGCCTATGAGATCGCGGTCAAGTCGCCTCCCGCGCGGAGGCGTGGATCGAAACGGGCGTGACCTACCGGATGTGGCGGTGCCTGAGGCGTCGCCTCCCGCGCGGAGGCGTGGATCGAAACAGCGCCGACCGGCAGAAGGTGGAGGATGCGCTGTGGTCGCCTCCCGCGCGGAGGCGTGGATCGAAACGAGCACCTCGGGTGCCAGATGACGGTGACCCGCAAGTCGCCTCCCGCGCGGAGGCGTGGATCGAAACTGATCCTCAGGTGTAAGCGCCCCATTTGCGCCGCGTCGCCTCCCGCGCGGAGGCGTGGATCGAAACGTGGCGCGCTGTCGGTGGCCGACCACGGTGCTGGTCGCCTCCCGCGCGGAGGCGTGGATCGAAACTCGAGGTCAACCCTGACCTCATCCTAGATGGTGAGGTCGCCTCCCGCGCGGAGGCGTGGATCGAAACGAGAAGGCAAAGGCGAGCCTCTCCCATTATGTCGGGTCGCCTCCCGCGCGGAGGCGTGGATCGAAACAGCGTGTCCGCCAGCACGTCATTGAGGTTCTTCGGTCGCCTCCCGCGCGGAGGCGTGGATCGAAACAGCCGGGGCGGTGACGCGGACGGGCGCGAGCATGGGTCGCCTCCCGCGCGGAGGCGTGGATCGAAACCCGCGCAGTGTCGTGGAGCAAGCTCACGAGAAGCGGTCGCCTCCCGCGCGGAGGCGAGGATCGAAACACGGAATAGACCAGGTCGATGAGCTTGTCGGAGCCGGGTCGCCTCCCGCGCGGAGGCGTGGATCGAAACATGACAGTGGAAGGCGATCCAGGGCGCGGCAAGACTGTCGCCTCCCGCGCGGAGGCGTGGATCGAAACCGTTTCTCCAGTGGAGCCGTGAAAGCGACGACCTGTCGCCTCCCGCGCGGAGGCGTGGATCGAAACTGATACGGTTCGATTGACGGTGGCATTGGAGAGCGCCGCCTCCCGCGCGGAGGCGTGGATCGAAACAGCATGTGGTCGCGCAGGATGGACCACCCGTTTTGTCGCCTCCCACGCGGAGGCGTGGATCGAAACACGATGATCTCGCCATCGCCGTTCCAGGCCACGAAGTCGCCTCCCGTGCGGAGGTGTAGATGGAAGCCCCGCTCTCTTGCCCGCCTTTCGGGGGGCTCCTCCGTCACTGCCGCCGTCCCGCCATGGCCGAGGGCATGTGTCCACGGCCGGGGCCCGTTGAGTTGAATTTGCCGCAGTGGGGTCTTATGCGTGGAGCCCATGGATGCCCCAGCCACCGAAAAACCCTTGAATTCCCTGCCCTGCCGCCGGCCCCCTTCCGGCAAGGCGGCGCCGTTCCTGCCCATGAGCCGCGCCGAGATGACGGCGCTCGGCTGGGACGCGTGCGACATCGTGCTGGTGACGGGCGACGCCTATGTGGATCATCCCAGCTTCGGCATGGCCATCATCGGCCGGCTGCTGGAAGCCCAGGGCTTTCGGGTCGGCATCATCGCGCAGCCCGATTGGCAGTCGGCCGAGCCGTTCAAGGTGCTGGGCCGGCCGAAGCTGTTCTTCGGCGTCACCGGCGGCAACCTGGACTCCATGGTCAACCGCTACACGGCGGACCGCCGGCTGCGCCATGACGACGCCTACACGCCCGACGGGGAAGGCGGCCGGCGGCCGGACCGCTCCACCATCGTCTACACGCAGCGCTGCCGCGAGGCGTTCAAGGACGTGCCGATCGTGCTCGGCGGCATCGAGGCCTCGCTGCGGCGCATCGCCCATTACGACTACTGGTCCGACAAGGTGCGCCGCTCCATCCTGGCGGACGCCAAGGCGGACCTGCTGGTCTACGGCAATGCCGAGCGCGCCATCATCGAGGTGGCGAACCGGATCGCCGCCGGCGAACCGCCGCGCGATCTCGATTCCATCCGCGGCGTCGCACTGTTCCGCCGGGTGCCGGAGCATTACACGGAGCTCCACGCCGACGATCTCGACGCCGCCGATGAGGGCGCGGCCCGCCGCCCCGGCGATGTCGTGATCCGGCTGCCGGCCTACGAGCAGGTGGAGCAGGATCCTGAGGCCTATGCCCGCGCCTCGCGCGTGCTGCACCGCGAGAGCAACCCCGGCAACGCCCGCCCGCTGGTCCAGCGCCACGGCGACCGCGACCTGTGGCTGAACCCGCCGCCCATCCCGCTGACCAGCCCGGAGATGGATTCGGTCTACGACCTGCCCTACGCCCGCGCGCCGCACCCTTCCTACGGCGAGGCGAAGATCCCCGCCTGGGACATGATCAAGTTCTCGGTGACCATCATGCGCGGCTGCTTCGGCGGCTGCACCTTCTGCTCCATCACCGAGCACGAGGGGCGCATCATCCAGAACCGCTCGGAAGGATCGATCCTGCGCGAGATCGAGCTGATCCGGGACAAGACGCCGGGCTTCACGGGGGTGATCTCGGACATCGGCGGGCCCACCGCCAACATGTACCGGATGGCATGCAAGGACCCCAAGATCGAAGCCGCGTGCCGGCGGCCGTCCTGCGTCTTCCCCGACATCTGCCCAAACCTGAACACCTCCCACGACGACCTGATCCGGCTCTATCGCAAGGTGCGCGAGGTGGAGGGCGTCAAGAAGGTGATGGTCGCCTCCGGCGTGCGCTACGATCTCGCGGTGAAGAGCCCCGAATACATCAAGGAGCTGGTGACCCATCACGTGGGCGGCTACCTGAAGATCGCGCCCGAACACACCGAGCGCGGCCCGCTCGACAAGATGATGAAGCCGGGCATCGGCACCTACGATCGCTTCAAGGAGATGTTCGACGCGGCGGTGAAGCAGGCAGGCAAGAAATACTATCTCATTCCGTATTTCATCGCCGCGCACCCGGGCACGACCGACGAGGACATGATGAACCTCGCGCTCTGGCTCAAGAAGAACCGCTACCGCGCCGATCAGGTGCAGACCTTCCTGCCCTCTCCCATGGCCACGGCCACCACCATGTACCACACCGGCGTCAATCCGCTGCGCGGCGTGCGGCATGGGGCGAGCGACAGGGTGGTGACGGCGAAGGGGCTGCGGCAGCGCCGGCTGCACAAGGCGTTCCTGCGCTACCATGACCCCGACAACTGGCCACTGCTGCGCGAGGCCCTGAAGCAGATGGGCCGCGCCGACCTCATCGGCCCGCGCCCCGACCAGCTCGTGCCGGCGCACCAGCCGCCCGGCACCGGCAAGGCCGCCGGCACGCCGCGCCCCGTGCGCCGCACGGGCGGGACGCAGCGCTTCACGACGAAGGGCGTGCCCCTGAAAAAGTGAGCGGGCCGCGCGGCCTCCACCCGGCTCCGCGCAGAGAACCCCGCGCCAGGACTTACGCGGCCGAGGGCGTCTCCTCGGCCGCCGGCGCGGCGTCGCGCTGCATGACGGCGGCGAAGAAGCCATCCGTGTCATGCCGCGCGGGCGTCAGCGCCAGATAGTCCGGATGCGCCGACCCCGTGAGCTGCGGCGCGACCTCGCTGAGCGGCACCACATGGAAAGCGGGGTGCGCCGCGAGGAACGCCGCCACCTGCTCCTCGTTCTCTTCGGCCAGCATGGAGCAGGTGGCATAGACCAGCCGCCCGCCGGGCTTCACGAGCCGCGCCGCGCTCGCAAGAATGCGGGCCTGAAGCGGCAGGAGGTTTTCAAGTCCCGGTCCCAGCACGCGCCAGCGCGCGTCGGGATTGCGCCGCCAGGTGCCGGTGCCGCTGCAGGGCGCATCCACCAGCACCCGATCGAAGCCCCCCTTGTGGCGCTTCACCCAGCGGTCCGTCTCGCTGGCCAGGGGCCTGGTCTCGATATTGTGGAGCCCCGCCCGCCGGAAGCGTTCGGCGGCGCGCTTCAAGCGCGTGGCGAGGACATCGCAGGCGATCACATGGCCCTTGTTCGCCATCTGCGCGGCGATGGCCAGGGTTTTGCCGCCGGCTCCGGCGCAGAAATCCACCACCCGCTCGCCCGGCCGCGCGTCCACCACCATGGCGACGAGCTGCGAGCCCTCGTCCTGGATCTCGACCTCCCCGCTTTTGAGCATGGTCAGGCGCGCCAGCGAGGGGCGCTCATTCACGCGAATGCCATAGGGCGCCATGGACGACACCTCGGCCTTCAGGCCAAGGTCCCGCAGCGCCTGCAGCATGGCCTCGCGCGTGGCCTTGATCGGGTTGACGCGCAGATCGAGCGGGGCCGGCGTCAGAAGCCCAGCCATCTCAAGCCCGAAGGAATCCTGGAAACGGCGCCGCAAGGGCTCAGCAGCCCAGGATGGACACTCGAAACGCACGTCGTCCGGCATCGCCGGGTGGTCGATGGCGCAGCCCTGCAGCTTCACCAGCAGCGCGCGCTCGTGGTCCTTCAGGACGGCAGGCGCGAATTTTCCACCGTTGAACAAGCCCTGCACCTGATCCGGCGCCTTGCCCCAATCGAGCACGAGCCACGCCAGCAGCCGGTTGCGCGGCGTATCCGGGCGGCCGTGCCGCGCCAGCCACCAGCCCAGCCGCGCGTGGTGCCGCAGCAGCGCGTAGAGCAGATCGGAAATACGGCCACGATCCGTCTCGCTGAGATAGCGGCGGGCCCGGAACCACGCCGACACGACAGCATCAGCGGGGCGGGCCACGCTGTCGACTTCATGCATCAGATCGAGAAGGGCTTGCAGGCGCGCGGCAGGGTTCACGGGGAGGCGATCAGGCTGGGAAAAGGGGCGGCACCATAGAGGACAGCGCGGCTTTTGACCATTGCGCGCAGTCGGCCCAGGTTCTCCCTTGCAGGGTGCCGCCATGTGGAAGCTCACCCATCCAATCCGCACGGTGGAGGAAGCCCGCGAGGCGTCGGCAAGGGACATCGGTGGCTTCGCGCGCGGTGCCGGCCACCTTGGGCGGTAGGGTGCACAGGCGGCGGGCGCTCCGCCGACGTCCCACCGCGCTCCCTGGCGGGCCTTCCGCCATGGCCTTGATGGCCCCGCCAGAACGTGCGGACGCAAAACAGTTCAAGCGCTCCCCTCCTCCGCCCCGCGCTGTCGCATGATCCGCCCCGGCTGCGGCCGGTCCGCCATGCGTCCCCGAAGGTGCCGGATGGAGAATTCCGCCTGCTCAACCGTGGGAAGTACCTCCACACGCCCTGGGAAATGGCCTCTCCGAATCTGCTGGGCTAGGATATAAAAGAATACCGTCCAGGGGATGGTGCACGAACGGGGGACAGGATGCTCGGCAGGGGAAGCCGGCAGTCGGGCATGTCGCGCCCTCGCGACAACTCGGCGACGCCGTTTTGCGTTTTTGGCGCGCGCATCCGCCCTGTGGCGTCACCTGCCTCACCTGCCGGACGAAACCCCAGCATCACGGCCCGCAGCCCGTGGGCGAAGCGGCACGAGGCTTGAGATGGCGGGCACCACCGTTTTCGCGCCGAGCCCGGCGCGCGTGATCCGCCGTCGAACCCTGGCGCTGCTGTCGGGTTCGGCCCTGGCTGTCGCAGCGCCCCACGCCTTCGCGCAGAGTGTTCTCCCCAGCGGCGGCTCGGTGGTTTCCGGCCGCGCGGCAATCTCGTCGCCCTCTGCCGGAAGTCTCCTCATCACCCAGTCGTCGCGCAACGCCATCATCAACTGGGGCTCCTTCTCCCTCGGCGCGGGCACCGACGTGCGCTTCGAGAACGGCACCGGCGCCACCCTCAACCGCGTCACCGGCCTTTCCCCCTCCCAGATCGACGGCAGCCTTTCCGCCTCCGGCAGCCTTTATCTCGTCAATCCCAACGGCATCACCGTCGGCCCCACCGGGCAGGTGACCACCGGCGGCAGCTTTGTCGCCTCCACCCATGACGTCTCCAACGCCGCGTTCAACGCCGGCGGAACCATGACCTTCCGCGGATCGAGCCCCGCGAGCGTGATCAATTACGGCACCATCGGCGCGCTGGGCGGCGACGTGGCGCTGATCGCCCGCGAGGTCGAAAACGCCGGCACCATCACCGCACCCAATGGCACGGTGGGCCTCGCGGCGGGCTATGAGGTGCTGGTGCGCGACGCCGCCCTCTCCGACGGCAAGTTCGTGGTGAAGGTGGGCGGCGCCGACACCAAGGCCAAGACATCCGGCGTCATCAAGGCGGCGGAAGTGGAGCTGAAGGCCAACGGCGGCAATGTCTATGCGCTGGCCGGCAACACGGGCAGCATCACCAAGGCGACCGGCGTCGCCAACAGGGGCGGACGTATCTTCCTGACCGCGGGCGACGGCGGCACGGTCAATGTCAGCCAGAAAGTTGCGGCGCGGGCAGCAGCGTCCAACGGCAAGGCGAAGGGCGGCCAGATCCGGGTTTCCGGCGGTACGGCAAAGGTGTCAGCCCCTCTGGACGTGGCGGGCGAGGGCGACGCGGGCGGCACCATCGTGGTGACGGGCCGGAACATCACGCTCGCCTCCGGCGCGAACCTCGACGCCTCGGGCACGACCGGCGGCCTCGTGCTGGTGGGTGGCGACTATCAGGGCGGCTATGACGCCACCACCAAATATCTCGCCGAGGACGTGGCCACCGCGCAGACCACGACGGTGGAGGCTGGCGCGACGATCCGCGCCGACGGCACGGCGGGGGCGGGCGGCCGGGTGGTGGTGTGGGCCGATGATACGACCACGTTCAACGGCCGCATTTCGGCGACCGGTGCCGGCACGGCCGCGGGCGGGCAGGTGGAGACCTCGGGCCATAACCTGCTTCTGGGCGACAACCTGATTGTTTCGACGCTCTCCGAGCAGGGTACCACCGGCACCTGGCTCATCGACCCCTACAATGTGACCATCTCATCATCGAGCAGCAACCTAATCCAGGTCGATGTAGGGTCGTCTTCCTGGGTCGTAAGTCCGCAGGCCAGTGGTGCGAATATTCGCAACACGACCTTGAATGATTATCTTTCCCAAACCAACGTTACCATCACGACGAATGGGGCAGGCTCGGAGGCAGGCAACATCAGCGTCGATGCGGATGTCTTCTGGTCGACGGCCAGGACACTCACCTTGCTTGCCGATGCGAGCACGGGCGGCATCTTCATCAACGCCAACATCACCGGCAGCAATGCCGGGAGCGCGCTCGTCCTCAGCGCGGGCTCCGGCGGCATCAACCAGTCCGGCGGCTCGGTCATCCAGGTGGGGATGCTGACGGCAACGGCGGCCAATGGCGGTTCGGTTTCGCTGACGCATAGCGGCAATCTGGTGGGGACTCTTGGCGCGTCGAGCGCGGCCGGGTCGTTTGCCTTCACCAATGGCCAGTCCCTGACGGTGTCGGGGCCGATCACCAGCAATGGCTCGCTGCAGATCTCCACCACGTCCGGTGATCTGACAATCAACGGCGTCCTGTCGAACGCCTCCGCCAATGCGTTTTACACGCTGTCGGCGGCGGGGGCGCTGACGATCAGCAAGGATGTGACGCTCAGCGGCGCTGATGCGTTGCTCGGACTTGCCTATGGTACCAGTTATGCCCTCACCAACGGCGCGCGGGTGTCCTTGCCGGACAGTGGTGCCTCGCTCGCCATCGGTGGCCAGTCCTACACGCTGATCCATGACGTCGCCGGCCTACAGGCGGTTGGCACGTCCGGCTATTACGCGTTGGGGAACGACATCGACGCCTCGGCGACCACCAGTTGGAACAGCGGCGCGGGCTTTGCTCCGCTGGGCACGCTTGCAACGCCGTTCACGGGGACCTTTACCGGCCTCGGGCATTTCATCGACAGCCTGACCATCAATCGTTCCACGTCGGGCAATGTCGGGTTGTTCAGCGCGACGAACAGCAATGCGGTCCTGCGGGATTTTACCCTGTCCAACGTCAACATCACCGGTTACGAAATTGTTGGCGCCGTGGTTGGCCAGGGTATCTCGTCGACCCTGAGCAACATTCATGTTTCCGGAAGCGTCGCCGCACTTCGGGTCGGCGGGGGTGTTGGGGGTGTAATCAGCCAGTCGACCCTGTCGAATATTTCCTCGTCGGCCTCGGTGGCGTCGACCTCTTCGGGTTATGCCTTTGGTGGCCTCGTGGGGGATATCGAGGGGATCACGACGATCTCGGACAGCTATTC
Source organism: Xanthobacter sediminis (assembly GCF_043195015.1). Lineage (NCBI taxonomy): Bacteria > Pseudomonadati > Pseudomonadota > Alphaproteobacteria > Hyphomicrobiales > Xanthobacteraceae > Xanthobacter > Xanthobacter sediminis. Next base: position 250,520 of record NZ_JBAFWH010000002.1, on the reverse strand, counting down.
GACGGGTGCAGTCAGCGGCGGGGACTACGTCGGAGGGTTGATCGGCTTTGTGTCGTATGCGCTGACGATGACCAATGTCTATGCCAGCGGCCAGGTCACGGGTTCAAGCGACGTCGGGGGGCTGATCGGCCATGTGCTTGGCAGCACCATCACCCTGACCAATGCCTATTGGGATTCACATTCCACGGGACAGTCGTCCGTGGTCGGAAACATCGTAGGCGGCGGATCCCTGGTGTCGAGCAATGTCCTCGACATCTCCGGCGCGCCGCGTTCGCAGAGCAGCTACACCGGTTTCGATTTCACCAACACCTGGGTGATGATCGAAGGCGAGACGCGGCCCATGCTGCGCAGTGAATATTCAACGGTGATCGCCACCCCGGCGGCGTTGCAACTCATGTCGCTGGACCTTGGCGCCGGCTACACGCTGGGCGCCAATTTGAACATGACAAGCGCCCTCGCCGTGGGCAGCAATGGCTATTATGGCGGGCTCTGGGGGGCGTCTGGCTTCGTGCCGCTGGGCGACAGCAGCACGCGTTTCACGGGCGGCTTCAATGGCCTGGGGCACACCATCACCGGCCTCGCCATCAATCGCGGCGGCACCGATTATGTCGGCCTGTTCGGCTACACGAGCGGCGCCACCATCAGCAACGTGACGCTCTCTGGCGGCAGCATCACCGGCAATGACGACGTGGGAACGCTCATCGGCTACATGCTGGGCGGCTCGGTGTCCGCCGCCTCGGCCAGCGCGACGGTGTCCGGCCAGAGCACGACCGAAGCCAATACCGGCGGCCTCATCGGCGCCGTCAATGGCGGCACCGTCAGCGGATCGTCGGCAAGCGGCAGCGTGACCGGCGCCGGATACCAAATCGGCGGCCTCGTGGGCTATCTCAGCAATGACGGCAGCATCACCCAGTCCTATGCTACCGGCACCGTCACGGGCACGGCCACAGGCGACGGCTATGGCTATATCGGCGGCCTCGTGGGCGCCAACGGCTATTCCGGTGATGGCGGCACCATCTCGCAATCCTACGCGACGGGAACGGTCACCGGCAGCTCAGGCCCGATCGGCGGCTTCGTGGGCCACAATGAGGGGACGATCACCGATTCCTATGCCACCGGCCGCGTGATCGGGCTTGGAACGGCCGCGAACGTCGGCGGGTTCGTGGGCGTGAACTTCGTCAACGGCACGATCACCAGCGCCTATTCGACGGGATATGTGACCGGCTCCTCGGGAGTCGGCGGCTTCGCCGGCTATAATAACAATTCCGGCTCCGCCATCACCCATACCTACTGGGACATGCAGACCAGTGGCCAGGCGACTGGCATCGCAGGTGGCACTGGCTCAATCACCGGCCTCACCACCGCCCAGTTGCAGGGCCGCCTGCCAGCCGGTTTCTCCGCGTCCGTCTGGGGAACCGGAACGAACCTCTACCCCTATTTCACCTGGCGCTATCCCACGACGCCGGTGGCCATTTCCGGCGTTGCCTATAGTGACGCAGGCACAACCGTGCTGGCGGGATCAACGGTGACGGCGGTGTCCGGCGGAAACGCCTTGGGCAGCGCCGGGTCGGGCGCGAATGGCTATTACTACATCCTCGCGCCGGCCTCGGCGCTTACCTCCGGCAGCGTGCTGACCTATCTCGACAACGGCAGCGCCAAGGGCGCGGCCATATCCGACGTGGTCGGCACCAATGGCATCCAGAACGCCGCCCTGTATGCCGGCGCGGCGCACGTCATCACCGACGAGACCGCCCTTTCCGCCACATTGACGCAATACATTGCGGCGCGCGGTTCCTATGCGGACACGGACCTCTCGTTCCTGAATGCGGCAACGTTTGCGCCACTGACCACGACGGCCGGCTATGGCGTCTATCTCGATGCGAGCACCGCAAATTACACCATCGACGGCAATCTGAGTTCGTCCGGTCTGCTCTCGCTCGACAGCGGTGGTGCTTTCACCGTCTCGGGAAGCCTGGCGCTCGCCGCGGCCGGAGATCTCCATGTTGCCGATTCCGTGTCCTGGACGGGCGCGTACACGTTGCGCCTCAACGCCTCGGGCGGCGGCAATGTGACGGTGGATGGAGACATCAACGGGTCTGCGGGCATCCTTTACGGGATCACCACGAGTGGCGGCAACATTACGTTCGGTGGCGCCGTCAATGTGGGCACGGGAAACCTGGTCATTTCCACGACCGGCACCGCCACCGCGCTGGGGGCGGTGAACGTCGGCGCATTCAATCTGGGCGCCGGCACGTGGCGTCAGGTCTCCGCGACGCTGGCCTCGTTCAGCGCCGCCAATTTCGTCCTGGGCACCAACGCCACCTTCCTGCGGGCCACGGGGGGCGACGGCACCTCGGCGACGCCGTACCAGATCGTGGACGTGTACGGTCTGCAGGGCCTCGCCTCCACCAGCCTGCTGACGCAGAACTTCATCCTGGCGGCGGACATCGATGCCAGCGGAACCTCGGGCTGGAATTCCGGCGCCGGCTTCCGCTCCATCGGCTCTGCGACCACCGCCTTCACCGGCAGTCTCGCCGGCGCTGGCCATACCATCAGCGGCCTCCTGGTCAATCGGCCGACCCTTTCGGCGGGCCTGTTCGGCGTCATCGGCGTGGGCGGCAGCGTGAGCAATCTGACGCTCTCCGGCTCGGTGGCCGGCCTCAATGCGGGCCTGCTCGTCGGCGCCAATGCGGGCACCCTCAGCAATGTCATCACCTCCGGCACAGTGGGCAATACGGGCGCGGCAAGCACCGGGTCGCTGGGCGGCGTCGCCGGCACCAACACCGGCACCATCACCGGCTCGTCCTCCTCGGCGACGGTGACCACCGCCGATGCCAGCGCCGCGGGCGGCCTCGTCGGCACCAATAGCGGCACGGTGAGCAGCTCCTATGCACAGGGCGCGGTGACCGTGGGCGCGGACGGCCGTTCCGGCGGCCTCGTGGGCTACAATTCCGCCGGGACCATCAGCGGCTCCTTCGCCACGGGCACGGTTACGGCGGGCTTCGGCATCACCGGCACCGCCGGCGGTTTGGTGGGCGTCAACTCGGCCAGCATCACCAACAGCTATGCCACCGGCGCCATCATTGGCGGCGCCACCTCCGGCGGCCTCGCGGGCGTGAACAGCGGCACGGTGGCGAACAGCTATGCCACCGGCGCCCTGCCGTCCGACGCCGCGCCCTATGGCGGCCTCATCGGCAACAATTCCGGCACGGTCACCGCGAGCTTCTGGGACACCACCGCCTCGGGCACCGGCCTCGGCGTGGGGGTGGGCTCTGCCACCGGCGTCACCGGCCTCGCCTCCACTGAGATGACCTCTCTCGCCGCCTTCGCCGCCGCCGGCTGGAATGTGGACGACGCGGGCGGCACGGGAACGGTGTGGCGCATCTATGAGGGATTCACCGCGCCGCTGCTGCGCGGCTTCATGACCGGACTGACGATAACCGGCGGTTCCGGCACAAAGACCTATGACGGCTCCGCCGTCTCGACGGATGTGGGCACGCTGGTCTACAACCCGCCAGGCTATACGGCCGCCCTTGTTTCCGGCACAGCCGCCTACACCGCCTCCAGCGCCGATGTGGGCACCTATTCCGGCGCGGATCTGAAGCTCTCGGGCCTGTATTCGAGCCAGTTCGGCTACGACATCTCCTTCGTCTCCGGCGCGCTGCTCGTCACCAAGGCGGCACTCACCGTGACCGCCAGCGACGACACCAAGGCCTATGATGGCGCGGCTTATTCCGGCGGGAACGGCGTGACCTACAGCGGCTTCGTGGGAAGCGACACGGCGGCGAGCCTCGGCGGCACGCTCGCCTACGGCGGCACGTCCCAAGGGGCGGTGAATGCGGGCGGTTATTCCATCATCGCCTCGGGCCTGACCTCCGCCAACTACAGCATCGCTTACGCACCGGGCACGCTGACAGTCTCTCCGGCGGCGATCACGGTGACGGCGCACGCCCAGACCATGCGCTATGGCGACACGGTTCCGACACTCACCTACGGGCTCACCAGCGGGACGCTGTATGGCGGCGACATCCTGACTGGGGCGCTCGCCAGCAGCGCCTCGTCCGCATCGGGGGTCGGCACTTACGCGATCACCCGGGGCACGCTCGCGGCCTCGGCCAATTATGCGCTGACCTATGTCGGTGCGAACATCGCTGTTACGCCTCGGCCAATCATCGTCGCCGCCGACGCCAAGGCGATGATCTATGGCGATGCTGTGCCGGTGCTGACCTATGTGGTTGGCGGCGCGGGCCTCGTAAACGGCGATACGCTTTCCGGAACGCTGGAGACCGCCGCCTCGTCCGCCGCGAACGTGGGGACCTATGCCATCACCCAGGGCTCGCTCGCGGCCTCGGCCAATTATGCGCTGAGCTATGTGGGCACGACTGTCACCATCACGCCGCGTCCCGTCACCATCGCGGCCGACGTGCAGAGCATGGTCTATGGCAACGTGCTGCCGGAGTTGACCTACACCGTTGGCGGCGCTGGCCTCGTGAACGGCGATACCCTCTCCGGGGCTCTGGCGACGGCGGCCTCGTCCGCCGCGAACGTGGGGGCCTATGCCATCACCCAGGGCACGCTCGCGGCCTCGGACAATTATGCGCTGACCTATGCAGGGGCAACGGTGGCGGTCGGCACGCGCCCGCTGGTGGTGACCGCCGACAGCCAGAGCCGGCGCGTGGGTGCGGAGAACCCGGTCTTCACCTACAGTCTGGGCGGTCTTGGCCTCGTCAATGGCGATATGCTCACCGGCGCTCTCGCAAGCCCTGCGAACGGCAATTCCGCGGCCGGGCGCTACCCCATCCTGCAGGGTAGCCTTTCTGCGTCCGCAAACTATGCCTTGGCCTATGTACCCGGCATCCTGACGGTGGTCGGCACCAGCACGCCGGCGCAGGCCCGGCCGGATTTCGTGGAGACGAGCGCGCCCGACCAGTATGTGGAAACGCTCGACACCCGGGACCTGGTCTTCTTCCTGGACCACACACAGCCGGAGGAGCAGCAGTTGGCCGCGTGTGGCGGTTCCTCATCGGGCGCTCCATGCACCCTCGCGCCGGTGCCGGACAATCTGCCGACCGGTCCCTGGCTGCGCTTCGGGGGGCGTTGAGGCGATGGCCATTTCAGCACGCAGGGCGAAGAAGCTCGGCTCCCTCGGCATACTGGCGCTCGGCGGCATGTCCCTGAGCGGCGCGCCGGCGCTCGCGCAGGTGATCGCGCCGGTGGAGCGCAATCTGCCGCCGGTGATGTCCGGCCAGGGGCGCCTCGTCATCGGGCCGAAAGATCTTGGCGGCAGCCCCGACGACACCTCCCTCGGTGTCACCCTCTCCGGCATCAGCCTCATCGGGCCGAAGGAGAGCGTCGCCCGCAATGCGGGCCAGGGCATCCGCATCGGCGCCATCGGCGAGGTGGACCGCGCTGCCCTCCAGCAGGCGCTCTCTCCTTTCCTTGGCCAGCCCCTGTCGCGCAAGCGCATCTCCGACATCCAGGCAGCCATCGCCAAGGTCTACCGGGCCGCCGGCTATCCCTTCGTCTCCGTCACCCTGCCGCCTCAGGAGGTCACCGGGGGCGTCCTCACGCTGCGAGTGGTGGAGTTCCGCACGGGCGCGGTGAAGGTGTCGGGCGCGGAGCCCGGCACCGAGGCCGGCCTCGCGGGCCGCGTGCGCGCGGCACCGGGCCAGCGCATCGCCGCCGACGCCCTGGAGGAAGACCTCGCCTGGCTCAACCGCTATCCCTATCGTTCGGTCAACGGCGTCTTCGCGCCGGGCGATGAGCTGGGCCTCTCGACCCTCACCCTGGAGGTGACGCCGCAGAAGCCGTGGCAGGTGTTCGCCGGCTGGTCCAACACCGGCACCCACACCACCGGCTTCGATCGCTATTATGCGGGCTTCGGCGCCGCAGTGTTCGGCGTGCCGGAGAGCTTCCTGTCCTATCAGGTCACCGGCAGCCCCAATTTCTGGAGCGATCCCGCCGCGGTGGGCACGGGGCCGGAACAGCCGAGCTATTACAGCCAGGCCGCGCGCTTCGTCGTCTCCACCGGGGCGCGCCAGGGCATCGAGATCGTTCCCAACTATGTGGCCACCCGCCAAAACGGCGCCGCCGGCCTCTTCGCCTATGACAACACCACACTGGAAATCCCGGTCTATTACCGTACCGCGATCTCCAATCTCGCACCCGGCCTCTATGCCGGCGACCTGATCCTTGGCGCCACCGGCAAGACGGTGTCGCGCACCAGCTATTTCACGGGCGAAGACATCGGCGGGGCGAACGCGGATCTTTTCGAGCTGATCGCCGGCTGGTCCATCTCCCGTTCGGACCCCTACGGCACCACGAGCCTCGACCTCAAGCTCATCGGCAATCCGGGTGGCGTGATCGGCGGCAACACCAGCGCGCGCTGGAGCATCTACAGCGGCGGGCGCGTCACCGACGTGACCTATGTCTACGGCACGGGCGACCTCAACCGGGCGACACGGCTGCCGGCCGGCTTCAGCTGGGTGAGCGACCTCTTCGGGACGGCTGCGGGCCAGCCCTTGCCGGACACCGAGCAGCTGAGCCTCGGCGGCCTTTACGCGACACGCGGCTACACCCTGGACGACGCCACGGTGGATACCGGCCTGGTGTGGCGCAACGAGCTGCGCACCCCCACCTTCGCCCTCCTTTCGGCCATGGGCGTGCCTGGGGTCACCGACCAGGCGTCCCCCTTTGCCTTCGTGGACGTCGGCTGGGGCCGGACCTATAGCTATGAGGGCGTGCTCGGGCCGGTGGCGCAGAACGACTATTCGCTGGCGGGCATCGGCCTTGGCGTGGACTACACGCTGGGCCGCAATTTCACCGCCACCCTCGTCGGCGGCGTCGCCCTCACCGACGCCACCTATACCCAGGCCGGCGACTTCACCTTCCAGGCGCGGCTCTACGCCAGCTATTGAAGACGAGCGGCGGAAGGCATAGCACCGCTCGAGGTGCCGTCCGGGGGGGGGACCGCGCCTTCCGGATCGGTCTCTGCCGACCGCCAGCGGCCCTCGGCGCGGTCCGATGCGCTGGCGTGTGCCATCATCGCTGTCATGCGCGATCGAAGGGCAGCAACTGGGACGTTTCTGCCATTCCCGACGCAGACCAGCCCCACTCGCACTAAGCAGATTGAATACGCCAGTTATCGCACAATATTTCGAGAAGTTTCTGCTGACGCGCCCCAACTATATCCGGCGTCCACTCCTTCTGCGCCATCACCTGACTGGCTAATGCATATGAAGAAACATTTTTTGAGCCGGAAAAATATATGCTGCACTTCTGCTCGAACTCGTAATTCTGCGCAGATGAATTCTTTTTCTTATTCAGCGGTACTAGATTTGCGAGCTTATGCACCCACACCTTGCGCTCAGCGGCGTCCGGCCACCACCTCGTCCATTCGCTATTCGGCGGCACCGTCTGCGGCAGCACGTGCTCGATCGTCAGGGCCGAGGGGTCGTAGCTTGCAGCGCCGTCCGAGATGAAGGAATCGAGCCGCAAGATCAAATAGTTGCGCCGGCGCGGCGTCAGTTCATAGATGTTCCCATCCAGCGCATCGCGAAACGCTTCGTGATCCTCATGCGTGAATTCGAATTGCGTCATATCGTCAGGCTCGGCACCCGACTGTATATCGTCGATCAGTTTCGCATAGGCCTCGATGCGGTCGTTCACGTTCCAGCGACAGATGTGCATATAGGCAGCAAGGCGCTCGAGCAGCTCGAAGAAGCGCGCCACCCGCTCTGGCTTGTTCTTCTGCTCTTTGAGGTAAAGCACAGCTGGCGGAATCCAGTCAGAATTGTCGATTCTCTGAAGCCACCTGATATAATAATTGACAGTCTCCGCATGAGATGTCGCTGAATAAGACGCGTTTCGGATCGCACCCAAGGCATCGGAAAAGGGATCGAGAACGTCGTCGATGAATATTTTCGGATCCGGATTTTTCGGAAGAACGTGAGTTCTGAACTCCTCAAGCAGTATCCGTTTCGGCTTTTCCTTAGCGTATATCATCCGAATGTAGGTGAAGAGGTCGCGGAAGCCGTCGCGTGTAAGCGCAACCTCCATCTGCTCCCATTTATCGTTATAGATTTTGCGATCGCCTTCGCTCTTCAGCTTCCCGATCGTATCGGCCTTGATAATGTCAGTCGGCTGAAGATCGAGGCCTCGGCTGTTCATCACCGAAAATACGCGAAAGGCCGATTCCTGGCTCGCCGTCGAAACAGCCACGAGATAGCATCTCGTGAGCAAAAAGGCGGCAAAGGCCCTCAGCTTCTCCGGTGTCGGCAGGGCGTCGGCGACTGCCTGGACGAAATGCCTGGCATTTGCACGAATGTTGACCTGAGATTCGTTGTCCAGCGACGACGGATCGAGCTCGATCAGTGCTGCCAACTGCAAGCCTTGGATGTATTTTGCGAAAAATTCTTTATCGCGCTCGCGCAGCGACAGTCGGGGCTTCGGTAGAATCCCTTCCATCTTTTTACCCGGCTCGAGGATGTAGGAACGCAGCTCTTCCCTGTCCTCGCCATTATTCGCGCAAGCCATCGCCGCGAGCAGGATGGTAAGTGTCGTCAGGCGCTGCTGTCCGTCGATCACCTGCGCATAAGCGCTGTCCTCGGACTTGATCAGCACGATACTGCCGAGGAAATAGCCCTCCTCCTGCTCTGCCTGGAAGAAAGCAATAAGGTCATCGAAAAGCTCGCCGGCCTGATCGATGGTCCAAGCATAGGGCCGTTGGTAGGAAGGGATGACGTACTCAAAATCGGACGAGAAAATTTTAGAAAGAGGATATTCTGCGCCGTTAATTTTTTTCGCCACGATCAGCTCCCTGCAACCTGGCAGGAACGTGCAAGTCGCCCCTGCCCCTGTCAACCGCATTCAGCCCTCGACTTGCAGACCCCCTCCGCCTTCGCCGCCACCTTCCACCCGCGGCTGACAAGCCCAAACCCAACCGCCAGAACAAACTCAACGCTGGATAGAACTTGGGGGCAACGCCAAGCGCGCCGGCCGGGACAGTCTTGCCCATGCCCGCGAGGCCGCATCGCCACCTCAACCCGCGATGTCCGCCGTGCCCTTTTCGACATCGGCTGAGACATTTCTTCTTCCAGTTCTCGTTGAACAGGTCCGAGCGCAGTAGTGGTTAAATTGACCTTGCATCAAGAGGTTTGCAGGAGCTAGTTCATCCCAAGGAATGGAGTTGCACGTCCACCGGCTTCATGGGCGCCCGAGGGGCCTTGCCGACGTAGGATTGGGCCAGTGCAGAGCGGAGGCAAGGTATGAACGAGCGAGAGCTGCGGCAGGATGTCTACGCCGCCCTGAAGGTGTTTCAGAACACGTTGCGCGTCTACATGCAAGCGACAGGCTTGGAGCCTCTTTTTCTCATCAACGGGGCGGCCCCGGCCATCCCCCATGCGCTGTTGGCCGGGTGTCGCGTGTTTCCCAGCCGCGGAGATATCATTGCCGACCTGCCCAAAGGGGGGATCGGCGTTGAAGTGGGTACACAGACGGGCCGTTTCGCGCGGACGCTGATAGACCTCGCACAGCCAAGAAAGCTATATCTCCTGGATATCAACTATACGCCGTTCCAGAGCGAGCACGTGGCCAAAGAACTGGAGGTCGGCACGGTCGAAGCGCGCAAGGGCTTGTCCTGGGAATTGCTCGCGGAGTTCGACGACAATTATTTTGATTTTGCATATATCGACGCCGGACACGGTTACGATATGGTCAGCAAGGACCTAGCTGTCGCGCTGCGCAAGGTCAAGCCAGGCGGATACATCATTTGCAATGATTTCGTTGTTTGGAGCGCCCTTGAGGCTATTCCGTATGGAGTACACAAAGCGGTGACGGAAGTCATTGCTGCGAATGGGTTTCCCGTCACTCATTTCGCTCTTCATCCTTTCGGATATTTTGATATTGGATTTCGTTTGAATTCTAAGTAATTCATCTGCAATTGTAGAGTGCTCGATGCTGGCGCTGGCCTGGGCGACGCCGGCAAAATCTGCACCAGCATCACCGAGGCTCAGCGCCCGATCCATGCAGCCAACGTGAAGATGAACCGCGCTGGATTCGTCGGAGGCTCAACGCCTTGCACCGGGCAGCGATGGGGGCTGGATCGACTTCAGCTTCTCCCTCATCTCCTGCTTTTTCAGGGCTGCGATCTCATCAGCCAGAGCCGCCAAACTGAACCGCATGATGTCACCGTCGTCCACGGCCTGAACCAGCTCCATAGCCCTGCCAGATAGGATACAGGCACCGCGCGCGCTTCCAGAGCGTCGATCGGGCCTAATGGGATGGGGATGGCGCCCTGCCCATTGGGGCACGAATCAAGATGGAACATGGAACTGAAAAGTCCATGTCGACCCACGGCGCCAGAGGTTACCAATATGTGTCGGGCGGCATGTCGAACAGGCCCCGTGACACAGAAAAATCGACAATAAAATCAATAAGTTAGATAGTGGCGGAGACGGAGGGATTCGAACCCTCGAGACCCTTTTGGGGGTCTGCTCATTTAGCAAACGAGTGCCTTCAGCCTCTCGGCCACGTCTCCCGCTCGCACTCCTATGCCGAACCAAAGACGGCTTTGCAAGGCGGCAGAGTGCGTTTTCCAGCGAAACCGTAGTTCCCGCCCTGCCCGCTCCCGGCGCACGGCCGGTCCCACAGGCCTCGGGGTGCGCCTCCGCGTATCCATTGGCAACTGCGCAAGCCGGAGACGATCAACACGTTGCACGGCGGCCGATGCGCGGGGATCAGCGGCCCCAGGGGCTCACGGCGCCTCTTTCGTCCGCAGCAGGTCTTCCACCGCCCCGGTGATGCGGGCAAAGACCTCGTCCCACTCGCCTGGCCGGCGCTGACGGAACAGCCGGAGACTCGGATAAAGAGCGGCGCGCTCTCCCGCGCGGCCCCAGCGCCAGTCGGGCACCGCCCGCAGAGCGAGGAAAGCGGCGCGCCCGCGGGCGCCGGCCAGGTGAGCGAGAGCGCTGTCACCGCTCACCACGAGGTCGAGGTGCTGCAGGATGCCGGCGGTGTCCACGAAGGTGCCGTCCGCGTCCCTGTCGGCTGCGAGACGGACGACGCCGGCGCCGAAGGGCACCGCATCGAGCTGTTCCTCGGCCGCTCCCCCCTGCAGGCTCACCAGTTCCACATCCTCCAGCGCCGCCAGGGGCGCAAAGGCGGAGAGCGGAAGCGCGCGGCCGGGGTCGGCGGCGGGCTGGGAATCGTCCTGCCAGGCGATGCCGATGCGCAGGCGCGGCGGCCGGGGCGCGGGCGGCTCCTCAGGGACCGGCTCGCCCTCGGCCACGGCGGAGGCCTCTCCCGGTGGCGGGGGCGTGCCCTCCGGCTCCTGCGGCGCGAGGGCGTCCGCCTCCGCCGGCTCGGGCTCCGGCGGGGCCGGCGGCTCCGCGAGACGCCATGTGCGCCAGCGCCCCACCCGCTCCGGATCAGCGGTGAGATAAGGCGCCTGCGGCCATTGCGCCGGATCGGGCGCCAGCAGGCCGGGCAGGCTCGCGAGCGGCACCCAGCGCAGGCCCGGCCGGGCGGAATCGAGCCCATGGAGATCGCTCACCACCCGCACCCGCGCATCGATCCGCGCCAGCAGTGGCACATGCCCCGCCTGCGTGAGAAGACGGACGCGCAGCCCCCGATCCGCCAGCACGCGCAGCAGCCGCCCGAAGTGGAGGAGATCATCCATGCCCCGCTCGCCGAGCACGACCAGCTCCTCCACCGGCTCCTTCCCATCCCAGCGCCGGAACGGCGGCAGCGGATGGATCGGAGGCAGCAGCCCGGCGCGCGCCTCGTAGAGCGCCCAGCCCTCGGCCCACCGCCCGTGGGCGAGATGCTCCGCACCGGCGAGGTAGCGGGCGGGCGGGAAGTCCGCATCCGCAGCCAGAGCGGCAGCGCGGGCAGCGGCGGCGCCTTCGGTATCGCCAAGATCGAGCTTCAGCAGTGCGACCGTCACATGGGCCGCAGCCATGGCGGGATCGAGGGCCGTAGCGGCTTCAGCATCCGCCAGCGCGGCGGAAAGGTCACCCAGGGCGCGCCGCACTTCGGCGCGCTCCTGTATCACAGCGGCGCAGGCGGGATCACGCGCCAGGGCGGTGTCGCACACCGCCAGCGCTTCCTCCGGCTCTCCCTGCTGACGCAGCGCCCGCGCGAGATGGGCCGCCAGGGAAACGCGATCGGGCGCAGCCGCCAGCGCCGCGCCGAAGGCGGCGCGGGCCGCCACCAGGTCAGCGAGGCCAAGGCAGATCTGTCCGCGCAGGAAATGGGCATCGGCCGAGCCGGGATCGAGGCGGAGGGCCTCCGCGGCCATCGCTCCCGCTTCGTCGAGGCGGCCGAGCTCAAGCAGGGTACCGGCGCGCATAAGCCAATGGCGCGGTTCCCACGGCTGCATGGCTGTCAACGCCTCGCAGTCGCGCAGCGCGTCATGGAGGTGCCCCTCACGCGCGAGGGCGGCGGCACGGTTGGCGAGCGCCTCAGCCGCGCGCGGATCGAGCGCCAACACGGCATCGAAGCGGGTCACCGCCTCCGCGTCGCGGCCCAGAGCCACCAGCACATTGCCCGCGAGATATTGGGCCTCCGCGAGGGCGGGATCCAGCGTGGCGGCGGCCTCGTAGGCCACGAGAGCCTTGTCCCAGGTTCGGCTCGCCTGGAAGGCGGCACCCAGGAGCACATGGGCCCCGGCGAGGGCGGGAAAGGCCTCGCACGCGCGGCGCGCCGCCGCCAGCGCATCCTTGAAGCGACGCGTCTGCAGCAGGGCAAACACCAGGAGCCGCTGCACCTCGAACGCCGGGGTCGCTTTCGCGAGCCGGCGGTAAATCTCTATGGCCTCGTCCAGCTTGCCCTGGCGATGCAGCTCAGTCGCCCGGCTGAAGGCAGCGCGTGCATCGGTTGACATGGCTCGGCGGCTCCAGGCGGTGCGTGTGCGCGACTGTCTTAGAGCACCTTCCGGCTGGATGGAAACGCAATCGGCCCGCGCTCCGGCGCGAGCGGCAGCGGGATGCAACCGGCCCCGGCGGGAGCGGCCTCAGCCGCGGGCGCGCTGGCCGAACAGGACCGCCTGGGCGTCCTTGTCCTTGGAGAGGTCGAAGCTGCCGCGCTCCTCGGCGCTCAGGGAGAGCCCGCGCTGCACCGCCGGGCGCTCCAGCACGCGTGCAAGCCAAGCCTTGAAATAAGGGAATTCCTCGATGTTCTGGCCCTGCCGCTCCCACAGCTTGGCCCAGCCCACGCAGGCGATGTCGGCGATGGAATAGGCGCCGGCCAGGAAATCCCGGTCCTTGAGGCGGGTGTTCATGACGCCGTAGAGCCGGTGCACCTCATGGGTGTAGCGCTCGATGGCATAGGGAATCTTCTCGGGGGCGTAGATGCGGAAATGGTGCGCCTGGCCCGCCATGGGGCCGAGGCCGCCCATCTGCCAGAACAGCCACTGGTCCACTTCCACACGTGCGCGCTCGTCGGCGGGGTAGAAGAGGCCGGTTTTGCGACCGAGATACTGGAGGATCGCGCCCGATTCGAACACCGAGATGGGCTGCCCGTCCGGCCCCTGCGGGTCGACGATCGCCGGCATCTTGTTGTTGGGCGAAATGGCCAGGAACTCGGGCTTGAACTGGTCGCCCTTGCCGATGTTGACGAGCCGCACCTCGTAAGGCAGCCCGCACTCCTCCAGCATGATGGAGATTTTCCAGCCGTTGGGCGTGGGCCAGTAATGGAACTCGATGGGCTGGGTCTGGACCTGTGCCACGATTCGCTCCCCGAAACTCTGTCGTTCCGACCGGTCATCGCGGCCGAGGGACGTGATCCGACGGCGATCGGGCGGAAGCCGCCGCCTCGCCGGCTGCGTCTCGATCCTTCAAATCGGGACCTGCGCCCCCGGTTCCGGCTTTCCATCCTGCCGGCGGCGCATGGTTAAGACCTAACCATACCGCACGAAATCGGCAAGAGGAGCCCGGTTGCACGCAGATGGGCCGCCGGCAGGACCCGCCCGCCCTCAGAGGTCGATCTTGAAGCCGAGGTGCGAAGGCGCGAAGCCCAGCTTCTCGTAGAAGCGATGGGCATCCACCCGCCGCTTGTTGGAGGTGAGGGCCAGCGTCGCCGCGCCGGCGGCGCGCGCCTCGGCCATGGCGTGGCGCACCATGCGGGTGCCGAGGGTCTTGCCCCGCAGGTCCGGCACCACCTGCACCCCCTCGATAAGGGCGCGCGACGCGCCTCGCCCCGGCAGGGCACGAATGAAGACCAGCTCGAACGTGCCCACCACCCGTTCCTGGAATTCCGCCACGTAGAGCCGGGTGGAAGGGTTGGCGCTGATGGCGCGGAACGCCTCCAGATAGGCGCCATAGGCTTCCGGGTCAGTGGTGTCGCCGTGGCCGCCCACGTCGTCGGCGGCAAACAGGGCGATCACCGCCGGCAGATCCTGCTCGCGGGCGAGGCGGAAGATCAGTCCGTCGGGATGCAGTCTTATCGGCACAGGGGATCATCCGGAGGTAGCGGCGTGAACTGCCAGTCACTCCAGCGATGAGGATTCATCAGGGGCGAAGACCACTTCACGGACATTTCGACGGTGTTGCGGCCCGGCGGCGGCAAAAGGCGGAACGGCAGGCCGTTGGCGATGCCGGTGATGCGCGCGCAGCCGCTGGCAGGCCGCGCCGGCGGCCGATACTGGGATTCGCCCACCACCACCACGCGGGCATCGGGAATGGCGGCGCGCAGCCGGCCGGCCGAGGTGCGGTCATCGGCCACCAGGGTCGGGGCGGGGCCGAGCGCCTGCATCACGGTAGGCGCCAGCCGGTGCAGCGGCTCGGCGGCGACGCAGCGCCCGCACAGGCGCGGGTCCGGCCACAGGGGGATGGCCACCCGCACCACCAGCACCCCCACCGCGATCGCGAGCAGGATGCCGAGATAGGCCGCCACCCGCTGCCGCCATCCGCCCATGCGCTCCAGCTCGGCGAAGACATAGACCGGCAGCAGCAGCAGGAAGACATGGAAGTAGCGGTCGCGCAGGTTCGTGGTGCCCACCGCGACCACCGAAACGAGCGTGACCAGCAGGCCGATGATGATGACGTTGCGCAGCACCCGGCGGGCGGCATCGCGGTGCCCGTCCATGCCGACGCATGCACCCTCCCCCCGGTTCCAGGGCAGGAAGATCAGGGCCGCGAGGGCGATGAAGGGCAGCGCATAGCCCACCAGCGCCACCACATAGCTCTGCACCACGTCGTCCCAGGCGAAATTGGTGGCGCCGATGGTCTGGGCGGTGGCCTCCACCACGTCCTGCCCGAGCACGTGCAGGGCAAGGCCGTAGACCGCGAGCGGCCCGGCCGCCACCAGGGCGGTGACGAGAATGCGCCTGTCGAGCACCGCGCGGCGGTAGGTGGGCTCCAGCAGGCAGGAGACCACCAGCACGCCGAGGAAGGCCGCGAAGCCGAACTTGCCCAGAAGCCCCACCGCGATCCAGGCGCCCAGGCCGGCGTAAAGCTGCGTGCTCGGCCGCCGCGCGATGGCGATGAGCGTGAGCATCGCCCCGGCGATGGCGACGATCATCACGTTGGAATGGGTGAGGATGCGGTGGCTATGGTAGCCGACCACCCACAGCGCCGAGAGCGAATACACCGCGGCCGCCTGCAGGCGCGGATCGCGGATGATCCGCTGCGCCACGCGATAGACCAGCGCCGCGCACGCGAACAGCAGCGCATAGCGCAGGATGGCGAAGCCCAGCCGCCCCGGCCCCACGATGACCTGAAGGCCGTAGAGCAGCCAGTCGAAGAACGGCGGGTTGCGTGGAACGTAAGTCAGCTCAAGTGACTGGACGAGGTAGCTCTCGATGGCGTCGTCGACATTGATGGCCGATTCGAGGAAGGCGCCGATGATGGCGTGGAGCACGCACCAGATGCCGACGATGATGAGAACGCTCTTCGGCCGCGCCCAGAACGGCAGCTCGCCCGCGTTGCCAGCGGGACGCTCGTCCAGGGTCCCCGCGCCGGGGGCACGTGCTTGATTTTCCATCACGAGACTGACGCACTCCAGGACACGGCGGCCTCGCTTCTATAAACAGCATTGGGCCCGCGGCGCCACCGAGGCACCGGCCGCCATGATGCATCGCGGCCAAGGTGGTGCAAACGGGTCACAGGGTGTCGAGGATCACGAAGGTCTCCCCGTCTCCGGCGGCCAGCGCGGCTTCGGACGCCTCGTGGATGAGCAGGTCGTCCACCCGCGCGCCGGGCGGCCCCGCGCGGCAGGCATCCACCATGGCGGCCACCAGCGCTTCGTCGCCGGCCACCACCGCCTCCACCGCGCCGTTGGCGCGATTGCGCACCCAGCCCCTCAGGCCGCGCACCTGTGCCTCGTAGGCGCACCAGGCTCGGTAGCCGACCCCCTGCACCCGGCCCCGCAGGGTGATGTGCACCACGCGCAAGGCTTCCGTCATGGCCTTCCTCCGCCGTCCCGCTCAGCGCTCGCAGGCCGCCGCGCCCGCCGGCAGCGCCTCGAACGAGGACATGCTGCCGATCAGCGCGAAGCGGCCGTAATCGATCCGCAGGTCGCCCACGACGCCGTTGTCGTAGAGCGTGAAGCTCATCACATAGGCGGGCGCCTCGTCGATGGCGCCGCGGTCGTAGTAGCTGACGGCCACCGGGTAGGAGAGATGCCCGGCAAGCGCCGCCTCCGCTGCCGGGGCGAGGCGGGCGCCGCCGCTGCGCGCGCGGCCGATAACCGCCAACGTGTCATAAACCTTCTGCGGGTCGCTGGAGCCGTCATAGACCTTGGCGGCGAGGGTGCCCTCCCCGGCCGCCGCGGCGGCGAGCACCTTCAGCACGTGCTGGGTCGGCATCAAGATAATGCCGTCGAGGGTGAAGGCGCGGTCATCGGGCTTGGTCACGGCCACGTTCAGCCGGTCCGTCCCCTCGCGGGTGACGGTCGCCTCCACCTCAGTGGTGTCGTCGCCGGTCTCGCTCGTGCTCTCGAAGCGGTAGGATTCGCCGGTGCCCGCCTCCCACGACTTGGAGGTGACGGTCTGGGTCATCGGCCCGGCCTGCCCGCCGCGGCTCTCGCTTGCCTGGCGGGTGAGGGTGCTGTAGCCGGCGCAGGCATCGCCGGTCATCTGGTAATCGATGCGCCCGCTCATGTCCTCGAGCTGGCCGGTAGGGCGCGAGCCATCGAGGGTGAGCGTGTAGCTGGCGCGGTGGGGCAGCAGGGCGAAGGCCGCCGCCGGCCCGCAGAAGGCCGCCGCCAGGGCGAGCTGCCCGCATGCGCCCAGGAACGCGACCATGATCGATGGAAGCCTCATGCCCGCCTCTCCTCACCTCGCCGCCGCCAGGCCCGCCGCTCGGCGCGCTTGCGTCCCGCCCCGCCTTCAGCGAAGAGGAAGGCCCAATTGCGCACACCGTGTGGCAGGAACCCACAAGGACTTACCATGACCTCTTCCGTCGAAAGCAAGCTCGCCGAACTCGGCATCACCCTGCCCACGCCCAACCCGCCGCTCGCAAATTACGTGCCCGTGGTGCGCACCGGCAACCTGCTGTTCATCTCCGGCCAGGTCTCCATCGACGCTGCCGGCAAGATCATCACCGGCAAGCTCGGCGGCGGCGTGGAGATCGCCACCGGCCAGGATGCCGCGCGCCTGTGCGCCATCAACCTGCTGGCACAGACCAAGGCCACCATCGGTGACCTCGACAAGGTGGTGCGGGTGGTGAAGCTGGTCGCGTTCGTGAACTCGACGCCGGATTTCGTGGACCAGCCCAAGGTGGTCAACGGCTGCTCCGACCTGCTGGTCGCGGCGCTGGGCGACAAGGGCCGCCACGCCCGCTCCGCCGTGGGCATCGCCGCCCTGCCGTTCGATGCGGCCGTCGAAGTGGAAGCGGTGATCGAGGTCGCCTGAGCAGGCCCCGCCGGAACCGCCCCATGGGCGACCTGTCCTGGCTCACCGCGCGGCCGGTCGCCCACCGGGGCCTCCACGATGCCGGCTCCGGCATTGTGGAGAACATGCCATCGGCGGTGGATGCGGCCGTGCGGGCGGGGTTCGCCATCGAGGTGGACCTCCAGCTTTCCGCCGACGGCGTGCCCATGGTGTTCCACGATTCGACGCTGCAGCGCCTCACCACCGCCGAAGGCCCGCTGCAGGCCCTCACCGCGGCGCAGCTCCAGGCCCTGCCATTCCGGGCCACCGGCGACCACATGATGCGCCTCGACGACCTGCTCGAGCGCGTGGACGGGCGGGTGCCCCTGGTCATCGAACTGAAGAGCGCGCACGCGCCGGCCATCTCCCTTGCCACCCGCGCCGCGGCGCGCGTCGCCACCTATGGCGGGCCGGCGGCGCTCATGTCATTTGATCCGCGGCTGCTGGCCGTGGTGCGCCGGGAGGCGCCCGCGGTACCGCGCGGCATCGTGGCGGAGCGGAACTACGAGGGAGAGGACGAGCATCCGCTCGACGCGCTCCAGCGCTTCGCCCTCGGCCACCTGCTCCACTGGCCGCAGTCGCGCTTCCAGTTCGTGGCCTACCGGGTGGCCGATCTCGACGCCCTCGGCCCGCGCATCGCCCGGCGGCTGGGCCTGCCGCTCCTCACCTGGACCGTGCGCACCGCGGCCGACCGCGCCCGCGCCGCCCGCTTCGCGGACCAGATGATCTTCGAGGGCTTTCGCCCCTGATCCGCGGGCGGCGAAGGGGTGCGACCGTCCGTCGCGCTTTTTGGGCGGCGGTGCGGTGCACACTGTAGGCTCCATGCCCGAAGCCCGCATCCGCATCCTCACCTCCCTCTCCGAGATCCCGGCGGCCCGGTGGGACGCCTGCGCGGCGGGCGGGGCGGAGCGACCGGAACCCTTTGTCAGCCACGCTTTCCTCTCGGCCCTTGAGGAGGCCCGCTGCGCCTGCGCCAAGACCGGCTGGCTGCCGCAGCACCTGGTGCTCGACGACCCGGACGGCGCGCCCCGGGCGGTGGCGCCGGCCTATCTCAAGACCCACTCGCGCGGCGAATACGTCTTCGACCAGGGCTGGGCGGACGCCTACCAGCGCGCCGGCGGGCACTATTACCCCAAGCTGCAGGTGGCGGTGCCCTTCACACCCGTCACCGGCCGCCGCCTGCTGCTGCGCGACCCCGCCGACACCGAAGCCCGCGCCGCCCTCGCCGGCGGGCTGAAGGAACTGGTGCGCCTGCGCGAGGCCTCTTCCGCCCACGTGACCTTCAGTACCGAAGAGGAATGGGAAAGCCTTGCCGCCCAGGGCTTCCTGAAGCGTACCGACCGGCAGTTCCACTGGACCAACGCCGGCTACGGCAGCTACGACGACTTCCTCAGCGCCCTCGCCTCGCGCAAGCGCAAGGCCCTGAAGAAGGAGCGGCGCGAGGCGCTGGCCGCCGGCATCACCATCGAGTGGCTCACCGGGCGCGACCTGACGGAAGAGGCCTGGGACGCCTTCTTCGCCTTCTACATGGATACCGGCGCCCGCAAGTGGGGCTCGCCCTATCTCAACCGGGCCTTCTTCTCACTCGTATCCGAGCGGCTCGCGGACCGCATCCTGCTGGTGATGGCGTGGCGCGCGGGGCGCTACATCGCCGGCGCGCTGAACTTCCTCGGCGCGGAAACCCTCTACGGGCGCTATTGGGGTGCCGTCGAGGAGCACCCCTTCCTGCATTTCGAGGTCTGCTACCATCAGGCCATCGACTTCGCGATCGCGCGCGGGCTCAAGGTGGTGGAGGCCGGCGCCCAGGGCGAGCACAAGCTGGCGCGTGGCTACCTGCCCACCACCACCCATTCCGCCCACTACATCGTTCACCCCGGCCTTCGGGCGGCGGTGGCGCAATATCTGGAGCACGAGCGCAGCTACATGGAGGAGGACGCCGCCGTGCTCACGGACCTCGGCCCCTTCCGTCGCGGCGGCGAGGCCGAGCACGACTGAGCCGCGCCTGAAGCGGCCCCTGGCAGGAACGCCACACCTCTGATCCGAATGGCATTCCTGCCCCACGCCACGTTGCGGGACGGGAGGGGCCGTCGCTATAGTCCGGGCTCCCGCAACGAGGGGGTGGATATGACGTATTGTTGTGGAGTTCTCGTGCGCGACGGCCTGGTGCTGATCGCCGACACCCGGACCAATGCCGGACTCGACAACATCTCCACCTTCCGCAAGCTCCATATCTTCGAGGAACCGGGCCGGCACGCCCTCGGCATCGCCTCCGCGGGCAACCTCTCCGTCACCCAGTCGGTCATCAGCCTGCTGAACGAGGGTGTGGACGACGCCGAAACCGGCGAGCGCCACCAGCTGCGCGAGGCGCGCACCATGTTCCAGGCAGCGCAGCTCGTGGGGCGCGCCATCCGGCAGGTGCACCGCATGAACGGCACGGTGATGGAGCAGTCGAGCGCCATCAATTTCGAGGTGTCCTTCCTGCTCGGCGGGCAGATCGTGGGCGGCCCCATGCGGCTCTACATGATCTACTCCGCCGGCAATTTCATCGAATGCACGCAGGACACCCCCTTCCTCCAGATCGGCGAGCACAAATACGGCAAGCCGGTGCTGGATCGCGCCGTCACCTACGAGATGGAGATCGCGGACGCGCTGAAGACCAGCCTCATCTCCATGGATTCGACCATGCGTTCGAACCTGGGCGTGGGCCTGCCTATCGACGTGATGGTGGTGTGCCCGGACAAGCTCCAGGCCGAGCTGAAGTATCGCATCGAGCCCGGCGAGCCCTATTTCCACGACCTGCGCGAGCGCTGGTCGGCGGCGCTGCGGGCGGCGCACAGCTCCATTCCGCGCCCGCCCTACCTGAAGGACGTGCAGACCTACGTTCCGCCCAAGCCGACGGAAGAGGTCTGACGCCCGCGCGGGGGCGGTGCTGCGACGCCGGCAGCCCGCCACATGGGCCGGACAAATGAAAAGGGCGCCCGGCGGGGCGCCCTTCTTTTTAGCCGTCGCGGCCTGTTCAGGCCTTGGGCTCCAGCTTGGCGGAGATGATCTTGTCGGGGTCCTTCACCGGCTCGCCGCGCTTGATCTTGTCCACATTCTCCATGCCCGAGATCACCTCGCCCCACACCGTGTACTGGCGGTCGAGGAAGCGGGCGTCCGCGAAGCAGATGAAGAACTGGCTGTCGCCGGAATCGGGGTTCTGCGCGCGGGCCATGGAGACGGTGCCGCGCTTGTGCGGCACGTCGTTGAACTCGGCCTTCAGCTTCTTGCCCGAGCCGCCCATGCCGGTGCCGGTGGGATCACCGGTCTGGGCCATGAAACCCTCGATGACGCGATGGAACGGCACGCCGTTGTAGAAGCCCTCGGACACCAGCTCCTTGATGCGAGCCACATGGCCAGGCGCCGCATCGGCGCGGAAGGCGATGGTCACGGGGCCCTGCGTGGTCTCCAGGACCAGGATCTCTTCACTCACGGGGTTATCCTTTCAGTGGGTGAGGGGTGCGGCAACCCCGCCGGCTTTCCGGCGGGGGCCGATATCGGCGCGACGGGCGACGACCTCACTTGGCGTCGGCGGCCACCTGCATCTTCACGATGCGATCAGGGTTCGAAACCGTGCCGTTGGCAGAGGCCGAGCCCTTCTTGATCTTGTCGACATACTCCATCCCGGAAACCACTTCGCCCACCACGGTGTACTGCCCGTTCAGGCTCGGGGTCTCGTCGAGCATGATGAAGAACTGCGAATTGGCGCTGTTCGGGCTGGAGGAGCGGGCCATGCCCACCACGCCGCGCTTGAACGGCACGTTGGAGAACTCAGCCGGCAGGTTCGGATACTTGGAGCCGCCGGTGCCGTTGCCATACTGGCCGTCGCCGGTCTGGGCCATGAAGCCATCAATGACCCGGTGGAACGGCACGTTGTTGTAGAAACCGTCGCGGGCGAGCTGCTTCAGGCGCTCGGCATGCTTGGGCGCGAGATCGGGCCGCAGCGCGATCACCACCCGGCCATAGGGCGTGTCGAGATAAAGCGTGTTCTGCGGATCGCTCTTCGACTGCGCGGCCGCGGGCAGCGCGAAGGCGAGCGCGATGAGAAGTCCGGCGCAGAGACGGCCGAAGACTCGCAGCATGAGGTTCTCCTCGAAATGGCCCCGGAACGGGGGCGGAAACTTCGGCAATGGCCGGTTGGCTCAGCGCTGGAAGCGCGCCTTGAGGCGCGCCAGCACCACCGCCGGCACGAAGGCGGAGACATCCCCGCCCATGGCCGCGATCTGCCGCACGAGCGTGGCGGTGATGGGGCGGACGGAAGGGGAAGCGGGAAGAAAGACGGTCTGGATCGCCGGCGCCATGGCCGCGTTCATGCCCGCCATCTGCATCTCATAGTCGAGGTCGGTGCCGTCGCGCAGCCCCCGGATGAGCAGGCTCGCCCCCACGTCCCGCGCGGTGGCGACGATCAGCCCGTCGAAGGTGATCGCCTCGATGGTCGCGCCCTCGGCTGCGGCCACCGGCGCACAGACCTCAGCCAGCATGGCGAGGCGCTCCTCGGGGGAGAACAGCGGCGTCTTGCCGGGGTGGACGCCCACCGCGATCACCAGCCGGTCCGCCATCCGGCAGCCGGCGCGCACCACGTCGAGGTGCCCGTTGGTGAGCGGATCGAACGAGCCGCCGTAGATGGCCGTGCGGGCTTTCATGAGCACCTGCCCCCTGTTCCTGCCCTGTGGATGCAGCCGCGATCTGCGCCAATGGGGCATGCGGCCTTGGTGGGGAAGGGTTAGCGGCCCGGCGCTCCCAACGCAACCATGGCCGCCCGCCGCGCGGGCTGCGGCCCGCCGCGAGGCGATGAAAACGCTGATGCCGGACCTGTCGTGCCCCTTGCTCGAAAGGGGAGGCCCGCTCCGTGAAGCTGCCACGCGAATCGCGTGCGGCGCCCCCTCTCGCCACGCCAATTTCCCGGCGTGCGAGCCAGTGGGACCACCATTCATGCATGCAACCACAAGCCGGGTTATGCCCCCGTGGGCTCCGGATGAGGGAAGCTCCGGCTTTTCCCAGCCCAGGCGAAGGGAAGTATCGCACGCAGTGCCGCGGGCGATCACTCCGCCCTATCGGCGCCCGGCGGCCAGCAGCACCGCCGCACCGCCCACCAGAATACCCGCCGAAACCCGGTCCGCGATCTGCGCGAAACGCCCCGACAGGGCCGACCGCGCCCGGTCCGCTGCCAGCGCCCACAGGATGTCACCCGCCAGGGCCACCGCCGCGAACACCACGGCGAGAACCGCAATCTGCGACAGGGGATTGGCCGTGTCGGTCACGAATTGCGGCAGGAAGGCCGCGTGGAACAGCAAGGTCTTGGGATTGGCGAAGGCCACGGCAAGCCCCCGCCCGAAGGCGGCGTGGGCCGATGGCGCGGAGGTCGCCGGGCCGGCGCCGGCGCTGCGCCACTGGCGAATGGCGAGCCACACCAGATAGGCCGCGCCCGCATAGCGCACGAGGTCGAAATTGTGGGAAAACGCCTCCACCAGATAGGCAAGCCCCGCCGCCACCACGGCAAGCTGGGCGATGAGCCCCACATTGACTCCGGCGGCGGTGAGGATGCCCGCCCGGTGGCCGTATCTCAGGCTGGTGCCGACGATCAGCGCCACGTTCGGCCCCGGCGTCGCCGCCAGGGCGAGGCAGGCCAGCACGAACAAAGCGAGGCTGTCGAGCGGGATCATGCCTCCGGCACCCCGTCCTCGCCGTCATCGTCTCCCGCCAACGCCTCCTCGCCGCCGGTGTCTTCGCTGATGTGCTCCACCGAGACCACCCGCTCGCCATCCGCCGTGTTGAAGACGATGACGCCCTGGCTGGCGCGCCCGACGATGCGAATGCCGTCCACCGGGCAGCGGATGAGCTGGCCGCCGTCGGTCACCAGCATGATCTGGTCCGCATCCTCCACCGGGAAGGAAGCTACGAGGCGCCCGTTGCGCTCGTTCACCGCCATGGCGACGATGCCCTTTCCGCCGCGCCCGGTCACCCGGTACTCATAGGAAGAGGTACGCTTGCCATAGCCATTCTCGGAGATGGTGAGGAGGAACTGTTCCTTCGCGCTCATCTCCGCGTAGAGGTCCTGTCCGAGCTGCCCATTGCCGCTCGCGCCCTCCTCCTGGTCGGCCTCCCCGCCCTCGGAGGGCTCGCCTCGCAGGGCCCGGCGCATCTTGATATAGGCGAGCCGGTCGTCGGCGTTCGCCTCCACATGGCGGATGATGGCCATGGAGATGACGCGGTCGTCCTCCTCCAGCCGAAGGCCGCGCACGCCCACGCTGTCGCGCCCCTTGAACACGCGCACATCCGTTACCGGGAAGCGGATGCAGGCGCCGCCGGCGGTGGTGAGCAGCACGTCGTCATCCTCGGTGCAAAGCCCCACGTCGGCGATGGCCTCGCCCTCGCCCAGCTTCATGGCAATCTTGCCGTTGCGGTTCACCTGGGCAAAATCCGAGAGCGCGTTGCGCCGCACGGTGCCGGAGGTGGTCGCGAACATGATCTGCAGGCGCTCGTTCTCGGCCTCGTCTTCCGGCAGCAGTACCACAGAGGTGATGCGCTCGTCGGAATCCAGCGGCAGAATATTGATGAGCGCCTTGCCCCGGCCCTGCGGAGCGGCCGCGGGCAGGCGCCACACCTTCAGCTTGTAGACCTGCCCCTTGGACGAGAAGAACAGCACCGGCGCATGGGTGGAGGCCACAAACAGGCGGGTGACGAAATCCTCGTCGCGGGTCTGCATCGCCGAGCGGCCTTTGCCGCCGCGCCGCTGCGCCCGGTAAGTGGAAAGCGGCACGCGCTTGATGTAGCCGGCGTGGGAGACGGTGACCACCATCTCCTCCCGCTGGATCAGGTCTTCGTCGTCGAGATCCCCGAAGCCTTCGACGATTTCCGTGCGGCGGGGGGTGCCGAACTCCGCCTTGATGGCCATGAGCTCGTCTCGGATGATCCCACGCATCCGCTCCCGGCTCGCCAGGATGTCCAGATAATCAGCGATCTCGGCAGCGAGCTTGTCGAGCTCGTCGGCAATCTCGTCCCGCCCGAGGGCGGTGAGGCGCTGCAGGCGCAGATCCAGAATGGCCCGGGCCTGCTCCAGCGAGAGGCGATAGGTGCCGTCCTCCTGCAGCTTGTGGCGCGGATCGGCGATCAGGGCGATGAGCGGCGCCATGTCCTTCGCCGGCCAGTCCCGTCCCATCAGCGCCTCGCGGGCGCTCGCGGGGTCCGGCGCGGTGCGAATGAGGCGGATCACCTCGTCGATGTTTGCAACGGCAATGGCGAGGCCCACCAGCACATGGGCGCGATCGCGCGCCTTGCGCAGCAGAAATTTGGTGCGCCGGCTCACCACCTCCTCGCGGAAGGCGATAAACGCGGTCAACGTGTCATGCAGTGTCAGCACGCCTGGCTTGCCGCCGGAAAGCGCCACCATGTTCACGCCGAAGGAGGTTTGAAGCAGCGTCTGACGATACAGGTTGTTCAGAACCACGTCCGCCTGCGCGTCGCGCTTGATCTCAATCACCACCCGCAGGCCGTCGCGGTCGCTTTCGTCGCGGATTTCGGAGATGCCCTCCACCCGCTTGTCCCGCACCAGCTCGGCGATCTTCTCGACCATAGTCGCCTTGTTCACCTGGTAGGGAATCTCAGTGACGATCAGCGCCTCGCGATCCTTGCGCAGACTCTCGATGGCGACCTTCGCCCGCATCAGGATGGAGCCGCGCCCGGTGAGATACGCCTGGCGGATGCCGCTGCGGCCGAGAATGAGCCCGCCAGTGGGGAAATCCGGCCCCGGCAGCAGATCCAGCAGCGCCTCTGGCTCCATGGAGGGATCGTCCATGAGCGCCACCGTGGCATCGATCACCTCCCCCAGATTGTGCGGAGGAATGTTGGTCGCCATGCCGACGGCGATGCCGCCCGCCCCGTTCACCAACAGGTTCGGGAACTTGGCGGGAAGGACACTCGGCTCCCGCTCGGTATTGTCGTAGTTTTCCTGGAAGTCGACAGTATCCTTATCAAGGTCGTCGAGCAGCGCGTTGGTGATCTTCTCGAGACGCACCTCGGTATAGCGCATGGCCGCCGGCGCATCGCCATCCACCGAGCCGAAATTGCCCTGACCGTCCACCAGCGGCACCCGCATGGCGAAATCCTGAGCCATGCGCACCAGCGCATCATAGACCGACTGGTCGCCGTGAGGATGATACTTACCGATGACGTCGCCGACCACGCGGGCAGACTTGCGATACTGCTTGTTCCACTCGTAGCCATTCTCATGCATCGAGAACAGGATGCGCCGATGCACCGGCTTCAGACCATCGCGCACGTCGGGCAACGCGCGCGCGACGATGACGCTCATGGCATAGTCGAGATAGGAGCGCGACAGCTCCTCGGTGATGGAAACCGGCGTGATGTCCGAAGGCAGCTCGCTGCCGGGCTTCGGCGTCTCGGGCTCAGCCAAAAGTCGATACTCTCGTGGTGATTTTCGCTACAGACTTTTAGCCGATTCACGCGCCCGACGCCAGCGAAACACCATCCCGAGAGTGATTTTTTACCCTTTAAATTCAGCTAGTTGCAGCAACCGCAGCCAGCACGGGAGAACATTCCGGCCCTTTTGTGTCGAAATGGCCGCCCGGCGCCGGAACGCCCGAGCGACCAAGGAGGAACCTCAGAACGGTATCTCGTCGTCGAGATCGTTGGAGGGCCGCCCACCACCCGAGCCGCCACCGGAGCCGGAGCCGCCACCGCCGGAGCGGCGAGAGCCACCTCCGCCGTAGCCACCACCATACCCGCCCCCGCCGCCACCCATGGGGCCCTGGGAACCGAAATCGGAACCGCCGCCGCCAAACTCCTCACCGCCCTCGCCGCCGACGCGGCCATCCAGCAGCGTCAGCTCGCCACGGAAGGGCCGCAACACCACCTCGGTCACGTAGACCTCCCGGCCATCCTTCTCGTACTTGCGGGTTTCGAGCTGGCCTTCGAGATAGACCTTCGAGCCTTTCTTCAGGAAACGCTCCGCCACATTGACGAGGTTCTCGTTGTAGATCGCGACCGTGTGCCACTCGGTGCGGTCCTTGCGCTCGCCGGAAGCCTTGTCGCGCCAGCTTTCCGAAGTGGCGATGCGCAGGTTGCAGACCCGGCCGCCGCTCTGGAACGTGCGGACTTCAGGATCGCGCCCCAGATTGCCGATCAGGATCACCTTGTTGACACTGCCGGCCATCGCCTTGCCTCCTGTTGTGCCTGCGCGCCATCGCACGCCTGTCTTGCCGCGCACCCTAGCCGGCACGCCGGGACATGCGAGGCCCAACCCGTGTTGTCCACCACAAAGACTCGACGCAGCTTAAAGCCGCGAAATGGGGGCCACGCCTGCCAGAGACCACAGCGCCAGCGGATGTTCTTGTTACGTTCTAGACGCTACACACCCGTGAGACAAGCGGCATTTTTCACCCAGTGTCCGAAATTTTGACTCGCGCGGCAGCAGAGTTCTCTATATGTTCCCTTCCGCAACGCACATACTTCACTAAGTTTGAGCCATGGCCATGAGCGAAACTCCCGAGGCGAAACGGATCCGCGCGGCATGGGCAAGCGGCACGCGCCCGCCCGGAGACGCTGCGATCTGTGCCGTTTGCCACGTGGCCCTCACCTGCGTCTCGCCAGTGGCGGGCGCCTCCCTGCCCTAAACATTTCGCGCCGGCCCCCCTGCCGCGCGTGGTTGGATTTCATGTCGGATCGCGCTTCTTCCCTCAGGGGCACGGCCCCCTCCGCAACGCCTGCTGCCGACACCACCGACCGGACAGCGGGGCGGCGGGACGCCCGCACGCTCTCCGTCCGTGGCGCGCGCGAGCACAATCTGAAGAACGTGGACCTGGACGTCCCGCGCGATGCGCTGGTGGTCTTCACCGGCCTGTCCGGCTCGGGCAAGAGTTCGCTCGCCTTCGATACCATCTATGCCGAGGGCCAGCGCCGCTATGTGGAAAGCCTTTCCGCATACGCCCGCCAGTTTCTGGAGATGATGCAGAAGCCGGACGTGGACCAGATCGACGGCCTCTCGCCCGCCATCTCCATCGAACAGAAGACCACCTCGAAGAATCCGCGCTCCACCGTGGGAACGGTGACCGAGATCTACGATTACATGCGCCTTCTGTGGGCGCGCACGGGCGTGCCCTATTCGCCAGCCACGGGCCTGCCCATCGAGAGCCAGACCGTGTCGCAGATGGTGGACCGCACCCTCGCGCTGCCCGAGGGCACGCGGCTTTTCCTGCTGGCACCCGTGGTGCGCGGGCGCAAAGGCGAGTACCGCAAGGAGCTCGCCGAATGGATGAAGAAGGGCTTCCAGCGGGTCAAGATCGACGGCACCTTCCACGAGATCGCGGACGCACCCGCCCTCGACAAGAAATTCAAGCATGACATCGACGTGGTGGTGGATCGCATCGTCGTACGCGCAGATCTCGCGCAGCGCCTCGCCGACAGCTTCGAGACCGCGCTTTCTCTCGCCGAGGGCATTGCCGTTGCCGAGTTCGCGGACGAGAAGGACGAAACCGGCGCGCCGCGGCGCATCCTGTTCTCGGAGAAGTTCGCGTGCCCCGTCTCCGGCTTCACCATTCCGGAGATCGAGCCGCGCCTGTTCTCCTTCAACAATCCGTTCGGAGCCTGCCCGGCCTGCGACGGCCTCGGCGTGGAGCAGACCATCGACGCCGACCTCGTGGTGCCCGACAGGATGCGCTCCTTGAAGCAGGGGGCGATCGCGCCCTGGGCGAAATCCACCTCGCCCTACTACGGGCAGACGCTGGACGCCCTCGCCCAGCACTACCACTTCAAGCTCAACGTGCCGTGGTGCGACCTGCCGCAGAAGGCACAAGACGTGCTGCTCTACGGCTCCGAAGGTGAAAAGGTCACCTTCTCCTACAACGACGGCATGCGCGCCTACGACACCGAGAAGGCCTTCGAAGGCGTGGTGCGCAACCTTGAGCGCCGCTGGAAGGAGACCGACAGCGACTGGGCGCGCGAGGAGATCTCCAAATACTTCTCCACAGTGCCGTGCTCGGCCTGTGGCGGCTACCGGCTGAAGCCGGAGGCGCTGGCTGTTAAGGTCGCGGGCAGGCACATTGGGCAGGTGGGCGAGCTTTCCGTGAAGGCCGCCGCGCGCTGGTTCGAGACGCTGCCGGGCGAGCTGACCGACAAGCAGAACGAGATCGCCGGGCGCATCCTGAAGGAGATCCGCGAGCGGCTGCGGTTCCTTTTGGACGTGGGCCTCGAGTATCTCACCCTGGCGCGCGCCTCCGGCACGCTCTCGGGCGGAGAGAGCCAGCGTATCCGGCTCGCCTCGCAGATCGGCTCCGGCCTCACCGGCGTGCTCTATGTGCTGGACGAGCCCTCCATCGGCCTCCACCAGCGTGATAACGCGCGCCTGCTGGAGACGCTCAAGCACCTGCGGGACCTCGGCAACACCGTGATCGTGGTGGAGCATGACGAGGACGCCATCCTCGCAGCCGACTATGTGGTGGATGTCGGACCCGGCGCCGGCATCCATGGCGGGCGAATCGTCTCCCAGGGCACGCCGGCAGAGATTCTCGCCGATCCCGCCTCGCTCACCGGACGCTATCTCTCCGGCGCGCTCAACGTCGGCGTACCGGCACGGCGGGCACCCGACCCCAAGCGGATGCTTCGCCTCGTCGGGGCGCGCGGCAACAATCTGAAGAATGTCACCGCCGAAATCCCGCTCGGCCTGTTCACTGCCATCACCGGTGTTTCCGGCGGCGGCAAGTCCACGCTGCTGCTGGAGACGCTCTACAAGGCGGTCGCCCGCCGCCTCAACAATGCCAGCGAGGCACCGGCGCCGTTCGACCGTCTGGAGGGGCTGGAGCACCTCGACAAGGTCATTGACATCGACCAGTCGCCCATTGGCCGCACCCCGCGTTCCAATCCCGCCACCTATACCGGGGCGTTCACGCCCATCCGCGAGTGGTTCGCCGGCCTGCCGGAAGCCAAGGCCCGCGGCTACGGGGCCGGGCGCTTCTCCTTCAATGTGAAGGGCGGGCGCTGCGAGGCGTGCCAGGGCGACGGCGTCATCAAGATCGAGATGCACTTCCTGCCGGACGTGTATGTCACCTGCGATGTCTGCAAGGGCAAGCGCTACAATCGCGAGACGCTGGAAGTCAGCTTCAAGAACAAGTCCATCGCCGATGTGCTCGACATGACGGTGGAGGAGGGCGCGCAATTCTTCAAGGCGGTGCCCTCCGTGCGCGAGAAGCTGGAAACGCTGGAGCGCGTGGGCCTCGACTATGTGAAGGTCGGCCAGCAGGCCACTACCCTTTCCGGCGGCGAGGCGCAGCGGGTGAAGCTGTCCAAGGAGCTGTCCCGCCGCGCCACCGGGCGCACGCTCTACATCCTGGATGAGCCCACCACGGGCCTGCACTTCCATGACGTAAAAAAGCTGCTGGAGGTGCTGCACGAGTTGGTGGAGCAAGGCAATACCGTGGTGGTGATCGAGCACAATCTGGAGGTCATCAAGACCGCCGACTGGGTGATCGACCTCGGCCCTGAGGGCGGGGACGGCGGCGGCGAGATCGTCGCGGCCGGCACGCCCGAGGCCGTAGCGGCCAATCCGCGCTCGCACACCGGGCGCTTTCTGGCGGAGGTGCTGGAGCGCCGCCCCAATCCCGATGCGGCGAAGCTGGTCGCGGCAGCCGCGGGCGTCGGTGCAAAAGCGGCAAGTGCGCCGCGCGACGCTGGCGCAGAGGCTGGTGCCAAGCCAGCGGAGGCCACGGCTTCGGAGGATGCGGAACAGGCGAATGCCCGCCCCTCCCGGCGGCGCGTCCGCCGGACCTCGTAACGCGCCAGCCCCACCGGGACAGGACGCGCGAAAAGGGGCAGCTCCGGTCAAGCCTGTGGGTGCGCGGCCTCTTGGCCACCATCGCAGGGAAGGTCCGGCAACATGCCCCCGTGAGCGTCTTTTGCTGTGCACACCTTACGGAACGCGCTCCAAGGGATACTTTCAGCGCATCTCCGCGACCAGCGTCGGGTGGATTTCATTCAAACGCCGGCGGGTTGCCGAGGGCCCATGAGATAGACGCATGAGTGTTTGGCATGGCCGTGCGCGCACATTTTCCCCGGGTACGCGACCGCCGCTTCGCTCGATTATGCCGTCAGGTGGATACCGCTGGTTCGCGGCGGAGCCGCGTCTTGCCCGCACCGATGGGCGGGTGCGTGTTCATGCCGACTACGCTTCTCCCCTAGAAATAGGTCGAACGCGAAAACGGCAGGCGGCAGCAGCGAATTGATTGAAATTTAAGCAGGTCGCTCAACCCGCAGGCGTACCCTGCCGCAACAGCTTGTGTTTGCTGCATTCATGAAAAAGGCCGGATGACGGCTTCTGCATGTGGCTTACGCATTGCTGCAATGCAGCGTCCGCCATTTTACGAAGAGCAGACCGCGTCTATGTTCACGGCAACCACCGGGGCGCGCCCTGCAGCGCCAGCCCTGGAAAAGTATCCAAGGAGATCGATCATGTTCCTCTGGGGCCTTCTTGCGCGCCAGATCCGTCGTTGGCAGGTCTACAACCGCACTGTGACCGAGCTGTCCGAGCTCGACGATCGCAGCCTTGCCGACATCAATGTCGCCCGCAGCGAGATCCGCGCCCTCGCGCGCGAGGCTTCGCTCCGCGCCGCCTGATCCGGCACAACTCTTCGTTCTGTCACGCAGATGGCCCCGCACCGGGGCCATTTTCGTTTGTGCAGCCGCCTGAGCGCCCATATTCCCCCGTCTCTACAGCCCGTGGTGTCTGTGGGCTTGAAGCCGGCTTCCCGCCTGTGGCACACACGCCGTTCTGCGCGCCCGCCAGCAGCCTTCCCTGCGACGGTGCGGCGCGCGTTTCCGGCCAAGCAAGAGGAGAAGGGCGCATGGAAGCCGTTCATGTGATCGGCGCCGGGCTCGCCGGTTCGGAGGCCGCCTGGCAGCTCGCCCAGCGGGGCGTGCCGGTGGTGCTGCATGAAATGCGCCCCCTGCGGTCCACCGAGGCGCACCAGACCGACGGCTGCGCGGAGCTCGTCTGCTCCAATTCCTTCCGCTCTGACGATGCGCAGGGCAATGCCGTGGGCGTGCTCCATGCCGAGCTGCGCCGCGCCGGCTCGCTCATCCTTTCCGCGGCCGACGCCCACCAGGTGCCCGCCGGCGGCGCGCTGGCGGTGGACCGGGAGGGCTTCTCCCAGGCCGTCACCCGCGCCCTCGCCGAGCATCCCCTCATCGAGATCCGGCGCGAGGAAATTTCCGCTCTGCCGCCGGCCGAGTGGGACAAGGTCATCATTGCCACCGGCCCCCTCACTTCCCCGGATCTGGCGGCCGCCGTGCTGGAGCGCACGGGCGAGGATGCGCTCGCCTTCTTCGACGCCATCGCCCCCATCGTCCATTTCGACAGCATCGACATGGGAAAGGCGTGGTTCCAGTCGCGCTATGACAAGGTCGGCCCGGGCGGCACCGGCGCAGACTACATCAACTGCCCGCTTGACGAGGAGGCGTACAACGCCTTCGTGGATGCGCTGCTGGCCGGCGAGAAGGCGCCCCTGCGCGATTTCGAGCTCAAGACCCCCTATTTCGACGGCTGCCTGCCCATCGAGGTGATGGCGGAGCGCGGCCGCGAGACCCTGCGCTTCGGCCCCATGAAGCCGGTGGGCCTCACCAATCCGCACACCCCCGGCGTGAAGCCCTATGCGGTGGTGCAGCTGCGCCAGGACAACAGGCTGGGCACACTTTATAATATGGTGGGCTTCCAGACGAAGCTGAAGCATGGCGAGCAGGCGCGCGTTTTCCGCACCATTCCCGGCCTGGAGCGGGCGGAGTTCGCGCGGCTCGGCGGCCTGCATCGCAACACCTATCTCAATTCGCCGCGGCTCCTGGACAAGACCCTGTGCCTGAAGGCGGAGCCGCGCCTGCGCTTCGCCGGGCAGATCACCGGGTGCGAGGGCTATGTGGAAAGCGCCGCCGTGGGGCTGCTGGCCGGGCGCTTCGCCGCAGCCGAGCGGCGCGGCGAGAGCGTGGTGCCCCCTCCCCCCACGACTGCGCTGGGCGCGCTGCTCGGCCACATCACCGGCGGACACCTGGAGGCGGAGAGCGAGGGACCACGCTCGTTCCAGCCCATGAATGTCAATTTCGGACTGTTCCCGCCCCTGGCGGAGGCCCCGAAGGGCGAAGGCGGCAAGCGGCTGCGCGGTGCCGAAAAGGCGCTCGCCAAGAAGAAGGCGCTCGCGGCCCGCGCCCTCGCAGATGTGGCGGCGTGGCTCGACTCCACCGCCGTGGCGGCTTAAGAGGCGGACATGGCGCGCACCATTCGTCCCGTTCCACCCGTGGAATACCATGCCGACCCCTCCCGCTTCGTGGTGGACACGGTGCTGAAGCGCGACGTGTTCTCCGTGGTGGAGCGCGGCACCTGGACCGACTCGACCGGCCGCGCTTGGCCCGCGGTGCGCCGGCGCTGGAACGAGGTTTCGCCCTGGCTCGCGCTGCTGGCGCGCCAGCTTGCGCACCACGAGGTGAAGGCACTGGAGCAGGTGACGCGCACCGGCGTCACCACGCCGCTGCTGGCGGTGGGCCACCGTTTCCTCGTGCGCGGGTGGATCGAGGGCGTGCCGCTGCAGATCGCCCGCCCCGTGGGCGACAGCCACTTCTTTCATTCCGCGCGCAAGGCGCTGCGCACCCTGAATGCCGCCGGCTATGTCCACAATGATCTCGCCAAGCAGCAGAACTGGCTGCGGGGCGCGGACGGCGAAGCCTGGCTCATGGACTTCCAGCTCGCCCTGCCCGTCAGCCGGCGCTGGAAGCTCGGTCGCGTGCTCGCCTACGAAGATCTGCGCCACCTGCTGAAGCACAAGCGCACCTATTGCCCCGACGAACTGACCACGCGCGAGAAGGTCATGCTGGCCAAGAAAAGCGTGCTCACGCGCGTGTGGATGGCCACCGGCAAGAAGGTGTACCGCTTCGTGACGCGGCGACTCCTCTCCTATTCGGATACCGAAGGACGCGGACCGCGCGTGACGCAGGTGGGGCCCCGCATCATTGCTGCCCTCAGGGAGCATCCCGCTGTCGCCGACGCGCACATGGCGGACTTCCAGACCCTGGGCGGCAAGGTGGGCCTCTATGCCTTCGTGGAGCCCCGCGCGCCGGTGACCGTGGAAGAGCTGCGCGCCCACCTCGCCCGTGCGTTGCCCGACCGGCCCCACCTCGACCATCTCCAGATCGTGCCGGCCTTGCCGCGGGCGGCGGACGGAATGGTGCGTGACGACCTGCTGCTGCTCATCGCGCGCAACCAGATCGAAATGCTGGAGACCCTCGCCGGCTCCCCGGCGATAGGCGCCCAGGTGGCGGAAATCGCCCGTGCGCGCCTCAACCTCACCGACCGCATCACCCGCCCGGCTGCCTGAAAGCGAGGGGTAACCCCGCCCGCGGACGGCACCCATCACCTTCCCCAGGACGACCCAGGGGCTCGTCGGCACGCCGTGGGGGCCGCGGCTGTCATGTGCCCTTCACCCAGCTTCTGCCCGCGCCTGCGCGCCGCGCCGCCCGCCACATTGCGAAGGTTCGCCACAGAGGGGCAAGCCCGGCGATCTCGCGGGAGGGATCCCGCACACGCCCCAGCGCCTTCAGGTCGGCCGGCACCAGCGCAAGCTGAAGGTAGGGCGCGGCGAGCGCCTTGCGCGTGACGGGCGACAGCGCTGCGAGGGCGTCGCCGGCAAGGGACAAGTGCCGCCCTGCCTCCGCACGCACGTCCGCGAGCACGTCGCGCAGCCGCGGCAAATCCCGTGCCCCCACCACAGCCTCCCGGTCGAGCCCGTGGCGCGCGAGGAGATCGAGGGGCAGAAAGCACTGCCCCCGGCCCGCATGGATGGGAAAGGCCCGCATCAGCCCCGTGAGCGCGATGGCGACGCCCCCGTGCCCCGAAGCCTCCGCCGCCGCGCTGGCCGCACCGGGCGCGAGCATCATCGCCGAGAGCTGGAGCAGCGCCCCCGCCGTCTCGCCGGCATAGCCCTCCAGGTCGCCGAGGCTCGGCATCGGATCATCGTAGAGATCGAAGATGCGCGCATCGATGAGATTGATGAGGCTTGCCATCGGCAGGCCGAAGCGGGAGACGGTGTCGAGCAGCGCATGGGCCACGGGGTGGGCCTCTACCGCGCCGCGCCCCTCGCCCGCGATGGTCTCGCGCCACCAGGCGAGACGCACCTCGCCCGGCAGGGGCTCGCGCACCATCTCGCGCACCCGCGCCACGTCGAGATTGAAGGCATAGAGCGCGAGAAGGTGCCGGCGCACCGGCTCCGGCGCGAACAGAGCGGCCAGGAACCGGTCGCGATCCTGGGCACGCACCAGATCCGCGCAGTGGACATAGGCCGCATCAAGGCGGCCCGTGGACGAGGCTTCGGCAGACATCGCCGTTGGATACGCCGAGAGGCCGCCTGCCGCCAAGGGCGAATGGAATCGCTCAACGCCGGAGCCACACCTCTGTCGCGATGCCCGTGCAGCTGCGCGAAAGCGCGTCACGCCCGCAGCAGCCTTTCAGGGGTCGTCCAAAGAACACGCGACAATCCGATAGTGGAGAATACACAGGTCGTTAGAGCGCGATCAGGGCCGCACCCACCGGCCGCCCTTCCTCCAGAAGGACATTGTAGGTGGACGCCGCCGCGCCTGTCGGCATCAGCTCGAAGCGCAGACCCGCATCGCGCAGGAGCTGCTTCAGCGGCTCCTTCAAATGAGCGGGGTCGCGACCGGTACCGATGAACAGCAGCTCGAAGGCGCCCGCCTCCGCGACGATGGGCGCGAATGCCGCCGCGTCCAGCTCTCCCCAGGCCTTCGGTGCCCAAGGTCGAAGCCCGGCAGGCAACGCCAACAGGGAACCGGAATGCGACATGCCGGCGAAATGAAAGAAGTTCGCCCCGTATCCGTCGATGGGCACCTGCCGCGGGAGGAAGGGTTCATCCGGCCGCACGCTCATGGCTCAGCTCCCGATTGACCCGTCACATGTCCTACAGAGGGGCCGCCATCGCCCGGTGTGGCGGCGACACGCCTCAGCCGCGCCGCCTGCCGCCCTTGGAACCGCCGCCTTTGCCCCCCCTGCCGCCCGGCTTGCCGGAGGCTTGACCGGGAGCCTTCGCCGGCACCGGAGCGGACTTGCCTTCGGCGGCTTCCTCGGCCTCGATGAATTCGGCCGCCTCTTCCACGTCCAGCACATCCTCGGGAGACGCCTCCAGTGGCGCGGAGATCGGCTTTGCCTCCTCCTTCGGCTCCACCGTGCTCGCCCGCAGGCCCAGGTGGATGAGGATGGGCGCGGCGACGCAGATGGTGGAATAGGTGCCGATCACCACGCCCACGGTCATCGCCAACGAGAAGCCGCGCAATACCTCGCCACCGAAGAAATAGAGGGCGAGAGTCGCGAAGAAGGTGGTGGTGGAAACGATGATGGTACGCGAGAAAGTCGCGTTCACCGCCGTGTCCAGCAGTTCCGGCAGCGGCATCTTCTTGTAGCGCCGCAGCATCTCGCGGATGCGGTCATACACCACCACCGTATCGTTGAGCGAATAGCCCATGATGGTGAGGATGGCGGCAATGGAGGTGAGATCGAAATCGATCCCCAGCAGCGAATAGATCATCAGCGTGACGAAGATGTCATGCATCGTCGTCACGATGGCACCCACCGCGAACTGCCACTCGAAGCGGAACCAGAGATAGGCGAGCACCGCCGCCGCGCCCAGCACCATGGCGAGAATGGACTGGCGCACCAGCTCGCCCGAAACGCTCGGGCCCACCGTCTCCACGCGGCGGATGGTGTAGTCCGGCCCCAGCGCAGTCTTGACGTCATTGACGATGGCCTGCTGGGCCTGCTCATTCTCGCCCACGTGGCCGAGGCGGATCAGCACGTCGCGCGGCGAACCGAACTCCTGGATCTGCACATCGCCGATCTCGATGTCGATCAGGTGCTCACGCAAGGCGCCGACATCCGCCGCGGGCTGCGAGGTCTGCGCCTCGATCAGCGTGCCGCCGCGGAAGTCGATGCCGAGGTTGAACCCCACGGTCACGAACAGGACCACGGCGAACACGGACATGACCGCCGAGAAGGGGAAGCTGAAGCGGCGCAGCTTCATGAACCCGATGTGGGTGTGCGCCGGAATGTAATCGATCAATGGCATGGGCGGCGCACCTTCAAATCGGCAGCTTCGCCGGGCGCTGCCACTTCACCCACCATGCGATCATCAGGCGGGTGAGGGTGTAGGCCGTGAACATGGTGGTGAGAAGGCCGAGGATGTAGGTGACGGCAAAGCCGCGCACCGGACCCGACCCGCCCATGAGGAACAGGATGGCGGCCGTGGCGAGCGAAGTGACGTTAGCGTCGAGGATGGTGCCGAGCGCGTTCACGAACCCCTTGTCGATAGCCGAGATGGCGGCCCGCCCCTCGCGCGCTTCGTCGCGGATGCGCTCGAAGATCACGACGTTGGAGTCCACCGCCATGCCGATGGTGAGCACGACGCCGGCGATACCGGGCAGGGTCAGCGTCGCGCCGAGCAGGGACTGGAGCGCGAACATCAAGGTGACGTGCACGGCCAGGGCGATCAGCGCGAACACGCCGAACAGTCCGTAGACCGCGATCATGAAGACGGCCACGAGCCCTGCGGCCACATAGGCGGCGACCTTGCCAGCCTCAATGGAATCGGCGCCGAGGCTCGGGCCCACCGTGCGCTCTTCCACCACCTTCAAAGGAGCCGGCAGCGCGCCGGCCCGCAGCAGGATGGCGAGGTCGTTGGCCTGCTGCACCGTGAAGGAGCCCGAAATCTGGCCCGATCCGCCGAGGATGGGCTCGCGGATCACCGGGGCGGAGATGACCTGGTTGTCGAGCACGATGGCGAAGGGCCGGCCCACCGCATCCTGGGTGGTGGCGGCGAAGCGCCGGGCGCCGTTGGAATTGAAGCGGAAGGAGACGATGGGCTCGCGGGACTGGGGATCGAAGCCCGGCTGAGCATCCACCAGATCCTCGCCGGAGACGCGGACCTGCTTCTCGACGAGATAAGGCCGGCCGTCCTGGCCGTAGAGCACCTCGGAATCCGGCGGCGCACGACCCTCAAGCGCCTGCTCGGGCGAGACCGACTGATCCACCATGCGGAACGAGAGCTTGGCGGTCTGGCCGAGCAGCGCCTTCAGGCGCTGCGGGTCCTGCAGGCCGGGCACCTGCACCAGGATGCGGGTGAGGCCCTGGCGCTGGATGTTCGGCTCCACCGTGCCGAGCTGGTCGATACGGCGGCGGATGATCTCGATGGACTGATCCACTGCCGAGCGCATGCGTGCGTCGAGGCCGGCCTGGGTAAGCTGCAGCGTGATGGCGCCCTCAGCACCGGAGGAGACGGTGAGATCCATCTCGCTGCTGGTGCTGCCGAACATGGCGTTGCTGACCGGCGCGGCGAGCTTGCGCAGCTCGACGAGCGCCTTGTCCATGTCCGCGGGGTCGCGCAGGCGCAGGGTGATGGTGGTGTCGCGAACGGCGAGGTTGCTGTAGCCGATCTTCTGATCGCGCAGCACGCGCCGCACTTCGTCACGCATCTGCTCGGCGCGCTCCTTGCGCAGCGCCGCGCCATCCACTTCCAGAAGGATGTGGGAACCGCCCTGCAGGTCGAGGCCGAGCGTCACGCGGCTCGACGCCAGCCACGTGGGCAGGTGCGCGAGCGCGCTCTGCGGCAGCACGTTTGGCAGTGCGAACAGGATGCCGAGGGCGACCGCGACGAGGATCGCCGCTGTCTTGAGTCGTGAGAAATGCAGCATGTCGCGCGATCTATGAAATCAGGAGGCTGCCGGCT
The DNA here is from genome assembly GCF_043195015.1 of Xanthobacter sediminis. Classification (NCBI taxonomy): domain Bacteria; kingdom Pseudomonadati; phylum Pseudomonadota; class Alphaproteobacteria; order Hyphomicrobiales; family Xanthobacteraceae; genus Xanthobacter; species Xanthobacter sediminis. The sequence continues at coordinate 211,838 of NZ_JBAFWH010000002.1, read as the reverse complement.
CGTCCTTCGCCGGCTCGCCCTTGGAGCGGACGGTGGCGATCTGGGAGCGCATCTGGCGGACGCGCACGTTGTCGGCGACCTGAAGCTCGATCTCGTTCTCGTCCACCACGCGCGAGACCTTGCCGACGAGGCCGCCGGCGGTGACCACCACGTCGCCGCGGCGGAGCGCGGTCACCATCTCCTGGTGCGCCTTGGCCCGCTTCTGCTGGGGGCGCAGGATCAGGAAATACATCACCACGAAGATCAGCAGGAACGGGGCGAGCTGAATGAGCATGTCGGCTCCGCCGCCGGCAGCCGGAGCGCCCTGGGCGAAAGCAGGCGTGATGAACATTTGCGTCCTCGTTCGTCTGGGAATCGGAAGGTCGGGACCTACCCGGGAGCGATGCCCGCCGGGCGGAGCCCATGCAACGCCGGTGGCGGCGAAGCGGGCGGACTATAACCACCGCCCGGTGGTTTGCAAACGCGTCCTGAATTTCAGCGGCGAATACGACCCGGCAGCGTGCACGGGCGCCGCCTCCACCGGCTTCGGGATCGCCCGAAACCCGCGGTGCGGGGCGCCCGGCGCGCCTATTTCGTGCCCGGCACTGAAACGGCCTCGGCGCCAGAGGAAGCCGTGTCCGAGATGCTCGAGCTGAGCTGATGCATCTGAGTCGCGTAGTTGTCGCGCGTGTTGGGGTCCACCACCGCCACCGGAGCGGCGATGACGAGGCCCGCCGCGGTACCCACCGTGGAGGCGGCATCGGCGGAGAACTGCACGATTCGCTCGCCCACGCCGACACGGGAATCGGTCATGGTCTGGCCCTGCGCGAGGCGGGCACCGATGGACTGCACCACCTCGGGGCTCGCGGCGAACTTGCCGTGATTGAGGGGATCGTCGGTCTTCAGCTTGGTGAGGTCGAGCACGGTGATGTGGTTCTTCTCGAACTCGGTGCGGTAGGGCTCCTGGGTGGGATCCACCTGGCCGATGCGCGGCACGTCGCCCCATACCCGCTTCGACACCGCCAGCGCCTTGTCGTCCTGTGAGACGAAGAGCGTGAAGTTGGGCCGCGGCTCCCCGAGCTCGCCGAAGATGACGCGGAACACGTCCGAATCCACGTCAGGCGAAGCCAGCATCACATTCTTGATCTTCGGCAGGATGCGGCCATTGCGGATGGCCATCTGCCTGAGGGCCTCCAGCGCCACCACATTGCCCATGGAGTGGGCGAGAATGGAGATTTCGCCCACGTTGGGGTCCTTGGCCATGAAAGTCAGCAGCCGTTCCAGCGCGTCGCGCGAATAGGAGGTGCTTTCGCGATCGTAGCCATAGGCAAGCAGGCTGCCACGCGAAGGCCACGTGAACAGCACGGGCGCCACGTCGGCTCCCGAATCGTGGATGATCTGGGCGAACCGGAACACCGCGTCGTCGAAGCGCTGGTTGTAGCCATGCACAAACACCAGCGCCTGCCGGCCGGGCGCGCGCTTGATGCGGACATTGAACCACTTGATGGCCTGGTCCTGCGTCAGGTCCTCGACACGGGTGGTGACGAAATCGGTGGCCGGATTGCCGGGCACGGTCTTCGGCCATTGCACGTCTCCCGGCGCGCGGGCGCTGTCGGGCGGAATGGAGACGTCAATCTCCATGAAGGTCGGCCTGGCCCCGCGCTCGCCGGTGTAGATATCCGGCCCATCGGTGCGCGCGCGCACGGTAGCCACCGCCATGTTGACGTGCGAGGTGCCGGGCACCTCGTCGGGCACTGGAATCAGCGCCCCCGTGGGCCGCCCGCCACAGGCCGCGACCAGAAAAGCGACCGCCAGAAACGACACGACATCGCGCCACCGAAGCGCAGCCAGGATTCGCAACGTCTCACCCCACATCCAATGTCCTGTTGTGGATAGGTGAGCGCGGGCGCCTCCGCAATCGGCCGCCGCCGGCTTTCCGGCCACGCGCGCACGATTCTTCTCAGAGTGTGGCCGCAGTGCCCGGAATGAGCGGCAGGAAGCGCACCGGCATCAGCTCCCGCACCTGGTTGCCCGCGTGCTCCTTCACCACGCGCACCAGCATCTGCACCTCGTCGCCTTTGCCGATGGGCATGATGAGGACGCCGCCGAACTTGAGCTGGTCGAGCAGCGCGGGCGGGATTTCGCGCGCGCAGGCCGTCACCATGATGCGGTCGAACGGGGCGCGCGACGCCATGCCCTGGATGCCGTCACCCACATAGGCGGCCAGGTTTCGCAACCCCAGCACCTCATAGCGCGCCACCGCTTCTGAAATGAGTGTCCGGTAACGATCTACCGTCACCACCCGCGCCGCCAGGTGGGAAAGCACCGCCGCCTGGTAGCCCGAGCCGGTCCCCACCTCCAGCACCGCATGCTCGGCAGTGACTGCCAGAGCCTCGGTCATGGCGGCGACGAGACTCGGCTGGGACATGGTCTGCCCGCAGGGAATGGGCAGCGAGACATCGTCATAGGCATGGGCGCGCAGGTGCGGGTCCACGAACAGCGGGCGCGGCACCAGCTCCATGGCGCGCAGCACCGCCACGTCGCGGATGCCGTGCTGGCGCAGAGCCAGGATGAAAGCCATCCGCTCGGCCTTCTCGCCCTCGCTGTCGGCCCCGCTAATCATTCGCCTCAACCTCCCCCGATGACCCATTGAAGGAACAAGAATTTTGGTCATATCTCAAGTTGAACTTTAACTTTAAGTTCGCATGCTACTTTAAGAAACCAGCCACCCCTCCCCTGCCCCATGCGCCCGGCTTCGCTCGATCCGCTTTTTTCTCCGCTCGACAGCCTTCCCGGCATTGGACCGAAGCTGTTGCGCCCGTTCGCGCGCCTTCTGGGGCGGGAAACGCCGCGGGTGCTGGACCTTCTGCTGCACATGCCCTCCCATTTCGTGGACCGGCGGGCGCGGCCCACCATCGCCGAGGCTCTCCCAGAGACGGATGTGACCCTCGAAGTGCGCGTGGACGGCCACCAGCACCCGCTTGAAGGCAGCCGGGGCCCGCACCGCACCTATGTTTCCGATGCGAGCGGCAGCCTGGTCGTGGCCCACTTCAAGATGGATCGCGCCCGGCTGGAGCACATGCTGCCCGTGGGTGCGACCCGCTGGCTGTGCGGCCGCATCTCGCTCTATGACGGCATGCGGCAGATGACCCACCCGGAGCGGGTGCTGGATGCGGCGGGCCTCGCCCGCCTGCCGCCGGTGGAGCAGGTGTATCCGCTGGTGGAGGGCCTCGCGGCCGGCTACCTGCGCCGCGCCATGGAGGCCGCCCTCGGCCGGGTGCCGGAACTCGCCGAGTGGATTCCCGAGGGCGCCGGCCCCGCGGGGCGCTGGCCCACCTTCCGCGAGGCGCTGCTGCGGCTCCACCGCCCGGCGACGCCGGAAGAGGCGGTGCCCACCGGCGCCCCCTGGCGGCGGCTCGCCTTCGACGAGCTGTTCGCCCACCAGCTCACCCTCGCTTTGGTCCGCGCACGGGAAGAGAAGGCCGGCGGGCGCGCGACGGTGGGGGACGGCAGCCTCTCAGGGCGCATCCTGGCGGCCCTGCCCTTCGCTCTCACCGGCGCGCAGCAGCAGGCGCTTTCCGCCATCCGGGCCGATCTCGCGGCCGAGACGCGCATGCTGCGGCTGCTGCAGGGCGACGTGGGCTCGGGCAAGACGGTGGTGGCCCTGCTCGCCGCCGCCACCGCCATGGAGGCCGGGCGGCAGGCGGCGCTCATGGCGCCCACCGAGATCCTCGCCCGCCAGCACCTCGAAACCATCACGCCCCTGGCCGAGGCGGCGGGCATCCGGGTGGCGGTGCTGACGGGGCGGGAGAAGGGCAAGGCCCGCGCCGCCCTGCTCGCCGATCTCGCGGAAGGGCGCACGCAGCTCCTCATTGGCACCCACGCCCTGATCCAGGACGACGTGGTGTTCCAAGACCTCGCCCTCGCCGTGGTGGACGAGCAGCACCGGTTCGGGGTGGAGCAGCGCCTGGCGCTGGCCCGCAAGGGACACGGCGTGGACATGCTGGTGATGACCGCCACCCCCATTCCCCGCACCCTGGTGCTGACCCTGTTCGGCGACATGGACTCCTGCGAGCTGCGGGAGAAGCCTCCGGGCCGGCAGGAGGTGGATACCCGCGCCCTGCCCATGGAGCGGCTCGGCGAGGTGGTGGCTGGGGTGGGCCGCGCCCTCGCCCAGGGCGCCCAGGCCTATTGGATCTGCCCCCTGGTGGAGGAGAGCGAGGCGAGCGACCTCACCTCGGTCACCGAGCGGTTCGAGGATTTGAAGGCGCATTTCGGCGGCCGGGTGGACGTGGTGCACGGGCGCATGTCCGGCGCGGCCAAGGATGCCGCCATGGCGCGCTTCGCGGCCGGCGAGACGCGGCTGCTGGTCTCCACCACCGTCATCGAGGTGGGGGTGAACGTGCCCAACGCCACCTTGATGGTGATCGAGCACGCCGAGCGCTTCGGCCTTGCCCAGCTCCACCAGCTTCGCGGCCGGGTGGGGCGCGGGGAGAAGGCCTCCACCTGCCTGCTGCTCTATCGCGGCCCCCTGAGCGAAACCGCCAAGGCGCGCCTTTCCGTGCTGCGCGAGAGCCAGGACGGCTTTCGCCTGGCGGAGGAGGACCTGCGCCTGCGCGGCGAGGGCGACGTGCTCGGCACGCGGCAGAGTGGCATGCCCGGGTTCCGCATCGCCCGCATGGAGTTCCACGGGGCGGAGATGGAGGCGGCCCGTACCGCCGCGGCCGCCGTCATCCGCGCCGATCCCGACCTCGCGGGGCCGGGCGCCGAGGCGCTGCACACCCTGCTGTACCTGCATGAGCGCGATGCCGCGGTGCGCCTGCTTTCGGCTGGGTGAGGCTGGCGCGCACCGCGTACGGGAGCGATGCCGCCGCGCCGGCCCTTCCCCCTTGCTGTCCGGAGGCGGAGGCGGCATGGTCGCACCATGATCGCGCCCTCCCGTCCGCCTTCCGCTTCCTCGGCCGAGAGCCCTGGCCAAGGCTCGGACTACGGCCCCGACCACGGTGCGCGCCGGGGTCCGGACCAGAGCTTCCTCGGCAGCGCGACAAAGGAGGCCCGCGCGCGGGCGGCGCGCGCCGCGCACCGGCGCATGGATGCGCGCGCCCTGCGAGCCGAGCTCTACCGGCGGGCGCTGTTCGGCGCCGGCGTGGTGTTCCTTGCGATCGGGTGTATCGGCATGGTCGTGCCCATGATGCCGGGCACGGTGTTCCTCATCCTCGCCGCCTGGTGCTTCACCCGTTCCTCACCGCGCATCGAGGCCTGGCTTCTCAACCACCGCTATCTTGGCCCCAGCGTGCGCCGCTGGCAGGAAACGGGAGCCATTCCGCTGGTGGCAAAGGGGTTCGCCCTCACCAGCTTCGTCGGCTCCTTCGGCGGCGCCTGGTATTTCGGCGCGCCCGATCCGGTGCTCATCTTTCTGGGGGGCCTGTTCGCCCTGCTCACGGCATTCATCGTCACAAGGCCCAACTGAGCGCCACCGCCTCAGGCAGCGCCGGACAGCCGCGGGGCGGCGCAGACGACCTTGTCGCGTCCTTGGTCCTTGGCCGCGTAAAGCGCGGCATCCGCGCGGGCGATCGCTCCTTCAAGATCATAGGGCCAGCCGAGCTCCGCCACGCCAATGCTCACCGTGACCGGCGGCAAGCCGCCATCGCTGCATGTCGCCGCCGCAAGGCGCAGCGTTTCCGCATGCAGGCGGGCGGCCTTGAGGGCGGTGTGATCCAGCAGCACTGCGAATTCCTCGCCCCCCATGCGCGCGGCAAGCGCCGACTGGGGCACCGTGCGCCCCACCATCTGCGCGAATGCCCGGATCACGGCGTCACCCACCGCATGGCCATGGGTGTCGTTGACAGCCTTGAAGCGATCCAGATCCAAAAGCAGCACCGACAAGGGGCGCCGCTGCGGCGCCGCCTCGGCCAATATGCGCTCCGCCCGCAGCACGAAGCCGCGCCGGTTGGCCACGCCGGAGAGGGGATCGGTCTCCGCGTCGGCCTGCTTTTCCACGATCACCGTCTGCAGGGCCTTGATGAGCAGCACCAGCCCGGTGGCCACCAGCATGATGCCGGAACTGACCTGGGAGATCAGCGCATAGGTGGAATTGATGTAGCCCGCCGCTCCATCGCCTGTTCCCACATAGGTCGCCACCACCGCCTTGGCCGGAAAGTGCAGCGCCAGCAACGCAAACATGCCGGCGAGAACGACATCGCCGGTGCGCCGCGGGCTGCACCTGAGGATCACCCACACGCAGCCGCCCATCGCCAGGAAGAAGGGGGATTGATAGAGCAGCTCATAGGCCAGGCTGTTGCGGCGCAGCAGCGGCAGGATCAGCACCACCGCCAGCGCATAGGCCGCTATCGTCCCCACCACGGCCCATGGCGGGCGGCGGCGATAGAACACTGCCAGTGCAGGTACCATCAGCAGCAGGCCAGAGGCGAAGCTGGCGAACACCAGGAATGCGAATGGGCGGGTCCAACCGCTATAGGCGAGCCCCAACTGCGCCAGAGGCGTGAACATGCCCACGCCATAGCTGGCGGCGAACCAGATCGGCGCGCGGTTGCCGCGATTGAGCAACGCGATGGCCACATAGCTCGCCGCGAACAGCAGGGCGACCGCCATGTTCATCACCAGCGCGAACCCTGCCGACTGCATCCGCTGCGACCTTCCCCCTTCCACCCCCTCCACCACGCGCGGAACAGGAGACGAGCCCCACACCGGCTGCCGCCCTTGCAGGGCGAGCTCAACCGCCGCTGCGCATTATGTCACCCCGCACGCCACGCTGACAAATGGCCCGCCACACCATGGAGAAAACGGTCAGCCCCTCACTCCACCGTCACCGACTTGGCGAGGTTGCGCGGCTGGTCCACGTCCGTGCCCATGATGACGGCGGTGTGGTAGGCGATGAGCTGCGCGGGAATGGCATAGACCATCGGGCACACGGCGGGCGGCATCTCCGGCAGGATGAGCTTCTGCGCCTCTCCCACATGGGTGGCCTCGGCGCCCTTGGGGTCGGTCACGAGGATGATCTTGCCGCCGCGCGCGGCCACCTCCTCCATGTTGGAGACGGTCTTCTCGAAGATGCGGTCATGGGGGGCGATGACCACCACCGGCATCTTCTCGTCGATGAGAGCGATGGGGCCGTGCTTCAGCTCGCCGCCGGCATAACCCTCGGCGTGGATGTAGGAAATCTCCTTCAGCTTCAGCGCGCCTTCCAGCGCCAGCGGGTAGTTGGTGCCGCGGCCGAGGTAGAGCACGTCCCGCGCCTTGGCGAGGGTGCGGGCCAGCACCTCGATGTCGGGGGCGAGCTTCAGCGCCTCCGTCATCAGGCGCGGCACCTCCATGAAGGCGCGGACCAGCCGACGCTCGTCATCCTCCGCCAGCCGGCCGGAGGCGCGGCCGAAGGCCACCGCGAGGCAGGCCAGGGTCGCGAGCTGGCAGGTGAAGGCCTTGGTGGAGGCGACGCCGATCTCCGGCCCCGCCAGGGTGGGCAGCACCATGTCCGCCTCCCGCGCGATGGTGGAGGTGGGCACGTTCACCACCGCCACCACCTTCTGCCCGCACGCCTTGGCGTAGCGCAGGGAGGCGAGCGTGTCGGCGGTCTCGCCCGACTGGGAGATGACGATGGTGACCCCGCCCGGCTCCAGCGGCGTCTCGCGATAGCGGAACTCGGAGGCGATGTCGGTGGAGACGGGAATGCGCGCGAACTGCTCGATCCAGTATTCCGCCACCGCGCCGGCATAGAGCGCGGTGCCGCAGGCGGTGATGGAGATGTGGCGCACCTCCTTGGGATCGAACGGCAGCTCCGGCACCGCGATGCGCTCGGCGGCGAGGTCGAGATAATGGCCGAAGGTGTAGGAGATGACCTCCGGCTGCTCGTAGATCTCTTTCGCCATGAAGTGGCGGTGGTTGCCCTTGTCCACCAGCAGCGCGCCGGCCGGCACCCGCTGCACCGCCCGCTCCACCACCGCGCCGTCCTCGTTGCGGATGGTGACGCCCTCGCGGCTGAGCACGGCCCAATCGCCCTCTTCGAGATAGGCGATGCGATCGGTGAGGGCGCCAAGGGCGATGGCATCGGAACCCAGGAACATCTCCCCCTGGCCGTAGCCGATGGCGAGGGGCGAGCCGCGCCGCGCCGCGATCAGCAGGTCGTCATGGCCGTCGAACAGGAAGGCGAGCGCGAACGCGCCCCTGAGGCGCGGCAGCACCGCCGCCACCGCCGCCACCGGGTCGCGGCCGGCGAGCAGCTCACGGTCCACCAATTGGGCCACCACCTCGGTATCGGTGTCGCTGCGGAAGGACACGCCGAGCTCGGTGAGGTCCTGCTTCAGCTCGCGAAAGTTCTCGATGATGCCGTTGTGCACCACCGCCACCCGCTTGGTGGCGTGGGGGTGGGCGTTGCGCTCGGAAGGCTTGCCGTGGGTGGCCCAGCGGGTGTGGCCGATGCCGATGTGGCCGCCGAGCGGGTGCCGGTCGAGCTTGTGCTCGAGGTGGCGCAGCTTGCCCTCGGCGCGGCAGACCTCCAGGCGGCCCTGCTCCAGGGTCGCGATCCCCGCCGAATCATAGCCCCGGTACTCCAGCCGCCGCAGCGCTTCCTGAATGTGATCCGCGACCGGGCCCTTACCGAGGATGCCGACGATGCCACACATGCACTGAAGCTCCATGTTGCGTTGCGCGCCCCGGGCGCCCGGGAGGGAATCAGGGTGCGCGGCAAAACTCTCTCATTTCCTACCCCGCCACGGCAGCGGGAGCGGAATCACTTCAGCTTTCGGTTCCTATCCCGGCAACCGTATGGCGGCGCTCCAGGCCTATTCCTTCTCCGCCGCCTTGCGAGCACGGAAGGCGCGGGCCCAGCCGGCCTTCACGACCTGCCGGCTGCGGGCGAGCGCCAGCGCATCCTCCGGCACGTCCTCGGTCACCACCGCGCCGGTGCCCACGAAGGCGCCCTTGCCGATAGTCACCGGCGCCACCAGGGCCGAGTTGACGCCGATGAAGGCATCCGCGCCGATCTCCGTGCGGTACTTGCCGAAACCGTCGTAATTGCAGGTGATGGTGCCGGCGCCAAGGTTGGCGTTCGCGCCCACATGGGCATCTCCCACATAGGAAAGGTGGTTGATCTTGGCGCCCTTTTCCACGTGTGCCGCCTTGGTCTCCACGAAATTGCCGATGCGCACCCCGCTTTCGAGCCGCGTGCCCGGCCGCAGCCGCGCGAACGGCCCGATGCTGGCCCCCGCCTCCACCACCGCGCCCTCCAGGTGGCTGAAGGCGTGGATCGTGACATCGTCGCCCACGGTGACGCCGGGGCCGAACACCACGTTGGGCTCCACCACCACGTCGCGGCCGAGCACGGTATCCGCCGAGAGGAACACCGTCTCCGGCGCCACCAGGGTCGCGCCCTTCGCCATGGCGGCGCGGCGCAGGCGCCGCTGCAGGATAGCCTCCGCCTCGGCGAGCTGGATGCGGCTGTTGACGCCGGCCACTTCCTCCGCGTCGGCCTCGGCCGCCACGGCGCCGAGCCCATCGGCGCGGGCCAGCTCCACCGCGTCGGTGAGATAATATTCGCCCTTGGCGTTGGCGTTGCCGATGCGCTCCAGCAGGCCGAGCGCCCTGGCGCCGGAAAGGGCCATGAGCCCGGCATTGCAGAAGTCCACCGCCTTCTCCGCGGCGCTCGCCTCCTTTTCCTCGCGGATGGCGAGGAGGGCGTCGCCCTCGGTCAGCAGGCGGCCGTAGCCCGTGGGGTCCTCCGGCCGGAAGCCCAGCACCGCCACCGCCGCACCCTCGGCCAGGGGCGCCCGCAGCCGCGCCAGCGTCTCCGGGCGGATCAGGGGGGTGTCGGCATAGAGCACCAGGATGTCGTCGGCGCCCTGCGCGATGGCGGCGCGGGCGGCGAGCACGGCATGGGCAGTGCCCAGCCGCTCGCGCTGCACGAACACCTGCGCCTGCGGCGTCACCCGGCGCGCCTCGTCGGCCACGTCATCGCGGTCGGGGCCCACCACCACGGCCGTACGGGTGGCGCCGGCGGCGCGGGTCGCCTCCAGCACATGGTGGAGCATGGTGCGGCCGGCGACCTTGTGCAGCACCTTGGGCAGGCGCGAGGCCATGCGCGTGCCCTCACCGGCGGCCAGCACCACCACGAGCAGGTTCCGTTCACTCATGAGGCTCTCTCCTTGCGCGCAGTCCCTTATCGCGCCTTCCGCGCCACGGGAAGGGCGGCGCCGACGCCCCTTTCCTCTGGACGTCACCGGCGGCAGCTCTTAAAGCGGGCCGCCGAAGCTGATCTTCCGGACCCTCCGCCATGCCCGATATCCCCTATGCCGAACGGCCCCTGTTCCGCCCCGGCCCCAAGAGCCTCAACTGGCTGATTCCCCTCGGCATGGGCGCGGTGGGCTGGGCGCTTTACATGCGCTACATGGTGGTGGAGCCGGCGCTGGTGGGCCTCGCCTGCGAGGCGGGGCTGGAGAGCATGGGCTGCTACGGCCGCGCCGCGGTGCTCACGCTGTCCCTGTGGAACGTGTTCGGGGTGCTGGCCCTCGCCGGGGCGCTGATCCAGCTCGTTGCCCCCTCCCTCGCCGCCTTTGCCATGACCATGGTGTTCAGCGCCCTCGCGCTGGTGTTCCACAATGAGATCGCCGGCGCCCTGGCGGCGATGGGGCTCATCCTTTCCTTTGCACGGCCTGGACCCGCCACAGCGTGAAGGCCAGCACCAGGCAGAGCACACCGAACCACGCCGCCTGCCAGTTGGAGAAGCTCTCGTTGAGCGGCACGTAGAGGCCGCCGGCCAGCATCATCCACGCGGCGATCGTCTCGCCCAGGCCCGTGCCCTCACGATCGGCCCGCCGCACCAGCAGCGGCGCGAACAGCGCAGCCACGATGCCGGTGAGCGCGAACACCGGGAAATCCTTGTAGCGCGGGTCGAACACCAGCTCGAGCGCCACCGTGCCCACGGCCGCGACGCCCAGCACCAGCATCAGCGCGGCGGCGACCGCCATGGTGCCCGAGCGCGCGCGCAGCCGCCCGTCGAGCGCCACCGAGAACGGGGCGAGCCCCTGCCCGGCGCCGATGGCCGCGGGCAGCGCCACCACGCAGGCGGCGGACACCGCCAGCAGCAACCCGTTGCGCAGCCATCCCACCACGCCGAGGCTCTCCAGCGGCAGCGCCGAGATGGCGGCGCCCAGCGTCGCCCCGCCGGCGAGGGCGACCAGCGACACCGCGCCCCACTCGGCCGGCGTCACCTCCCGCCCGCGCCCCGCGCGCCAGGCGGCGCCGAAGGCGGCGGCCACGGCCACGAGCCCGACGGCGATGTGCATCCGCCAGCCGGGAAAATCCTCCACCGGCTTGCCCCATTCGAACTTTGGGGTGCGGGTCGAGGCGTCGATGAGGCCCCAGTGGCCGCCCACCGTGCCCTCGCTACGGCGCTTCCAGGGCTGGTCGAACGCCTCGATGACATTCACCCGGTAGCCGCGCTTCTTGGCGAGGGCGACCACGTCATGCATCACCCGCGCCTGGTTGGAGGGCGAAGGCAGTGCCTCCTCGCGCATGCGGCCGGCGCTGGGCCAGCCGGTTTCGCCGATCAGGATCTCCTTGCCGGGAAATGCCTCGGCCATCTTCTGGCGGATCTCGTCCACGTGCGGCCCGGCCTCAGCAGCGGAAACCGGCAGGTCCTCCCAATAGGGCAGGATGTGGATGGTGACGAAATCCACGTTCTCGGTGAGGCCCTTGTTGCGCTCCCAGAACTCCCAGACGTCGGCGTAGGTGACGGGCACGCCGCCCACCTGCGACTTCACCCACCGCAGGGTGGAGGCAAGGTCGGTGGCCGACATCTCGCCCCGCAGCAGCACCTCGTTGCCCACCACCACGGCCTTAACCACGTCCGGATTTTCCTGTGCGAGACGCACGCCGGTGTCGAGCTCCACCCGGTTGCGGTCCACGTCCGGCCCGAGCCAGATGCCGAGCAGCATGGTGAGGCCGTGCTTGCGCGCGATGGCGGGCGCCTTGTCGAGCCCCATCTCGATGGAATAGGTACGCACGCAGCCCGTGATCTTGGCGAGCTGGGCGAAATCCTCCTCGATCTGCGCCTCGGGAATCGAGAGCCCCTTCTCGAACGGCGACTGCCCGTCGCGGAACGGCGCATAGGAGACGCAGGGCAGCTTTTCTCCCGCCGCCAGGGGCGAGGGCGGCATGGCCACCGGCTGACCGAGCCATCCCCACAATATGCTGATGAGGGCTGCGACGATGAACGCGAGGGCGAGCGGCAGCCGCGCGGATCGGGACATCAGGACTCCAGGGCAGAACTCCGGCGGGCGCCGGATCGGCGGACGCAACGACCCGCGGCAAATAAAGCTTCGCGGGGGCGGTGTGAAGCCCGGACGCGCAAGACCAAAGAACGGACTGCCCGGCACCGCCGTGCCGTCATGCTGACAAAATCACCGCCTTCCCCTAACGTGTCGCCGCGGATCGCTCCGCGCATACCTTCTGAAGATCATGGCCCTCATGCAACGCTACAAGATCAAGGCCCTGGCGGGCGCCCTCGCCCTCGCGTGCAGCATCGGCGCGGGGCTCGCGCCGGCGGCGGCCCAGTCCTCCCCGCCTCCCGAGCAGAAGCCCGCGGCCCAGGAGCCGCAGCTCACCCCCGAGCAGAAAGCCGCCATCGAGGCGCAGCGCCGCTCGGTGGAGGAGTTCAACGAAGCCGCCAAGCTGCCCGGCACCGCCGGCCTGCCCGAATGTGTCTGGACGGGGCGGCGCATTGCCGCACTGCTCTGGAACGACGACATCGATACCGCGCGTCGCCAGCTTGAGATCTACGAGCGCTTCGGCTGCCCCACCGAGCACCTGAAGCTGTCCTTCCGCTGCCTCGTGCGGCAGGGCAAGCTCGACCCCAAGGCTCGCGAGCGGGTGGATGCGCGCGCCCACCAGTGCTGGGTGAACCCCGACTATATCGCCGCGCCGCCCTCGGCCACGACAGCTCCGGCGCAACAATAAGATCATCGCGGGGTCATGGGGCTGACGCAGCCACGTCCCATGACCGCCACGATCAGGATTTATCTCCAAAGCTGAACATGTTAGAGTTTCGTCGCATCGCAACGTAAAGGCCGAGCCCGCGTCTGACGCAAGGGTCGGCCCCGTCGCGGTGCCGACCGTGGGGCAGGTCGAAAGGATGCCTCCCTTTGGTCTTCCGGAACCCTCCGCCGTCCTCCGGCGCTCGGGGTTCGAGATATCCCGGATTTGGGTGGGCCTCGCCATGCGTCCCGGTCTTGCCGCTGCGGCGGCGGTCATTGCGGTTGTGACATCGATCCACGCCGCGATGTGGATTTCCCTGCGTCCCGAGGTAAGCGCTCCGAACATCACGGATCGCTTCCAGAGCCTGTCGTTCGCCCCCTTCAGCCGGAACATGAGCCCCGAGGGCGAGGCGCCGACCAATGCGGACCAGATCCGCGCGGACGTCCAGGTGGTCGCGCCCTACACGCGCGGCGTGCGGACGTACTCCTCCACCAACGGCAAAGAACTGATCGCGCCCATCGCCGGCGAGCAGGGCATTCGGGTCACCGCCGGGGCGTGGCTGAACCGCGACAAGGACAAGGACACCGGCGAGGTCATCGAGAAGGCGAAGGCCGGGAACGAGCGCGAGCTCGCCGGCCTGGTCGAGGTGGCGCGCAAGAACCGCAACGTGCAGGCGGTGGTGGTCGGCAACGAGACCCTGCTGCGCGGCGACATGGACGACACCGAGCTCGCCGGCCTTATCCGGGACGTCAAGCGGCAGGTGAACGTGCCGGTGACCACCGGCGAAATCTGGAACACCTGGCTCGACCACCCCGAGGTCGCCGCTTCCGCCGACTTCATCCTCGCCCATATCCTGCCCTATTGGGAGGACGTGCCGGCGGACCAAGTGGTGGACTACACCATCAACGCCTACAACCGCCTGCGCGCAGCCTATCCCGGCAAGCGCATCGTCATCGGCGAGTTCGGCTGGCCCTCCCACGGCTTCAACCGCGGCGCCAGCGTGCCCGACCCCATCGAGCAGGCCAAGATCATCCGCGAGTTCGCGGCCCGCGCGGACGCGCTCGGCATCGAATACAACATCATCGAGGCGTTCGACCTGCCCAAGAAGCAGAACGAAGGCTCGGTGGGCCAGTACTGGGGCGTTTTCGATGCCGACCGGAACCTGAAGTTCCCGCTCACCGGCCCCATCTACGAGCACACCTACACCCAGACCATGCTCATGGCGCTGCTGCTCGGCGTGCTGTTCACCCTGCCGCTGCTGCGCATGCGCGAGCTGACCATGTCGCAGGGCCTCGTGCTCGCCGGCACCGCCAACGGCGTGGCCGCATGGCTCGCGACCGTGGTGGACTACTGGATGAACCACTACGTCACCGGCGGTGACTACGTCACCCTCGCCCTCAGCGTGGTGATGCTGGTGCCCCTGGTGTTCGTGCTGCTCTACCGGGTGGAGGAGATGGCCGCCATCGCCTTCGGCAACGGCCCGCACCGGCTGGTGGAATCGCTGAAGCCCGGAGCGCCCTCGCGCTTCCCCAAGGTCTCCATCCACGTGCCCGCCTACCGCGAGCCGCCGGAGATGCTGATCGAGACCATCGACGCGCTGGCGAAGCTCGAATACCCGAATTTCGAAGCCATCATCATCGTCAACAACACGCCGGACCCGGAAATGGTGGAGCCGGTGCGCGAGCATTGCGCCAAGCTCGGCGACCGCTTCAAGTTCATCAATGCGGAGAAGGTCGCGGGCTTCAAGGCCGGCGCCCTGCGCATCGCGCTGGAGCACACCGCCGCCGATGCCGAGATCATCGGCGTCATCGACGCCGACTATGTGGTGACGCCCGACTGGCTGAAGGACCTCGTGCCCGTGTTCGAGGACCCGACCGTCGGCCTCGTTCAGGCCCCGCAGGACCATCGCGACGCCGGCCGCAGCCCGCTGCACGAGGCGATGAACGCCGAGTATGCCGGCTTCTTCGACATCGGCATGGTCCAGCGCAACGAGGATGACGCCATCGTGGTGCATGGCACCATGTGCCTTATCCGCCGCGCCGCCATGGTGGAGGCCGGCAACTGGTCGTCCGACACCATCTGCGAGGACACCGACCTCGGCCTCTCCATCGCCGAGAACGGCTGGAAGACCCACTACACCCGCAAGCGCTACGGCTACGGCCTGCTGCCCGACAATTTCGAGGCCTTCAAGAAGCAGCGTCACCGCTGGGCCTATGGCGGCTTCCAGATCATCAAGAAGCACTGGCGGCGCTTCCTGCCCGGCCGCTCGCGCCTGACGACCGCCCAGAAGCGCCACTTCGTCCTGGGCTGGATATCCTGGCTCGGCTCGGAATCGGTGGGCGCCCTCATGGCGGTGGCCTCCCTCGCCTTCGTGCCCTTCGTGCTGCTGTTCGGCGTCTCGGTGCCGGCCTATGTGCTGACCCTGCCGATCCTGATGACCTTCCTGGTCTATCTCATGCACTTCGTCAGCCTGTACCGGCTGCGGGTGGAGACGACGCCGCTGCGCATGCTCGGCGCGGCGGTGGCGGCGAGCGCGGTGCAGTACACGGTGGCCAAGGCGGTGCTGGACGGCTTCCGCTACAAGGATCTCGCCTTCGCCCGCACCGCCAAGGGCCAGAACTGGCTGGCCGGCGCGGCCCGCCACTTCCCCGCCCTGCCGGAGGCGACCCTGGGCGGCCTGCTGCTGCTGTCCGGCATCGCACTCATCGTGCTCAACAACCTGCCCGGCGTGGCGCTGACCAAGAACGACTGGCGCCACATCCGCGAGATCAACCTCTACGGCATCGCGCTCATGGTGCAGAGCCTGCCGTTCATGGCGGCCGCGCTCATCGGCTGGTTCGAGAACTCGCGCCTGAACGACTTCGCCCCCTGGAAGGCGCTCGCCGCGCGCATCTCGGCGGTGCTGCCGCGTCGCGTCGACTCCAGCCGTCCCCGTCCCCCGGCCCTGGTGGATTGAGCGCGGCGCGAAAGCCCCTCCCGCGAATGCCCGGCCATGGCGCCGGGCCGTCCGCCATTCTCCATCGTCCTGCGCCCGGCCTTCACGGCCGGGCGTTTTTGCATGCAATAGCCAGCGCGAGGAAACGCCGCCCGTGAGCGCCTCCCCCCTCCCCTTTGGCCTTATCCTCGCGGGCGGCCACGGGCGCCGCATGGCGGGCCCGCAGGCGCCCTCCCCGCCCCTCCCGAAACCGCTGGTGCGTCTTGCCGGCCGTCCGCTCATTGCCCATGTCATTGCCCGCGTGGCGCCGCAGGTCCATGCCCTCGCCATCAACACCAACGATCCGCCGGAGCTTTACGCCCCGTTCGGCCTGCCGCTGATTCCCGACACGGTAGGCGAGCGGCCCGGCCCGCTCGCCGGCGTCCTGGCCGGACTCGAATGGCTGGCGCGGGAAGCGCCCGATGCCCCTCTCCTGACGGTGGCGGCGGACACGCCCTTCCTCCCGCATGATCTGGTCTCCCGAATCATACACCGGTATGCCGAGACCGCAGGGGTGGTCTGCGCGGCCTCTGCGGGGCACGTGCATCATGTCATTGCCTTGTGGCCCCAGGCGGCGCGCGCGCCCCTTGCGGAGGCGCTCGCTGCGGGGCAGCGGAAAGTCGGGCTTCTCCTTGCCGCGCTTGGCGCCGTAACAGAAAGCTGGGATGCGGCGGACGGCGACCCGTTCTTTAACGTGAACACCCCGGCAGACCTTGCCGCCGCTGAATCCCGCTCCCGTGCCTGCCGATGAAGCATGGTCATGCTTGCGGCAGGATTGGGGAGGGTTTAGGACTGCGCTGCGGCGGGTTCGCATCCGCGAAGCTGCCCAGTCCGCCCAAAGGATGAGGGATCCATGGACGCCACCAACAACTCCGGGGCCAAAGCCGCCAAGTTCAGCTTGGGCGAAAAGAGCTGGGATCTGCCGGTCCGCGGGGGAACTATCGGGCCTGACGTAGTCGACATCTCGAAGCTCTACGGCCAGACCGGGATGTTCACCTACGACCCCGGCTTTACCTCGACGGCCTCCTGCGAAAGCAAGATTACCTATATCGACGGCGATGAGGGCGTGCTGCTCTACCGCGGCTACCCCATCGAGCAGCTCGCCGAGAACGGCGACTTCCTCGAGACCTGTTATCTCCTGCTCTACGGCGAACTGCCGACCGCCGCCCAGAAGGCGGAGTTCGACCGTTCCGTGACCCATCATACGATGGTTCACGACCAGATGACCCGTTTCTTCAACGGTTTCCGCCGCGACGCCCACCCCATGGCCATCATGGTGGCCTGCGTCGGCGCCCTGTCGGCTTTCTATCACGACTCTACCGACATTTCCGATCCGAACCAGCGCCTGATCGCGTCGATCCGCATGATCGCGAAGATCCCGACCCTGGCGGCCATGGCCTACAAGTATTCCGTGGGCCAGCCTTTTGTTTATCCCAAGAATGAATTGGATTACACGTCCAACTTCCTGCACATGTGCTTCGCGGTTCCCTGCGAAGAGTACAAGGTGAACCCCATTCTCGCCCGCGCCATGGACCGGATCTTCATCCTCCATGCCGACCATGAGCAGAACGCGTCCACCTCCACCGTGCGTCTGGCCGGCTCCTCCGGTGCCAATCCCTTCGCCTGCATCGCCGCCGGCATCGCCTGCCTGTGGGGCCCCGCCCATGGCGGCGCCAACGAGGCGGCCCTCAAGATGCTCGCCGAAATCGGCTCCGTGGACCGCATCCCCGAGTTTGTCGCCCGCGCGAAGGACAAGAACGATCCCTTCCGCCTCATGGGCTTCGGCCACCGGGTCTACAAGAACTACGACCCGCGCGCCAAGATCATGCAGAAGACCTGCCACGAGGTGCTCGGCGAGCTTGGCATCAAGGACGATCCGCTGCTCGACGTCGCCGTGGAGCTGGAGCGCATCGCGCTGCATGACGAGTACTTCATCGAGAAGAAGCTCTACCCGAACATCGATTTCTACTCGGGCATCACCCTCAAGGCGATGGGCTTCCCCACCACCATGTTCACCGTGCTGTTCGCTCTCGCCCGCACCGTGGGCTGGATCGGCCAGTGGAAGGAGATGATCGAGGACCCGAGCCAGCGCATCGGCCGTCCCCGTCAGCTCTACACCGGCGCCGATCGCCGCGACTACATCGCCATGACCCAGCGCAAGTGAACGCTGGCCTGCGGGCGCTGCCCAGCCGGGCGCGCCCGCAGGAAAGGCCTTCACGACGGGGCGGAGCCACCACGGCTCCGCCCCGTCGTCGTTTCCGGGCCCGAAAATAGCGTGAATGATACAGCCGGCGGGCCGTAAAGGCGCTGCTAACCGCACGCCTGATGGGAAGGTCTCTTCACACCAAGACCTGCTCGCATCAGCTTTGGGCTGCGACGTCCCCGGGCCCTGGGATCGCCAGGAGAAGGTGAGGAAGAGACGCCTATTCCGGCGCGGGCAACGCAGCCGCGCGGCCATCACGGGCGAGGCGCAGCACCACCTCCGCGGCCCGGTGGCTGGGGCTCGGGCCGGTGATGCCGAAGATGCCGTCGAGGCGGGTGAACGCTTCTTCCTGGCGGCGCCGGGCCGGCGTATCCGCGATCACGTCACCCAGCGCCCCGACGAGCGCCGGCACCGTGCAGAATTCCTGCAGGAACTCGGGCACCACATTCTCGCCGAGCACCAGATTGGGCAGAATGACCGTGGTGCCCTTCAGCACGCGCCGCGCGATCTGCGCCTCCAGCCAGCCGAGCCGGTAGGCCGCCACATGGGGGATATGGGACAGCGCCAGCTCCAGCGTCACCGTCCCGGAAGCGGCGAGCGCGGCCCGCGCGGTGCGGAAAGCCTCATGCTTCTCCCCCTCGCTGGTGGTGATCCGCGGCCGCACCGTCCAGCGCGAGACGGTCTGCTCCACCAGTTCCCGCAGATGCGGCAGCGTGGGCAGAACCAGGTCCACCTCCCGCGCGGAAGCCACCTGGGCCAGCGCCGCGCCGAATTGGGGCCCCAGGCGCACGATCTCCCGCCGGCGGCTCCCAGGCAGCACCAGCACGCGCGGCGGAGCCGCGCGCCGGCGCACCTCGTCCTGCGTATCGGGCCGCAGGTCATCCAGCCGCTCCAGCAGCGGATGGCCCACATAGAAGGTGGGTGGCCCCCCGAGGCGCCGATGCACCTCCGGCTCGAACGGCAGCAGCGCCAGGAGCGCATCCACATGGGGCCGCATGGCGCGCGCGCGCCCCTCGCGCCACACCCACACCGTGGGCGAAACGTATTTCACGATGGGAATGCGCGGGTTCGCCGCACGCACGCGGGCCGCCACCCGATGGGTAAAATCCGGAGCATCGATCAGCACCAGCACATCCGGCGGGTCGGCAAGCACCGCTTCCACCGTCTCGCGCAGGCGCCGCAGAATAGTCGGCAGCTTGGCGAGCACCGCACTGACGCCGATGGCGGTGAGATCCTCCATGGGGTAGCGGCTTTGGAGCCCCTGCGCCGCCATGCGTGCTCCGCCGACACCGTGAAACTCGACATCCGCAGCAGCCGTGGCACGCAACGTGCGCATGAGGGCGCCGCCGAGCTGATCGCCCGACTCCTCCCCCGCCACCATGAAAATGCGCGCCGTCACGCCGCGCTTCCCGCCACGCCCACCACGAAGAGGTCGCTGCGGTCCGCCTCCAGAACCAGCGCCCCGACGTCAGGCACGATGGCTCCACCCGCTTCGAAGGCAATCCCCGCGAGCCCAACCTCGGCGGCGCGAGAGACCGTCGCAGGGCCCAGCGACGGCAGATCAATACGCCGGTCCTGCCCCGGCTTCGGCGCCTTCACCAGCACGCCGCGCCCCGCGGGAAAGCGCAGCCGACCACTGCGCCGCATCTCGCCATAGCGCGCGAGCATCTGGTCCGTGCCCTCCGCCGCTTCCACGGCAGCCACGAGCCCATCCACCACGATGACACCCTGCCCCACGTCGAACGGGCCCAGGGTGCGTATGAGATCGAGGCCGCGCGTGATGTCCTGCCGCGCCTGCGTGCTGGGCGCGCGCGTGCCCAGAACGCCCTCCGGCAGCAGCAGGCGGGGCGCCACCTCGTGAGCGCCGCAGAGCTCGAAGCCTTGCTCGGCCACGAGCCCCAAGACCCCCGAGAGAAGATGATTGTCGCCGCCGCGGAAGAGGCGCGCGATACGCGGCAGGAGACGCAGCATGGTCCAGTCGAGGCCGAGGTCCTGCACCCGAGGGCGTGTGAGGCCGCCCACCATCACCACCTGCCGGATGCCCCGCGCCTTGGCCTTCGCCGTCACCTGCCCCAGCGAGCCGAGACGAAACCAATGGTGCTCGTAGCGTTCGAGCGCAGAATCGGCAAAGCCCCTGATGAGAAAGAAAACCACCTCGCGCCCCTGGGCGCGCACGGCCTCCGCCACTGCGGCAGGAAAGGCGCCGCTGCCCGCCACGATGCCGAGCGGCCCCTGCGCCCGCAGCGGCCCGCCGACGTCATGTTTTTCAACCGACGGCGCCATGGGCAAGGCTCAAGCCTCCCCGCTCACGCCCCGGGAGGGATGGCAGATGGGGCGCTTGCGATCGGCATCAATGAAGGCCACCACGTGAGCTGCAAACTCTGAGGTTTCCACCTTTTCCCGTAAACGGTCCAGCCGGGCGTCAAAGGTCCCTTCCCCGAAGAAGAGCTCCCGATAGACCGCCCGCGCCTCATGGAGCTGCGACTTGGTGAAGCCGCGCCGCTTCATCCCGATGACGTTGAGCCCCACCAGCTTGCCCGCCTGCCCAAGCACGTTGGCAAAGGGGATGACATCCTCCCGCACGCCCGTGAGGCCGGAGATCATGCACTGCGCGCCGATGCGCGTGAACTGATGCACCGCGCACTGGCCGCCAAGGAAGGTGAACTCGCCGACGCTCACATGACCGCCGAGCACGGCATTGTTCGCGAAAATGACGTTGTCGCCCACAGTGCAATCATGGCCCACGTGGGAGCCGGTCATCATCATGACGCGATCACCAATGCGGGTGACGCCGGTTCCTCCCGCCGTGCCGATGTTGGCGGTGGTGTGTTCCCGGAGCAGGCAGTCCGCTCCGACCTCAAGCCGCGTGCGCTCGCCCTTGTAGTGAACCGACTGCGGCGGCGTACCAAAGGACGCGAAGGGGTAGATCTCCGTGCGCGCGCCGATGGTGGTGTCGCCCTGGATGCTGACGTGAGCGTGGAGGCGAACCCCCTCTGCGAGCACGACATGAGGCCCGACGACACAATAGGGGCCGATCACCACATCGTCGGCGAGACCCGCCGTGTTCTCCACACGCGCGGTGGGGTCGATCCTGGGCACGCTCAATTCTCCACGATCATGGCGCCGACCTTGGCCTCCGCCACCAACTCGCCCCGCACCTTCGCCTCACCACGATACCACCACATATTCCGCCGCCGGGTGATGCGCGTCATGTGGTATTCAAGCACGTCGCCAGGCACCACCGGACGCCGAAACTTCGCCTCGTCGATGGTCATGAAATAGACCAGCGCTGGCTTCGCTCTATCTTTTCCCATCACGCAAACCACACCCGCCGTCTGCGCCATGCCCTCGATGATGAGGACACCCGGCATCACCGGGTTGCCGGGGAAGTGCCCTTGGAAATGGGGTTCGTTGGCGCTGACATTCTTGATGCCTACGCATGAGCGGTCGCCATCGATCTGCTCGACGCGGTCCACGAGCAGGAACGGGTACCGATGCGGCAGGCATGACAGCACGCGCTGGATGTCAGCGCTCTGCAGAACCTTCTCCTCCGGCGCGGCTTCCTGCGGCTGCGTCTCGCTCATGCGTCTCATCCTTCCCCATCGTCGTCAGTGGCGCGGCGCGCGGCCAGCTTTTTCAGCGTCGTCACCTCGCGAAACCACTCACGCACCGGCTTCGCAGGCGACCCCCCCCAGCGCACGCCTGGCGGCACGTCGCCCTTCACGTTGCTGGATGCGGCGATCTGCGCTCCGTCGCCAATGGTGATATGCCCGACCACGCCGACCTGGCCACCAAGCATCACGAAATCGCCGAGCCGCGTGGAACCGGAGATGCCGGTCTGAGAAACCACGATGCAGTGCCGGCCGATGACTACATTGTGGGCGATCTGCACGAGGTTATCGATCTTGCTGCCTTCGCCGATCACCGTATCGGAAAGCGCGCCGCGATCGATGGTCGTGTTGGCGCCGATCTCCACATCGTCCTGAATCACCACCCGCCCCAGCTGGGGCACCTTCTGGTGCCCGCGAGGGCTCGGCTGATAACCGAAGCCGTCGGTCCCGATACGCGCGCCGCCATGGATGATCACGTTGTTACCAACAAGCGCATGAATGACGCTCGCCGCCGGTCCCACCGCACTGTTGCGACCGATGCGAACCTTCGGCCCGATCACCGCCCCCGCACAAATGACCGTGCCAGAGCCGATCTCGACCTCCGGCCCCACCACGGCACCCGGATCCACAGTTACCCCCGCCTCCAGCCGCGCTGACGGATGCACCAGCGCCCCCGGCGCAATCCCCTCTTGGCCAAAAATGGGCAGAGGCCGCAGCGCTGAGGGAAACAGGGCGCGCGTCACCATAAGGAAAGCCGCCGCCGGCCGCGCCGCCAAGAGCAAGGGCAGACCAGATGCCGCCGAGGAGGCGAACCGCTCAGCAGTGATGCACGCGCCGGCGCGGGTCGTGCCCATCTTCTCTGCAAACTGCACTGTGTCGCAGAACACGAGATCCTCGGGACCGGCGGTCTCAAGCGTCGCGACACCACGGATCCGCTGCTCTGAGCGCTGCGCATCCCCCGCGCTGGACGGATTGACCAGACGGGCGCCGCTCAGCTCCGCGACGGCCTCCAGAGTCAACGGCTCCGGAAGCGGGAAGAAGGTGGTCTGCGTCATGGCCAAAACACACTCAGGCGCCGGAAAGCCGCAGCTCTCCGGCGCCTGCCTTGAGGAAAGGGATCAGAAGCGGGTGCCGCCGGAGAAGCGGAACTGCTGGATCTGGTCGTAGTCGGCCTTCGACATCGCCCAGGCATAATCGAAGCGCAGGGGACCAAAGGGCGACTGCCAGATCAGCGACGCGCCGATCGAGGAGCGGATCGCATTATCGTCGGCCACACAGACGTTGCCGATGGCGTTCTTCGTCGTGTAGCCCGTGCTCGCGCAATTCACGAGGTTCGGGTTGCCATAGAAGTTCGTACCGTTCCAGTTGTAGACATCCGGGAAGGAGGTCGGACCGTTGTAGTCGTAGACCGAGCCAGCATCCGCGAACACCGCCATCTTCACCCCGATGTCCTTCGGCAGGAAGGCCAACGGGAACTGCACCTCGGCAGACACACCCCAGTAGACCGTGCCACCCAGCGCCGTCGTGTTGTTCTGCAGGCAGTTCACGTAGGACGGCGTACCGGCATTCGAAGCGGCGCAGGGCGCGACGTCACGAGGACCGATACCGGAGGGAGCGAAGCCGCGGACCAGATTCGGGCCCATGAAGAAGTTGTCGGTCATGTTCAGGTCCTGGTTACCCCAGGAGTCCACATAACCAGCCTGACCGCGCAGGATGAGCACCGCATCGCCGTAAGCGAGAGGCGTGTAGTGACGGATGTCGGTAGTGGTGCGGAAGAAGTTCACGTCGCCACCAAGGCCCGCGACATCCTGCTTCAGTTCGGCGTAGAGGCCCTGCGTCGGGTTCTGGTTATTATCCAGACCGTTGAACGACAGGGTGTAGCCCGCCACCGAAGTGATGGTCGACCCCTGCGCCACCGCCTCGCGCACCGCCCACGAGGTGGTGGTCAGGCAGTACTCCTGCAGCGCCAGGGTGTAATACGTCGAGGTATCGCAGACGGAGAGCTCACGCTGATAGAGATTGTAGCGCAGAGCCAGCGTCACCTCGTCCGTAATGGGCAGACCGAAGCGCAGACCACCACCCACCATGTTCGTGGAATAGGTGGTGTAGCTGGTCGGCTGCGTCTCCTTCCAATAAAGGTCGAAGCCAGCGGCGAGGCGGTAGCCAAGGAAGTAGGGCTCAGTGAAGGAGAACTCAGCACCCTGAGCGTTCTGACCCCAGGAACCAGACACCTTCACATACTGGCCGCGGCCGAGGAAGTTCTTCTCGCCCAGCGAGACTTCGCCGATCAGGCCGTCCGAGGTGGAATAGCCGCCGGACACCGCGAACTCACCCGTGGGCTGATCTTCCACATCCACCACGAGGATGATGCGATCAGGGGCCGAACCGGGCTCGTTGGTGATCTTCACATTCTTGAAGTAGCCGAGATTGCGCAGGCGACGCTCGGCGCGATCCACGAGGACGCGATTGTAGGCATCTCCCTCGCCGAGATCGAACTCGCGACGGATCACCCAGTCACGCGTGCGGGTGTTACCGCGAATGTCGATGCGCTCGATGTAGACGCGAGGCCCCTCTTCCACAACGAAGAGAACATTGATCTTCTTCGTCTCGAAATCACGATCACCGCGCGGCCGCACCTGGGCGAAGGCATAGCCCTTCTTGGAGACCTCAATGGTGAGGTTCTCCACAGTCTTCTCGACGAGCTCGGCGTTGTAGACCTGCCCCTCCTGGGCACGCACCACACCACGCAGAGAGTCGCCGGAGATGTCATGGATGTTGGAGACGACATCCACCTTGCCGAACTTGTAGGGCTCGCCCTCGTCCAGCGTGAAGGTGATGATGTAGCCCTTGCCCGCAGGATCGAGCTGCGCCGTCGCGGAAAGGATGCGGAAGTCCGCATAGCCGTTCTTCAGGTAGAAGCGGCGCAGAAGCTCCTGGTCGGAATTCACCCGATCCGGATCGTAGACATCGGTGGACTTCAGGAAGGAAAGCCAGTTGGTCGTGGTCGTGGAGATCACGTCCTTCAGCTTCCAGTCCGAGAAGGCCTTGTTGCCGACGAACTTGATATCCGCGACGCCGAGCTTGTCGCCTTCATTGATCTCGAACACCAGATCCACACGGCCGTTGCCGCGATCGATGGTGACCGGATTAACACGCACATTCATGCGGCCAGAGCGATGATAGACATCGATGATGCGCTGCGTGTCGGCCTGGACAGTCGACTTGGAGAGGGGCGCGCGAGGCTTGGACTGCACCTCGCCGGCCAGAACCTCGTCCTTGATCTTCTTGTTGCCCTCAAAGGCGACCTTGTTGATCACCTCGTTCTCGGACACGCGAACGATGATGCGTCCGCCGGACTGCGTCACCTGCACGTCGGAGAAGAGGCCGGTGCCGTAAAGCGCCTTCCAGGCCTCGTCGATCTTTGCGGCGGTGTAAGGACCGGAGCCGAAGTAGGAGCGGATCGTATCCGCATCCACCCGACGGTTCCCCTCCACCACGATGGAGCTCGACTGGGCCGCGGCCGGCCCTGCCACCACGAGGGAACCGGCACCCGCGGAAACCGCCACGCAGGCGGCGATTCCCACTGCGGCAGCCAGCTTTCTCAACACTCGGAGCGGAGCAGTCATGTGGCGCGCAACCCTGAAAAATTTGACGAACGCAAACCCGCGACGAGGCCGCAGCGGATTCTCACCCTGTGGGGCGCTTGTACAAGCTTTTCACTGCGCTGCAAACCGAGCCCAGCGTTCCGCCCGTCCTTTTTGCCGGTACCGTTGCGTTCCCGCCACGACTCCCGGCGCCCCCACAAACCCCTTACATTGCAGCGATATGCAGAACATCGTTCCAGGTCGCGAAGATCATCAGCATGAGCACCAGCGCAAGCCCGATCCGAAACCCGATGTCCTGCGTGCGCGCGCTCAAAGGCCGACCACGCATCGCCTCAAAAGCGTAGAACAGAAGGTGGCCCCCATCCAACATCGGAATGGGAAAGAGGTTAAGAAGCCCGATCGACACCGACAGCACCGCCGCCAGCGAGAGCAGCGCGCCGATTCCGAAGGTCGCCACCTGGCCCGAGACCTGGGCGATACGGATCGGCCCGCCAAGCTGGTCCGCCGATTCCCGCCCGGCGATGAGCCCGCCGAGGTAATCGAAGGTGCGGGCCACCACGAACCAGGTCTCCTGAACGCCCATGCCCACCGCCTCCAGCGGGCCGTAGCGATGGATGGTCACGTCGCCTTCCGCAAGGGAGCGCGAGATGCCCAGCAGGCCGGTGCGGTGGACGTTGCCGAATCCGTCCTTCACTTCCTTCAGCTCGGGCGTGGCCTTCAGGCTCACCTCGGCGCCGCCGCGCTCCACCCGGAAGGTGAGGGCCTGCCCGGCGTGGATACCGACGATGCGCTGCATGTCGGCGAAGCTCTCCACCTTGTCGCCGTCGATCTCCAGCACGAGGTCGCCAGGCTTGAAGCCGGCCGCCTCGGCGGCGCTGCCGGGGCTCACCTGGTCCACGCGCGGCGCCGAGACCGGACGGCCGAACGCCATGAAGACGAAGGAAAAGATGACGATTGCCAGGATGAAATTGGCGACCGGGCCGGCGGCCACGATGGCCGCGCGCCAGCGTACCGGCTGGAAGAAGAAGCTCTCCTTGCGCTCGGCCGGCGTCATGCGCGCGAGCGCCTGCTGGTCCGGCACGGACGCCGCGTCCTCGTCGCCATAGAATTTCACGTAGCCGCCCAGCGGGATGGCGGACAGGCGCCAGCGCGTGCCGTGCCGGTCATTGAAGCCGGCGATTTCGGGACCGAAGCCCAGCGAGAAGGTGAGAATGCGCACACCCGCCCGCCGCGCCACCCAGAAGTGACCGAGCTCGTGGAAGAACACCACCAGCGTCAGCACGAACAGGAATGGTATGACGTAGCCCAGCAGGGATGAGCCGAAACCGGTGAGTGTCGTCCCCAAAGCCGAAACCGCGTCCATCGTCCATTGTCCTCGCACGCTGCGGAAGGCGCAGCCGCACTGCGCGCTTCATGCTCTTAGGATGCCTTTGCGGCGAACTTAGGCAAGAGTCCCGCGCTGAGGCGTCGCGCCTCGGCATCGAGCGCCAGAGCCTCCTCCGCGGAAGCTGGAGCCCCGGCCCCGCCCAGCCGCTCCAGCGTCTCCGCCACGAGATCGGTCAGGCCGTAGAAGGAAATGCGCCCCTCAAGGAAGGCGGCGACCGCCACCTCGTTGGCGGCATTGAGGCGGGTGGGCGCCGCCCCGCCCGCCGCCATGGCCTCGCGCGCGAGGCGCAGCGCCGGAAAGCGCCCCTCGTCCGGCGCCTCGAAGGTAAGGCGCCCGGCCTTGACCAGATCGAGCCGCCGGCTGGTGGTCACGAACCGCTCGGGATAGCTGAGGCAATGGGCGATGGGCACGCACATGTCCGGCACCGCGAGCCCCGCCACCACCGAGCCGTCCACGAACGACACGAGCCCGTGCACCACCGATTCGGGATGCACCACCGCGTCGAGCCGCTCGGGCGGCAAGGCGAACAGGTGGTGCGCCTCGATCAGCTCCAGGCCCTTGTTCATCAGGGTCGCCGAATCGATGGTGATCTTGGCGCCCATGGACCAATTGGGGTGCTTCAGCGCATCGGCGGGGGCCGCGCGGGCGATCTCCTCGCGGCTGCGTAGGCGGAAAGGGCCGCCCGAAGCGGTAATGGTCACCTTCTCCACCGCCTTCGCGGGCGCGGCGGAAAGGGCCTGGAAAATGGCGTTGTGCTCGCTGTCCATGGGCAGCAGCTCGGTGCCCTGTCGCGCCGCCTCCGCCATAAAGAAGGCGCCGGCCGCCACCAGGCATTCCTTGTTGGCGAGGGCCATCCGCCGCCCGGCGCCCAGCGCGGCCACCGATGGCGCGAGCCCGGCCACGCCGACGATGGCGCTCACCACGAGGTCGCTCTCGCGCTCGGCAGCCTCCAGCACTGCCGAAGGACCGGCGCCGTTAGCGATACCGCTGCCGGAGAGCGCCTCGGCCAGCGCCCGCCCGGCGGAAGGGTCCGCGATGGCCGCGAAGCGGGCGCCCAGCGCGCGCGCCACCTCCGCCAGCGCCCTGGCATCGCGCCCTCCAGCCACGGCCTCCACCTGGAAACGACCGGGCGTGTCGGCGAGAACCTTGGCCACGCTGCGGCCGATGGAGCCGGTGGCGCCCAGAAGCGTCAGGCGTTGGCAGGAGAGGTCCGATCGGTGTTCCATGGGTCCCTTCCTACCACATCAGGAGGGCCGCGGCGGGGCTTACACCACCGTGCAGCGCGGCCAGCAGCAGAGCCGCAAGAGAAGCCGCCGCGAACCCGTCAAGCCGGTCAAGGATGCCGCCGTGGCCGGGAATGAGGCGGCTCGCATCCTTCACGCCGCAGCGCCGCTTCACCGCCGATTCAGCGAGATCACCGCCCTGGCTCAGGATGCTGAGCGCCAGCGCGATGAGGCCCACCGGCCAGAGGTTTCCGATTCCACCGACGGCCGCCACCGCCACGCCCGCGAGGATGCCCGCGCCCGCGCCGCCGAGGGCGCCCGACCATGTCTTGTTGGGCGACACGCGCGGCCACAGCTTCGCCCCCCCCAGGGCACGGCCGACGAAATAGGCGAAAATGTCCGTGGCCCACACCACCGCATAGATATAGAGCACCGCCAGCAGGCCCAGCGCCCCGTCCCCCCGCAGCGCCACGATGGGCAGCGCCGCAGCGCCCGCCACCAGCACCCCCGAGAGGCTCCACGCGCTCTGGCGCGGCACCGCCAGCGCCGCCACTGCCGCTCCCCCAAGAACGAGGCTGAAGGCATAGGAACCGTGGCCGAGCAGCACCAGGGCGCCCGCACCCGCCAGCACCAGCGCGCCGATCGCGAGCCAGGGGGTGCGATGGGAAAGCCGCGCCATGGCGGACCACTCGTGGAGGATGGCGAGCCCGGCCAGCACCCACATGGCGGCGAAAAGCCAGCCACCCAGGACCGTGACCCCCAGGACCACCGGCACCAGCACCAGCGCGGAGACCGAGCGCAGCTTCAGATCGCTCGCGCGGGACGTTCCGGCCGCCTTTTGCGCCGGATTTTCAGCCGGCGGGGCCGGTTCAGACACTGGCATCAGCGCGCCGGAGCGGGCGCCACACCGCCGAAGCGGCGCTCGCGCCGCGCATATTCGTTGACGGCGGACAGAAGCGCGGCCTTGTCGAAATCGGGCCAGTAGATGGGCAGGAACACGAATTCCGCATAAGCCGCCTGCCACAGCAGGAAATTCGAAAGCCGCTGCTCCCCGGAGGTGCGCACGATGAGGTCGGGATCGGGAATGCCCACGGTCTCCAGCCGTTCGGAGATCATCTCGACGCTCACGTCCTCGGGCCTGATGCGCCCTGCGGCGGCATCGGCGGCAATAGAGGCAGCGGCAGCGGCAATCTCCTGCCGCGCGCCATAGTTGAAGGCCACCACCAGCGTGAGCCCCCCGTTGGCGCGGGTCAGCGCCTCCGCGTCGTCGAGCAGGGCGCGGATATCCTTGGAGAGGCCTGTCCGCTCGCCGATCACCCGCACCCGCACGTTCTGGGCGTGCAGATCGGCGAGGTCGTGGCGGATGAAGAACTTCAGGAGCCGCATCAGCTCCGACACCTCGGACACCGGCCGCGACCAGTTCTCGTGGGAGAAGCTGTAGATGGTGAGGTAGCGGATGCCGATGTCCTGCGCCGCACGCACGCACCGCCGCAGGGCTTCCACGCCCCGTCGATGCCCCTCGATGCGCGGCAGCTTGCGCGAGGTGGCCCAGCGCCCGTTGCCGTCCATGATGATGCCCACGTGCACGGGCACCACCGCCGGCACCTCTTCGGCACCGGTGGCATCGCGCGCGGCGGCGCGCATGGACATGGCTTGCTCAGGGCTCAAGGGCGTGGGCTCCTTCCCGCGCGGCTCAGACCGAAAGGATTTCCTTTTCCTTGTGGGCCACCACCTGATCCACCTCGACGATGGCCTCATCGGTGGCCTTCTGGACGTCCTTGGAGAGCCGCTCCAGGTCATCGGAGCTCATCTCGGCGTCCTTTTCCAGCTTCTTGAGCTGGTCCATGCCGTCGCGCCGCACATGACGCACGGAGACGCGGGCAGCCTCGGCATATTTGTGGGCGACCTTCACCAGCTCCTGGCGGCGCTCCTGGTTCAGCTCCGGAATGCGCAGCCGCAGCACCTGGCCCTCGGTGTTCGGGTTCAGGCCGAGGTTGCTGTTCTGGATGGCTTTTTCGACCGCGCTCACCATCCCGCGGTCCCACACCTGCACCTGGAGCAGGCGCGCCTCGGGCACGGAGACGGTGGCCACCTGGTTCAGTGGCATGCGCGCGCCGTAGGCCTCCACCATGATCGGCTCCACGAGGCTGGCGGACGCGCGACCGGTGCGCAGGCCCCCGAGCTCGTCCTTGAGCACGCCGATGGCGCCCTGCATGCGGCGCTTGATGTCGGCCAGATCGAAGGAAGCGGTGGTCATGGCAATCCTCTGTGCTGTCGCGTCTCGGCTCTTGCGGCCGAACCTTTTAGCCTGTCGCCCCGCCGAGGGCGACGGCGAAATGAACAAATCTGTGTGCCAGCGTCAGTGCCTGCCCGCCGCGTGGCTTCGGCGACCGGAGCGCCGGACGATGAAACCACCGAAAACCCAACCCGCCATCTTCCGACAGGGCAGCAGCGCCCCCCTCCCGAATTCCGCGACCCGGACCAAGCACGACGCCGCACCGGACTGAAGCCCGGTGCGGCGTGCGCTAGATTAGTGAACGAACGCGTTCCGTAGCCGAAGACGCCAAAATGCCGCGTCTTCGGCCTCAGGGCGCCACCACGGTGACCCGGCCGGAGCCCGTCGCCGCCTGGGCGATGGCCCCCGGCTCACGGATGGAGAAGACGATGATGGGCAACGCCGCCTCGCGGGCGAGAGCGAACGCCGCGGCATCCATCACCTTCAGGTCGTAGGCGAGCGCCTGATCGTGGGTGAGCCGCTCGTAGCGGGTGGCCGAAGGATCCTTCTTGGGGTCGGCGGTGTAGACGCCGTCCACGTTGGTGGCCTTCAGCACCGCGTCGCAGTCGAGCTCGGCGGCACGCAGCACCGCGCCCGTGTCTGTGGTGAAATAAGGATTTCCGGTCCCGCCGGTGAGCAGCACAATGCGGCCGCGCCGCAGGTGCCGCAGGGCCGGCTGCCGGGCATAGGGCTCGCACACGGTGGGCATGGGCACCGCCGAGAGGGTGCGGGCGGGCGCCCCCGCCTTCTCGATAGCCTGCTCCAGGGCGAGACCGTTCATGACGGTGGCCAGCATGCCCATGTGGTCGGCCGTGGCGCGGTCGAGATCCTCGCCGGCCACCCGTGCGCCGCGCAGGATATTGCCGCCCCCGACCACCACCGCCACCTCGCAGCCGAGCGCGCGCGCGGCCACGAGATCGCGGGCGATGGCCGCGACGGTCGGCGGATGCAGGCCGAACGGCTCCGACCCCATCAGCGCCTCCCCCGACACCTTCACCAGGATGCGGGGATAGGGAAGCCCCGGCGCCGCGAACGGGCGCCGGGGCTCGGGAACATCCGAATCGTCGAACGACATGGGGACGCCCCTTCCCCGTTCGCTCAGGACTGGCCGGCGGCGGCGGCCACCTCGGCCGCGAAGTCGGTCTCTTCCTTCTCGATGCCCTCGCCGAGAGCGAAGCGCACGAAGGCGATGAGATTGATCGGCGCGCCGACCTGGCCCTCGGCCTCCTTCAGCACCTGGGCCACCGACTTGGAGCCGTCATGCACGAAGGCCTGGTCGAGGAGGGTGTTCTCCTTGAAGAAGCTCTTCATGCCGCTTTCGGCGATCTTGTCCTGCACGTTGGCGGGCTTGCCCTGGTGCTTCTCGAGCAGGATGGCCTTCTCGCGGGCGATGGTCTCCTCCGGGATGCCGGAGGCGTTGAGCGCCAGCGGGTTCAGCGCCGCCACGTGCATGGCGATCTGGCGGCCGAGGGTGGTGAGCTTCTCCACGTCACCTTCGGATTCCAGCGCCACCAGCACGCCGATGCGGCCCTGCCCCTCGGACACCTGACCGTGGACATAGGTCGCCACCACGCCGGCCGAGACCTCGATCTTGGCGGTGCGGCGCAGGGTCATGTTCTCGCCGATGGTGGCGATGAGAGCGGTGAGCTTGTCGGCCACCGTCACGTCCGAGCCGGGGAACTTGGCGTTCGCCACGGCATCAAGGGTGCCGTTGGTGTTGAGGGCGACCTTGGCGGTCTCACGCACGAAGGCCTGGAAGTCGGTGTTGCGGGCGACGAAGTCGGTCTCCGCGTTGACCTCGACGGCGGCGGCGAAGCGGCCGGAGGATTCCACGGCGACGAGACCCTCGGCGGCCACGCGGCCGGCCTTCTTGGCGGCCTTGGCGAGACCCTTCTTGCGGAGCCAGTCCACGGCGGCCTCGACGTCGCCGCTCGTCTCGGTGAGCGCGGACTTGCAGTCCATCATGCCTGCGCCGGTCTTTTCGCGCAGTTCCTTGACGAGCCCGGCGGTGATCGCAGCCATGTTCAATCCCTTCTTCTCGCACCACGGCCGGCCACGGTTGTCCCGAGCCGGCCGCCGGGGACGCCCCGCGCCCCCGATTACTCTTGATTCGTTTTCAGCCTCGCGACGAGATCACGCTCTCGCGCAGATCACTCGGCCTCGGCGGAAAGTTCCTTGGCCTGGGCGATCCAGCCATCCACGCGGCCCGGAAGGCCCACCTCGTCGCCGATGCGGTCGGCGTCGATCTGGTCGAGGCCGGCGATCTGCGAGAAATGGAACACGCCCAGCTCGTTCAGCTTCTGCTCGATCTCAGGCGAGATGCCCGTGAGCTTCTTCAGGTCGTCGGCGACGCCGCGCGGACCGGAAAGGGGCTCGAAGGTCATCCACACGCCTTCAGCGGGCAGATCCTCGGGCAGCGGAACTTCCTCGGCACCCATGTCGATGCCCAGGTCGCCCTGGCTGCGGCCGATGCCGTCGATGGCGGCGCGGGCGACGAGATCGCAATAGAGCTGGATGGCACGGCCGGCGTCGTCATTGCCCGGCACCGGGAAGGCGATGCCGTCGGGATCGCAATTGGTGTCGAGGATAGCCGCCACCGGGATGCCGAGGCGCTGGGCCTCCTTCACCGCGATGTCTTCCTTGTTCGTGTCGATCACGAACAGCAGGTCCGGCAGGCCACCCATGTCGCGGATGCCGCCCAGGGCCTTCTCCAGCTTGTCCTTCTCGCGCGACAGCGTGAGACGCTCCTTCTTGGTGTAGCCGGAGGAAGCCTCCGGGGCCGAGAGGGTCTCCTCCAGCTTCTTCAGCCGGGCGATGGAGTTGGAGATGGTCTTCCAGTTGGTGAGCATGCCGCCGAGCCAGCGGTGGTTCACGTAATACTGGGCCGAGCGGCGGGCGGCGTCGGCCACCTGGTCGGCCGCCTGGCGCTTGGTGCCGACGAACAGCACGCGGCCGCCCTGGGCCACGGTGTCGGACACAGCCTGCAGCGCGCGATGCAGCGCCGGCACGGTCTGCGACAGGTCTACGATGTGGATGTTGTTGCGAACGCCGAAGATGTACGGAGCCATCTTGGGGTTCCAGCGGTGGGACTGATGGCCGAAATGCACACCAGCCTCGAGCAGCTGACGCATCGAGTAATCGGGAAGAGCCATTTTTATCTCCGGTTGAACCTCCGCGGACGTACCCTCGAACCCGACAGGGAAAGAGAGCACCGGATGGCCAGAGGCCTTTTGTCCGCGTGTGGGATGGCGGGCCATATACGCGAAGGGCCCACCGGAAGCAAGGCCCGCAATGCACGACGACGGGGGACAAGGCGAAGCCACATGACCGACCCTAAACCGGCCGCGACCCAGTCTCGATATAAAGTAATTTATTCGATCTATTTACTATAATATGGTGCCTTAGGCGGTCGCCGCCAATGTGCGGAAGAGGCGTGCCGCAAAGTGGAGGTGCCTTCATGACCACCGTCGCATCACCGTCCAAGTCCTTTCACTGGAACCGTCTTCTGCCGTCCTTCGGGGTCCAGGTCATCCTGGGGCTGCTGCTGGGCCTCGCGCTCGGACTGCTCGCGCGGGCCATCGGCAGCACCCCGGAACAAGGGCTGAACTGGCTGGCGACCACGCTCCAGACCATCGGCTCCATCTTCGTCCAGCTGCTGCGCGCTCTGGTGCCCGCGCTGGTGTTCACCGCCATCGTCGCCTCCATCGCCAACCTCCGGCGCCTGTCGAATGCCGCCGCCCTGGTGTGGAACACGCTGCTGTGGTTCGCCATCACGGCGCTGATCGCCGTGGTCATCGGCATCGCCCTCGGCCTCATCATCAAGCCTGGACTGCATACGGCGGTCACGGCGGCGGCCGAATCGGCACCACGCAGCTCCGGCGCATGGCTGGACTTCCTCAGGGGCCTCGTTCCCGCCAACGTGTTCGCCCTGGAGGCCTCCACCCGGATCAGCGGCGGCCAGGCCACGACGACGCTCAATTTCAATGTGCTGCAGCTCGTGGTCGTCTCCATCGTCGTCGGCGCCGCCGCCCTCAGCGTGGGCGAAAAGGGCGCTGCCTTCCTCGCCTTCAACGAATCGGCCCTGGCGGTGGTGCGGCGCGTGCTGTGGTGGGTGATCCGGCTGACGCCGCTCGGAACGGTGGGCCTGTTCGGCACCGCCGTCGCCCAGTATGGCTGGGAGGCCCTGGGGCAACTGGGCTGGTTCGCCGCCGCGGTCTACATCGGCCTCGCCCTGGTGCTGTTCGGGGTCTATCCGGCGCTGCTCGCGCTCCACGGGCTCAACCCGCTGCGCTTCTTCGCCGGCGCATGGCCCGCCATTCAGCTCGCCTTCGTCTCGCGCTCCTCGGTGGGCACCATGCCGGTGACCGAAGCGGTGACCGAGAACGAGCTCGGCGTGCCCAGAGCCTATGCCGCCTTCGCCGTGCCGCTGGGCGCCACCACCAAGATGGACGGCTGCGCCGCCATCTATCCGGCCATCTCCGCCATCTTCGTGGCCGAGTTTTATCACCTGCCGCTCGAGACCAGCGATTATCTGCTCATCGTCCTGGTGTCGGTGCTGGGCTCGGCGGCCACCGCCGGCATGACCGGCGCGGTGGTGATGCTGACGCTCACCCTTTCCACCCTCGGCCTGCCGCTGCAGGGCGCAGGCCTGCTCCTGGCCATCGACCCCATCCTGGACATGGGCCGCACCGCCGTGAACGTGGCCGGGCAGGCGCTGGTGCCCACCATCGTCGCCAAGCGCCAGGGCATCCTCGACGAGGCCGCCTATAATTCCAAGGCGCGCATCGAGCGGCTGGAAGGCACGGCGGGGGTATCCGGCACCGCATGAGCAACGCGCGCGCGGCCGGAAGGGGCCGTGCCGCCCCTCGTCGCGCGCCGCCTATCCCACCGATCAGAGGAGCGGCATCAGGCGGCCTCCACCGCCACCACGCCGGGAATCGCCTTGATGGCGCCGGCGATCTGCGGCGAGACGGCATATTTTCCGTCGAGCCGCACCTCCACCTCGGCCCGCCCGTCCTCCATCAGCAGCACGAGGCTCACCTCGCCGTCGCGCTTGGCCTGCCCCACGCCCGCCTCCAGGCGCTTGGCGATGCCGTCGAGGGGATCGGGCGAGCGCACGAAGATGCGCAGCGCTTTGTGGGCGCGGGAGGCGACCTCGTCCAGCCGCTCGCAGGAATTGATGCGCACGCGCACATCCTCTCCATTCAACTCGGCGGCCACCATCATAAGGACCGGCGTGCCCGGCTCCAGCAGGTCGCGATAGTGGGCAAGCGCCTCCGAGAACATGACCGCCTCATAGGTGCCGGAGGGGTCCGAAAGCCCGACGATCCCCATGCGGGTGCCGGACTTGGTCTTCTTTTCCTGCTTTGACACTACGGTGGCGGCGAGCCGGCCCGCCGCCGCGCCGGCGCGCACCGATCGCGAGAACTCCGCGAAGGTCTGCACCCGCATCTTCTTCAGCGCCTCGGCATAGTCGTCGAGCGGGTGGCCGGTGAGGAAGAAGCCCACCGCGTCATATTCCTTCTGCAGCCGCTCCGCCGGCAGCCAGGGAGCGGCCTCCGGGATGGGGAGCTTGGCCGCCACCGGGCCGGAGCCGAACATGTCGTTCTGGCCGGACTGGGCGTCCGCCTCCACCCGCTGCGCCTCGGCGACGATGGCCTCGAGCGCCGCGAAGGCGCGGGCGCGGTTGGGTTCCAGCGCGTCGAAGCAGCCGGCCGCCATCAGGCTTTCCAGCGTGCGCTTGTTCACCATCTTCACCGGCAGGCGAGTGGCGAAATCGGCGAGGCTCTTGAAGGGCTTGTTCCCGCGCGCATCGACCAGTGCGTCCACCGCCGCCCCGCCCACCCCCTTGATGGCGGCCATGGCATAGATGATGTCGCCACTCTCCACCGCGAACTCGCGGAACGAACGGTTGACGGAGGGCGGCACCACCTTGATGCCCAGGCGCTGGGCCTCCTGGCGGAATTCGGCCAGCTTGTCGGTGTTGCCCATGTCCATGGTCATGGAGGCGGCCAGGAACTCGTTGGGATAGTTCGCCTTCAGCCACGCCGTCTGGTAGGCGACGAGCGCATAGGCCGCCGCGTGGGACTTGTTGAATCCGTAGTCCGCGAACTTGGCCAGAACGTCGAAGATCTGGTCCGCCATCGCCTTTTCCACGCCGCCGGCCATGGCGCCATCGACGAAGCGGGCGCGCTGCTTGTCCATCTCGGCGCGGATCTTCTTGCCCATGGCGCGGCGCAGAAGATCGGCTTCGCCCAGCGAATAGCCCGAGAGGGCCTGGGCGATCTGCATCACCTGTTCCTGGTAGATGATGACGCCGAACGTCTCCTTCAGGTAGGGCTCCAGCTTGGGGTGGATATAGTCCGGCTGGGCGCGGCCGTGCTTACAGTCGCAATAGACGGGGATGTTGGCCATGGGGCCCGGCCGGTAGAGGGCCACCAGCGCCACGATATCCTCGATGCGGTCGGCCTTCATGTCCACCAGGGCGCGGCGCATGCCCGCGCTTTCAACCTGGAACACGCCCACCGTCTCGCCCTTGGCCAGCATGGCGTAGGTCTTCGGGTCGTCGAGCGGAATCTTGGAGATGTCGAGGTCGATGCCGCGCCGGTGGACGAGCTTCACCGCCTTGTCGATGGTGGTCAGCGTCTTCAGGCCGAGGAAGTCGAACTTCACGAGGCCCGCCTGCTCCACCCACTTCATGTTGTATTGGGTGACCGGCATGTCGGACTTCGGGTCTCGGTAGAGCGGCACCAGCTCGTGCAGCTTGCGATCCCCGATCACGATGCCCGCCGCGTGGGTGGAGGCGTGGCGGTTCAGCCCCTCCAGCTTCACGGCGATGTCGAAGGCGCGCTTCACCACCTCTTCCTGGTCGCGCGCGGCCTGCAGGCGCGGCTCCTCCTCGATGGCCTGCTTCAGCGTGACCGGATTGGCGGGGTTCTGCGGCACCAGCTTACAGAGCTTGTCCACCTGCCCATAGGGCATCTCCAGCACGCGCCCCACGTCGCGCAGCACGCCGCGCGCCTGCAGGGTGCCGAAGGTGATGATTTGCGCCACCTGGGCGCGGCCGTAGCGCTCCTGCACATAGTGAATCACCTCGTCGCGGCGCTCCTGGCAGAAGTCCACGTCGAAGTCGGGCATGGAGACGCGTTCGGGATTCAGGAAGCGTTCGAACAGCAGGTGGAAGCGCAGCGGGTCCAGGTCGGTAATCTGCAGCGAATAGGCCACCAGCGAGCCGGCGCCCGAGCCGCGCCCCGGCCCCACCGGAATGCCGTGGGCCTTGGCCCACTTGATGAAGTCCGACACGATGAGGAAGTAGCCGGGGAACTTCATGCGGTTGATGATGGAGAGCTCGTAGGCGAGCCGCTGCTCATAGGCGGGCACATCCAGCCCCTCGGCCGGCCCGTGCTTGGCAAGGCGCTGGGCGAGGCCCTCCCTGGCCTGCCGCTCCAGCTCGGCGGCCTCCGCGGCTTCGGCGTCCATCCCCGCTTCTGTCTCGTCGGCGGTGGTGAAGCGGGGCAGGATGGGCTTCACCGTGCGCACCCGGTAGGCGCAGCGCCGGGCGATCTCGATGGTGTTGGCGGTCGCCTCGGGCAGGTCGGCGAACAGCTCCAGCATTTCCGCCTGGGTCTTGAAGCGGTGCTCGGGCGTCAGCCGGCGGCGGTCGCCATCGGCGACGATCTTGCTTTCGGCGATGGCGATGAGGGCGTCGTGGGCCTCGTAGTCCGACTGGGCGGCGAAGAAGGGCTCGTTGGCCGCCACCAGCGGGATGCCCCGGTCATAGGCGAAATCCACGAGCGCCGGCTCGGCGAGGCGCTCGGCATCGGCACCGTGGCGCTGCAGCTCGATGTAGAGCCGGTCCCCGAACAGGCCGAGCAGCTTCTCCAGCCGGTCGGCGGCGAAATCCGCGTGGCCGGAGGCGAGCGCCATGTCCAGCGGACCAGCGGGCCCGCCGGTGAGGGCAATGAGCCCGCCCGACGATTCGGCCAGCCAGTCGAGCTGGATGCGCGGCTCCTCGTCGCTCGGCGTCTCCAGGTACGAGCGCGAGACGAGGCGCATGAGGTTGCGCCAGCCCTCTTCCTTCTGCGCCAGCAGCACGATTCGCGGCTTGCGGGCGCGGATGACGCCGCGCGGCCCCGGCGGCTCCGGCACCTCCAGCGCCAGGGAGACGCCGGGAATGGGCTGGATGCCCGCGCCCGCCATCTTCTCGGAAAACTCCAGCGCACCGAAGAGGTTGCCGGTATCCGTCAGGGCCACGGCGGGCTGCGCGTCACCCTTCAGGAAATCCGCCAGCTTGCCGATGGTCAGCGCCCCCTCCAGCAGCGAATAGGCCGAATGGACGTGCAGGTGGACGAAGCCGAGCTCGGACATGGAAACGCATTCTCTCGGGGGGAGGCTTTTGGGGTGCCAGAAGACACCCGCCGGCGGGGCATGGTCAACGCCCGCCGGGGCGTGATGCCCGCCCGCGGCGTGCCTCTGCGCCGTTCGCAAGGAAAATTGATCAACTGTGGCGAAAACTCGCCATCACCCGCGCCCACGGTGCCGACGACCCGGGGCAACTCACCTTAATACCGCCTGACATCCAACCCTCGCCCCCAATCGTCTTTGGACAGCAAGCGCACCGTGTGATAAGCGCAGGGACCCGTCCGGATGGGGCTCTTCTCGTCAGACACCTCCCCTCCGATTGGTCCACAGTACCCCGACATCACCGGAGACCTGCCATGGCCTCGCAGGACGCGAACCCCGCCTCCATTCTGGAGGAAAAGAACCGCTTCTTCACCGCCTCTCTCGCCGAGACCGATCCCGAGATCGCCGGCGCGGTGGACGCGGAGCTGGGTCGCCAGCGCGATGAGATCGAGCTTATCGCGTCCGAGAACATCGTTTCGCGCGCCGTGCTGGAAGCCCAGGGCTCCGTGCTCACCAACAAGTATGCCGAAGGCTATCCCGGCAAGCGCTACTATGGCGGCTGCCAGTTCGTGGATGTAGCCGAGAACCTCGCCATCGAGCGCGCCAAGAAGCTGTTCGGCTGCGCCTTCGCCAACGTGCAGCCCAACTCGGGCAGCCAGGCGAACCAGGGCGTGTTCTTCGCCACCATGCAGCCGGGCGACACATTCCTCGGCCTGAATCTGGCGGCGGGTGGCCACCTGACCCACGGCTCACCGGTCAACATGTCCGGCAAGTGGTTCAAGGCCGTGCCCTACACTGTGCGGCAGGAAGACCAGTATATCGACTACGAGGAAGTCGCCCGCCTCGCCGACCAGCACAAGCCCAAGGTCATCGTGGCCGGCGGCTCGGCCTATCCGCGCGTCATCGACTTCCCGAAGATGCGCGAGATCGCCGACAGCGTCGGCGCGCTCCTGATGGTGGACATGGCCCATTTCGCGGGCCTGGTGGCGGGCGGCGCGCACCCGAGCCCGTTCCCCCATGCCCATGTGGTGACCACCACCACCCACAAGACCCTGCGCGGCCCGCGCGGCGGCATGATCCTGACCAATGACGAGGATCTGGCCAAGAAGATCAACTCGGCCATTTTCCCGGGCATCCAGGGCGGCCCGCTGATGCACGTCATCGCCGCCAAGGCCGTGGCCTTCGGCGAGGCGCTGCGCCCCGAGTTCAAGCTCTACGCCAGGAACGTGGTGGAGAACGCGAAAGCGCTGGCCGAGACCCTCAAGAGCCACGGCTTCGCCATCGTCTCCGGCGGCACCGACACCCACCTGATGCTGGTGGACCTGCGGCCGAAGAAGCTGACCGGCAAGGTCTCCGAGATTGCGCTGGGCCGCGCCCACATCACCTGCAACAAGAACGGCATCCCGTTCGACCCCGAGAAGCCGTTCGTGACCTCCGGCGTGCGCCTCGGCACCCCGGCGGGCACCACCCGCGGCTTCGGCGTGGCGGAGTTCCAGCAGATCGGCGACCTCATCGCCGAGGTGCTGGGCGTTCTCTCCCAGAAGGGGACCGACGAGGACTCGCTGGTGGAAGCGGCGGTGCGCGAGAAGGTCTCGACCCTGCTGAAGCGCTTCCCCATCTATCCCTGAGCGTTGAGCGCCGGAGGCGGATCTTAGATGCGGTGCCCCTATTGCGGGAGCCTGGACACCCAGGTGAAGGACTCCCGTCCCACCGAGGACAACACCGCCATCCGCCGCCGGCGCATCTGCCCTGATTGCGGCGGGCGCTTCACCACCTTCGAGCGCGTGCAACTGCGCGAGCTCATGATCGTGAAGCGCTCCGGCCGCCGGGTGCCCTTCGACCGCGACAAGCTCGCCCGCTCGGTCCAGATCGCGCTGCGCAAGCGGCCGGTGGACGCCGAACGGGTGGAGCGCATGATCACCGGCGTGGTGCGCCAGCTCGAAAGCATGGGCGACGGCGACATCCCCTCCGGCACCATTGGCGAGCTGGTGATGGCCGGCCTGAAGCAGATCGACGACGTGGCCTATGTGCGCTTCGCCTCGGTCTACCGCGACTTCCGCGAGGCCAAGGATTTCGAATCGGCGCTGGCCGAGCTTTCCGGCGACGGCGATCCTTCCTCCCTCGACATGGACGTGGCGGAAGCGGCAGCCGGCCGCGACACGCCGGAGCGCCTGGAAGGCAAGGCGGGCGCCCGTGCGCCGCGCAGCGTGGATTGATCGTATAAAATGGCGCCAGCGTCCCCGGTTCCCGTTCATGTCGCCTCCCCCGAGGAGGACGAGCACTTCATGGCCCAGGCGCTGGCCGTGGGGCAGACAGGGCTCGGCCGCACCTGGCCCAACCCTTCCGTGGGCGCGGTGGTGGTGCAGCATGGCCCGGCGGGCCCGCGCGTGGTGGGCGCCGCCGCGACCGCCGCCGCCGGTCGCCCCCATGCCGAGCCCCAGGCCCTGGCCCAGGCGGGCGAGGCGGCCCGCGGCTCCACCCTTTATGTCACGCTGGAGCCCTGCTCCCACCACGGCCGCACGCCGCCCTGCGCCGATGCGGTCATCACCGCCGGCGTCAAGCGCGTGGTGGCGGCCATCGAAGACCCCGACCACCGGGTGAAGGGGCGCGGCGTCGCGCGCCTGCGCGCGGCCGGCATCTGGGTGACGGTCGGAGTGGGCGCCGAACAGGCGCTGGCCGACCACGCCGGCCACATCCGCCGTGTCACTGCGGGCCGGCCCCACATCCTGCTCAAGATGGCTGTCTCGGCCGATGGCAAGGCCGCCCTGCCCGGCCCGCGCCCGGCCGTCATCACCGGCCCGGAGGCACGGGCGCGGGCGCACCTCATGCGCGCCCATGCGGACGCGATCCTCGTGGGCATCGGCACCGTGCTCGCCGACGACCCCATGCTGACCACGCGCCTGGAAGGCTTCGAGGGTCGCTCTCCGGTGCGCGTGGTGCTCGACAGCGCCCTCTCCTTGCCGCTCGACTCCGCTCTGGTTCGCACCGCCTGCGAGGTGCCGCTGTGGGTGGTCACCGCCGAGGACGCCCCGGCCGACCGCGCCGCCGCCCTCGCCGAGCGCGGCGTGGAGGTGCTGCGCGCGCCGCGCGGCGGCCCGGAGGACCGGCTCTACCTGCCCGCCGTGGCGAAGCTGCTCGGCATGCTCGGCGTCACCCGCCTGATGGTGGAGGGCGGCCCCGCCACCGCCGCCGCTTTCCTCGACAGCGGGCTGGTGGACGAGGTGGCGCTGTTCACGAGCCCCGTGGCGCTGGGCGCCGACGCCGTGCCCGCCCTGCCGGGCCGTCCGCTCCAGCGCCTGTTCGCGCCGGTCGGCTTCGCCGAGGTGGAGCACGAGGACCTCGGGGCGGATCATCTCTTGCGCTTGTGGAGACGCTGAATGTTCACCGGCATCATCACCGACGTGGGCGACATCGTCGCGGCGGAGCCCCGCGGCGAGGTCAAGACCCTCACCATCGCCACCGATTTCGACGCCGCCACCATCGCCCTCGGCGCCTCCATCGCCTGCTCGGGCGTGTGCATGACGGTCACCTCGGCCACCGCCGGTGGCCCGCGCAAGACCCTCTTCACCGTGGACGCCGGGCCGGAGACGCTCGCCATCACCACGGTCGCCGAATGGCAGCCGCGCCGCCGCATCAACCTGGAGCGCTCACTCAAGCTCGGCGACGAGCTGGGCGGCCACATGGTCTCCGGCCATGTGGATTCCACCGCCAAGGTGCTGAAGCGCGAGGATCTCGGCGCCACCACCCGGTTTGAGTTCGAGGTGCCGGAGGCGCTCGCGCGCTTCGTGGCGGTGAAGGGCTCGGTGGCACTGGACGGCACCTCCCTCACGGTAAACACCGTGGAGGGCCGGGCCTTCTCCTGCCTGCTCATTCCCCACACGCTGGCGGTCACCACCTGGGGCGGCGTGCGCCCCGGCGAGGCGGTGAACTTCGAGGTGGACGTGATGGCGCGTTACGCCGCCCGGCTCGCGGAATTCCCCCGCGCCTGAGTCCCCGCCGGGGGCCGAGCGGCCTATATTCAAGAAGTTGGGGTGTGGTCTGCGCCAGGGGCGCAGGCCCCACGCTTGCGCAGGCGGGCGCGCTCTTGTACGCCTCGCGGCCTCACGTTCGGAGACGAAGCCCATGGTGACGACGCGCAGGGAAGGCTCCCAGGCCAAGGACGAGCTGCTGGAAGGCGCCCGCGTGCTCATCGTCGAGGGGCGCTATTACGAAGCCCTGGCCGACGAGCTGCTCGCCGGCGCCCGCGCCGTGTTGGAGGCGGCGGGCGTTGAGGTGAGCGTGATCACGGTGCCCGGCGCGCTGGAAGTGCCGATCGCCGCCGAGATCGCCCTCGACGCGGCGGAGATGTCCGGCGACGCCATCGATGCGGTGGTGGGGCTCGGCGTCGTGATCCGCGGCGAGACCTACCATTTCGAGATCGTGGCCGGCGAATCGTCGCGTGGCCTCATGGACCTCGGCCTCGGCCGTGCCCTGCCGGTGGGCAACGGCATCCTCACCGTG
The DNA here is from genome assembly GCF_043195015.1 of Xanthobacter sediminis. Taxonomy (NCBI): domain Bacteria; kingdom Pseudomonadati; phylum Pseudomonadota; class Alphaproteobacteria; order Hyphomicrobiales; family Xanthobacteraceae; genus Xanthobacter; species Xanthobacter sediminis. The sequence goes on along the minus strand of NZ_JBAFWH010000002.1, from coordinate 168,691 downwards.
GATACCGAGGCCCAGGCCTGGGAGCGCGCCCGCGTGAGCGAGGGCGACAAGGGCGGCGGCGCCGCCGCGGCGGCGCTCTCGCTGCTGCGCCTGCGCAGGAGCCTGGAGCAATGAGCGAAGCCGCCAACGGTCCTGCGACCGGTCCCGCCACCACCTGGCCCATGAAGAAGAGCGCGGCCCGCCTCGGCGCCGTGCAGGCGCTCTACCAGATGGACCTGGCGCAGACCCCCATCCACGACATCCTCGCCCAGTTCGAAAGCCACTGGCTCGGGCAGGAGGTGGAGGGCACCCAGTTTCCGGAGGCCGACGTCAAGCTGTTCCGCATCGTGGTGGAGGGCGTGCTGGCCGATCAGCGGCGCATCGACCCGCTGGTGGACAACGCTCTTGCGCACGGCTGGCCGCTGCGCCGCGTGGAAGCGGTGCTGCGCGCCGTGCTGCGCGCCGGTGCCTTCGAGCTGCTGTCGCGGCCGGACGTGCCGGCCCGCGTGGTCATCGCCGAATATGTGAACGTGGCCGGCGCGTTCCTCGACCGCGATGAGACGGGCATGGTGAACGCCGTGCTCGATGCCCTCGCCCACGAGCTGCGTGCCCGCGAGTTCGCGGGCCCGGGAGCCGCCTGACATGACCGGCGGCACGCGCGAGCCAGGCTCGGGCGAGGACCGCTTCATCGCGCGCTTCTTCGCACCTCTGGCCCGTGCGCCTGAGGCCCTCGGCCTCAGGGACGACGCCGCCCTCCTCTCCCCGCCCGCGGGCGCGGACCTCGTCCTCACCAAGGACGCCATCGTCGCCGGCGTGCATTTCTTTCCCGACGATCCGCCCGCGAGCATCGCGCGCAAGCTGCTGCGCGTGAACCTCTCCGACCTCGCCGCCAAGGGCGCCGCGCCCCTGGGCGCGCTCCTCGCCATGGCGGTGCCGAAGGACATTCCGGACGCCTGGATGGAGGCATTCGCCGCCGCCCTCGGCGTCGACGCCGACGCCTTCGGCTGCCCGCTGCTGGGCGGCGACACGGTGGTGACGCCGGGCCCTGTCACTCTGACCCTCACCGCCCTCGGCACGGTACCGAAGGGTGCTTTCGTGCCGCGCACGGGCGGGCGGCCGGAGCAGGCCATTCTCGTCTCAGGCACCATCGGCGATGCCGCCCTCGGCCTGCGGCTACGGCAGGTGCCGGGGCAGACGGCGTTCGCAGGCCTTTCCGGCGAGCAGCGCGCCCATCTTCTGAACCGCTACCTCGTTCCCCAACCACGCCTCGCGCTGGCACCGGCCCTGCGCGGCCATGCGGCTGCGGCCATGGATGTTTCCGACGGGCTGGTGGGTGACCTCGCCAAGATGCTGGCCGCCTCCGGCTGCGGCGGGCGCATCGAGGCGCATCGTGTGCCGCTCTCCGCCGCCGCCGCGGCTGCGGTTGGCCATGACAAGACCCTGCGCGCGGCAGCCCTCACCGGCGGCGACGATTATGAGATTCTCGCCCTCGTCCCTCACGGAGAGGTGCGCGCCTTCGTGCACGCAGCGGCGGAAGCCGGAGTGCCGGTGGCGCTGATCGGTGAGACACGGGCGGAAGAGGGGCTCGACGTGCTGGACGCCGGCGGCCACCCGCTCGACCTGGGCCCCGGCAGCTACAGCCACTTCTGAAGGCGCGGTACCCCGCGCCGAGCCGGGCCCAGAGGAGCCGAGGGCGCTCAGCCGAGCGCCACAAGCACCGAGCCGGTGGCGATCAGCAGCACTCCGAAAGAGCTCAGCGCACTGAGGCGCTCGCCCAGGAACACGATGCCGAACACCGCCACCAGCACCACGCTCAGCTTGTCCACCGGCGCCACCCGCGCCGCCTCGCCCAGCTTCAGCGCGCGGAAGTAGCACAGCCAGGAGGCCCCGGTCGCGAGGCCCGAGAGCACCAGGAACAGCCACGTGCGCGGCGCGATCTCGGACGGCGGGCTCCAGGCGCCGCCGGCCGTCACCATGGCCGCGATCAACAGCAGGATGACCACCGTGCGGATCAGGGTCGCGAGATCCGGATGGACACCCGAAACCCCCACCTTGCCGAAAATGGCCGTGAGCGCCGCGAACGCCGCCGAGAGCAGCGCCCAGAAAAGCCAGGAAGCGGGAAGGGAAGACATCTGGCGCGCCTCGCGTCCGAGCGGCTCCGCCCGGCAGCGTGACCATAGCCGAAAGCGCCGCGCGGGGAAGACCGCGGGCGGGGATCAGCCATGCAGGCCCGTCTGCCGCATGAAGCTGGGCAGGTACTTCGTTTCGACGCGCTGGGCGGCGGCCCTCATGTCGTCGGTCACCGTCCCCGTGCTCGCGTTGATGCGGGTCTGCCTCAGTTCCCCCAGGCGCGCAGGCGCATCCATGACGCGGACGAGCTCGCCCACCACCCCCCGCCCCTTCGCCGCGGCGTCATAGGCAATGATCCGCAACTCGCCCTTCGTCATGGCCCGCCACTTGGCGACCAGGAGGTCATAGTCGAAGTGCAGCACATGGTCCTGCCGGGAGCGGAAGGTGCCGCGCGCCAGCACCTCCTCCGAGAAGGCGCCGAAGTGCGCGTGGTCCGGGCGCTTGCTCAGCTCGTGGTAGACGGACAACATGTAGGAGCCCTGCGCGCGCAGGAACATGATGTAGACCGGAGTCCACCCCGCGCTCAGGATGCGCCCCTCGAAGCGCCTCAGGTCGAACGGGCGGTCGGCGAGGAACTCGAAATCCTCCGAGGACAGGACGGCCCGCACCGCACGGGCCATGTCCAACTCGATCAGCACGGCGTCAAGACCGCCCTGGCGGGGTTCGGCCCGCGTGTCCTCCAGCATGGTCCAGGCGACATTGTGATGCCCGGCAAACCCGCGCGCGATGCGCCCCGCCTGCGGCACATGAAAGCCATAGCCCCGGAAGGTGCGGGCGTGACGGCTGAGATACCACTGGATGGACGTGGTTCCCGTCTTGTGCGTTCCAACGTGGATGTAGAGCCGCCTCATCTCCGCAAGCGCCCCGGTTCCGCAAGTGAACCGCCCTGATGGCGTAGCGTTAGCAGAGGCTTCCCCAGGGGTAAAGGCCAGCTCCCCCCGGCGCCTGCTCCCCGGCGGGGAGAAGGCGGACCGGCGCCGGCCCTCGGCACGGCGCCGGTTCACTGCTCGTCAGCGATGCGTGAAGTTCACCGGCACGCTGAAGCTCGCCCCACGCCCGTCCGGCGGCGCCGGGAAGGGAGAGGCCCGCCGCACCGTCGCCACCGCCTCGTCGTCGAGGGCGGAAGACCCGGAGGAGCGGATGAGGCTCGCGGAGGTGACCCGGCCCGATCCATCGAGCGAGAACCGCACCGAAGGCCGCCCGGTGACGCCCTGAGCCCCCGGCGGGTAGCGCTTGAAGCGGTTGAGGTGCGCCGAGATCATGGCGGCCCAGGTCGCCCGCGCGCGGGAGTTCGAAGCCTCGACGCCCGGCGAGGGAGCGGCGGTGGTCTGCGCGGGGGCGGCCTCCGAGCGGGGGGCAGCCGAGGTCACCGGCGCCTGCTTGCGGCGGGTGGGCTTGGCCTCCTTCTTCGGCTTTTCCTCAGGCTTGGGCTTCGGCGCCTCCACGGGCTTGGGCATAGGCTCGGGATGCGCGGCCGGCAGCACCACCTCGGAAGGGGTGGGCGTAGGCGGCAGCTCGGGCGCGTCCTCAGCCACCTCCTGCTTCAGCGGCTCCGGGGGCGGCGGCGCATCCTCCGGATTGTCGGGCGCGTCCGGTGTCGTCACCGGAGATTGCATCATCTCCGGGCCCGGAGCCACATCCTGGTTCTGTGACGGCGTGCTCACCGGCATGGGGGCGAGCTCGATCATCACCGCCGCCGGCGGCGCCGAGGCCGCCTCCATCCTGTTCCAGAACAGCGCGGCATAGACGAAGGCGGTGTGGAGGACGACGATCAACAGCCCCGCCGCCAGCCAGCGGAGCGCGGAATTCCGGAAGTGATTCCTGTCGAAGTCGTGCCAGTGCACGGCGCTCACCGTGCAGCCCCCGCAGGCGGAAGCGCCGCCGGCGTGGCGGAAGCGCCGCCGCCGGGCGGCCCCTCCAGGCCCACCAGGGCCACCTTCAGGTAACCGGCAGTGCGCAGGAGGTTCATCACTTCCATCACCGTCCCGTAGTCCACCGACTTGTCGGCCCGCACGAACACCCTCTGCTCGCGATCGGCGTTGCTGGCCTTGTCGAGCGCGAGACCGAGGGCAGTGCGGTCCACCGTGTCGTCACCGATGGCGAGGGAGTGATCGGCCTTCAGCGAGAGGTAGATGGGCTTATCGGGGCGTGGCTGGGGCTGGGCGTTGGAGGTGGGCAGGTCCACCTTCACGTCCACCGTCGCGAGGGGCGCCGCCACCATGAAGATGATGAGCAGCACCAGCATCACGTCGATGAACGGCGTGACGTTGATTTCGTGGTTCTCGGCGAGATCCTCGCCGCCGTGGTCGAGCTTCGCGGCCATGGCGCGCGCCCCTCACTCGGCGGCAGCGCGCAGGTTGCGCGCATGGCCGGCCTCGCTCGCGCGGTCGAGATCGCGGGAGAGATGCCGCATCACCTCGGCGGAGGTGTCGGCAAGGCGCGCCTTGTAGGCGGCGATGGCACGGGCGAACAGGTTGTAGATGACCACGGCCGGAATGGCGGCCACGAGGCCGATGGCGGTGGCGAGCAGCGCCTCGGCGATGCCGGGCGCCACCACGGCGAGATTGGTGGTCTGCGCCTTCGAGATGCCGATGAAGGCATTCATGATGCCCCACACCGTGCCGAACAGGCCGACGAAGGGCGCCACGGCGCCGATGGTGGCCAGCACGCCGGTGCCACCGGACATCCGCCGCCCCGCGCCCGCCTCGATACGGCTGAGCGAAATGGCCACGCGCTCCTTGATGCCTTCCGCCGAAAGCCCCTCGGAGACCTCGCATTCGTCGAGTGCGGCGTGGACGGTGGCCGGTGCCGGGCCGTTGCCCTTGGGAATGGCGCGGGAGGCGGCGATGAGGGTGGGCGCGGCGCGCAGCGCCTTCAGGGTCCGGCTCACCTGGTGGCGGGCGAACATCAGTTCCAGCGACTTCACGAACCACACGGTCCAGGTCATCACCGAGGCCAGGGCGAGGCCCACCATGACGCTCTTCACCACCATGTCGGCGGCGAGGAACATGCCCCAGGGGGAGAGATTGTGCGGCAAGGTCGAATCCACGCTGGCGGGAGGCGCCACCTCGGTCGCCACGGGAGTGGCGGCGGAAACCCCGGTTGTGGCCTCGCCCCCGGCATGGGGGGCGACAGCGGGCTCAGCCGGGGCCACGGCGGCAGCCGGCGATGCGAGCGCAGGCATTGCCCCCACGGACGCGGGAAGGAAGGACGCGGCGGGAGCCGTCGGCGCGGCGCCGGAATGCGCGGCATGAGGGGCTGCGGAATCGGCAGGCGCCTGTGCCGCGGCGGGTACCGACGAAAGCCCGGCGCAGGCGAGCAACGCGACCGCGCAGAAACCAGAACGAATGAAAGACGCCGCCTTAGGCAGCGAGGCGGAAATGCAAAGGGGCATCGCGCGTCACCGGAATTGCTTCAACTATCAGGGGTCGCTGGCGATCCCGCAATCGGGAAATGGCTCGCAATAGCGTTATACCCCCATTTGCCCCGTTCGCTACCCCCCTTGCTTCCATAACCGAGCACGCCGCTGCGGAAGGAGGGTGTCACCCCGGTACGGCATGGCTCCGGAAGAGTCCTCGCGCTGACGCGGGAGCACGCAGCCGCGTCTCCCCCAAGGCACGGGCCAAGACACACAGGCGGTTGGAATCAACCTTCGGACGGAACAGCCGTCGCCTCAGGCCATCTCCACCAGTTTGCCTTCCCGCAGTGTCACCCGCCGGTCCATGCGGGCGGCGAGATCGAGGTTGTGGGTGGCGATGAGGGCGGCGACGCCCGTGGCCTGAACCAGCTCGGTGAGAGCGCCGAAAACGTGGTCGGAGGTCCTCGGGTCGAGGTTCCCCGTCGGCTCGTCGGCCAGAAGCAGGCGCGGCGCGTTGGCGAGGGCGCGGGCAATGGCCACGCGCTGCTGCTCGCCTCCGGAAAGCTCGGACGGCCGGTGCGACAGCCGCGGGCCGAGGCCGAGATAGGTCAGGAGGTCCTTGGCCCGGGCGTTGGCCTCCTTGTGGGAGAGGCCGCGGATCATCTGCGGCATGGCCACGTTCTCGAGCGCGGAGAACTCACCCAGCAGATGGTGGAACTGGTAGACGAAGCCGATGTGCAGCCGGCGGATACGCGTGCGCTCCGCATCGGGAAGGCGGGCGGTGGGCTTGCCGTCGATGAAGACCTCGCCCGCGTCCGACTGCTCCAGCAGGCCGGCGATGTGCAGCAGCGTGGACTTGCCCGTGCCGGAAGGCGCCACCAGCGCTACCGACTGGCCGGGGGAGATGGCGAGATCCACCCCGCGCAGGATTTCGAGCGCCCCCTCCCCTTCCGAGTAGCGGCGGACGACGCCCGTGAGGGCGAGGGCGTGGTTCGGGCGTGTCGGCATGCCGGGGGAGCCTGTGGGGCGGCGGGTGGGCTGATCCATCACTCGTATCTCAGGGCTTCCACCGGATCGAGCCTCGCGGCGCGCCAGGAGGGGTAGAGCGTGGCGAGCAGGGACAGCACCAGCGCCATCACCACCACGGTAGCGGTTTCGCTGAAGTTCATCTCCGCCGGAAGTCGGGAGAGATAGTAGAGCTCGGGCGAGAACAGCTCGGTGGCGGTGAGCCAGGAAATGAACTGCCGGATGCCCTCGATGTTGAGGCACACCACCACGCCCAGGATGAGCCCCACCAGCGTGCCCACCACCCCGATGGAGGCGCCGGTGATGAGGAACACCCGCATCACCGCTCCCTGGGAAGCGCCCATGGTGCGCAGGATGGCGATGTCGCGCCCCTTGTCCTTCACCAGCATGATGAGGCCGGAGACGATATTCAGCGCCGCCACCAGCACGATCAACGTGAGGATGAGGAACATCACGTTCCGCTCCACCTGAAGGGCATTGAAGAAGGTGGCGTTGCGGCGGCGCCAGTCCACCAGGTAGACCGGCCGCTCGGCGGCGGCCTGGATGGCCCCGCGCAGTTCCTCCACGTCGTCGGGATGGTCGATATAGACCTCAATGGCGTTCACGTCGCCGTTGCGGTTGAAATAGGCCTGGGCCTCGGGCAGCGGCATGAAGACAAAGGCGCTGTCGTATTCCGACATGCCCACCTCGAAGATGGCCGCCACCTTGTAGACCTTGATGCGTGGCGAGGTGCCCATGGGGGTCACCGCCCCGCGCGGAGCCACCAGGGTGATGTTGTCGCCCGCGCGCAGGGAGAGCTGGTCCGCCAGGCGCTTGCCGATGGCGAGGCCCTGGCCGGTGTCGAAGCCCTCCAGCGTGCCGGAGCGGACGTTGTGCGCCACCGAGGGCAGGCCCCTCAGGTCCTTCTCCGTCAGGCCGCGCACCAGCACGCCCGAGGCGCCGAACTGCGAGGAGGCCAGCGCCTGCCCTTCCACCAGCGGCACCGCAAGGCGGACGCCGTTGAGCTTGGAGATGCGCTCGGCGACGGCGGCATAATCGGTCAGCGGGGTTTCCAGCGGCTGCACCAGCACGTGGCCGTTCAGGCCGAGGATCTTGCTGAGCAATTCCTGGCGGAAGCCGTTCATCACCGCCATGACGATGATGAGCGTCGCCACCCCCAGCATGATGCCGAGGAAGGAGAAGCCGGCGATGACCGAAATGAAGCCTTCCTTGCGCCGCGCCCGGAGGTAGCGCAGCGAGAGCATCCACTCGAAGGGCGCGAAAGGCCGCGTTCCGGTGGGTTCCTCGGCCTTCACCCCCGTGGACGCGCGCGCCGTCATGCCTTCAGCCTCTCCAGAATGTCGCTCGGCGCGATGAGCTCGCGCTCGCCGCCGCGACGGCGCTTCAGTTCCACCTTGCCGTCGGCGAGGCCCTTCGGCCCCACCAGGACCTGCCACGGCAGGCCGATGAGATCGGCCGTGGCGAACTTGGCCCCGGCGCGCTCCTCGGTATCGTCATAGAGCACGTCGTAGCCGGCTGCGGTCAACTCCGCATACAGCTTCTCGCAGGCGGCATCGGTGGCGCTGTCGCCGCTCTTCAGGTTGAGAATGCCCACCTGGAAGGGGGCGACCGCGTCCGGCCAGATGATTCCCGCGTCGTCATGGGAGGCTTCGATCATGGCGGCCACGAGGCGCGAGGGGCCGATGCCGTAAGAGCCCATGTGGACGGTGTGCGCGTTTCCGTCCGGCCCCTGCACCGAGACCCCGAAGGGTTCGGAATACTTGGTGCCGAAGTAGAAGATGTGGCCCACCTCGATGCCGCGGGCGGCGAGGCGCTTCTCTTCGGGGATCGCATTGTAGGCCGCCTCGTCGTGCTTCTCCGAGGTGGCGGCATAGAGCGAGGTGAAGTCGTCGAACACCTTCTGCAGGCCTGCGGCGTCGTCGAAGTTCACGTCGGCCGGGGGCGGCGCCATTTCCAGGTAGTTGCCGTGACAGAACACCTCGCTCTCGCCGGTGGAGGCGAGGATGATGAACTCGTGCGAGAGGTTACCGCCGATGGGGCCGGTATCCGCCACCATGGGGATGGCCTTCAGCCCCATGCGCGCGAAGGTGCGCAGATAGGCCACGAACATCTTGTTGTAGGAATGCCGCGCGCCGGCCGCGTCGAGATCGAAGGAATAGGCGTCCTTCATCAGGAACTCGCGGGAGCGGTAGACGCCGAAGCGCGGGCGCACCTCGTCCCGGAACTTCCACTGGATGTGGTAGAGGTTCAGAGGCAGCGACTTGTAGGACTTCACATAGGCGCGGACGACGTCCGTGATCATCTCTTCGTTGGTCGGGCCGAACAGCATCTCGCGGTCGTGCCGGTCCCTGATTCGCAGCATCTCCTTGCCATAATCGTCGTAGCGCCCGCTCTCGCGCCACAGGTCGGCGCTCTGGATGGTCGGCATCAGCATCTCGATGGCGCCGGCGCGATTCTGCTCCTCGCGGATGATTCCGCAGATCTTGTTGAGCACGCGGTGGCCCAGCGGCAGCCAGGCGAAAATTCCCGCAGCCTCTTGGCGGATCATGCCCGCGCGCAGCATCAGGCGGTGGGAGACGATGTCCGCCTCCCGGGGCACTTCACGCAGGATCGGCAGAAAATAACGGGAAAGGCGCATCGCAAGGCTCGACGGCTATGGAGATCGGAAAGGGTCGCGCGGAGTGAAAGCGGAAGCGTCGGCAAAACACAAGAGCGCCGCCGAAATGCGCCGCAGAGCGCCATCATGTTGCGGCGCAGCGTGCATCTTATTGCGGCGCAAGGATGACAAACGACAGAATCTTGTTCTAGTTTGAGCCCGCACAAGAAAGGGGATCGTCCCCAGCCCGGCACACCGGGCGGGACATTCGGTCCGGGTCTCGGGAGGAATCGAAAAACAACAGCCGGCCGGGCACCGCTCCAAAGGGCGTGCGCATACGGAATCGGCATCACGGATTGGCCGGGCCATCCCAGAGTGGGCATCAGACCCGCAGGTGGCACAGGAGCCGTGGGAATGAAAAAGGCGAGACCATCGGGTCTCGCCTTTTCTTTTTGTTACCAAGCTCTTGGCTGCCATCACACCACCTGCCGGCGGATTGAACCCAGGGCGCCGTGTGCGGCTATCCGCGCCCCTTCTGGCCCTCGCGAGCGTTCCCGGCGAGCATCACGCGCGCGCCGCCCCCTCGCTCAACCACCCCCCAGCGGGAGCGGGACACGGGCGTCCGAACCAGGGGAGTGGAGCCGGCAAATTATAACAATGATTTGCCATAACTGGCATCATCCGAGTCGCGCCCCTCCCCCTACGCGGACCGATGACGCCTCATTTCGCGCGCTGCAGTGCAGCAAATTCCCCTGTTTTCGCCGGCCCAAGGCGTGCGCTGAAAAAAAAAATTTCAACCTCTTGGTTGCACACAGCAAGGCGATGGCGCAGCCGTGCCCCGCGAATGCGATCCGTCAGTCGTCGTGAGTTTTGAAGGGCATGGGGAGATCTTCCAGGGCGACGATCCCGCTTGTCACCACATAGAAGATGGCGGCGGTGACGAGAGCGGCGAGGACGGTCGTCACCAGCATCTTGCGCAGAAGCATTGGCCGCGCGGGCGCGCCGGGATCAGTGCCCGGCGTCACACCCGCTTCTTCTCCCTGCGCGCGCGCGCCCCAGGGGAGCACAGCAAACAGCGTGATCCACCAGGCCACGAAATAGATGGCGACGACGGCTGCAACCGACATCGCCTGCGCCTCACGCCTGCTCGAGCTCGACCAGGGTGCCGTTGAAGTCCTTCGGGTGCAGGAACAGCACCGGCTTGCCATGGGCGCCGATCTTCGGATCACCCGTTCCCAGAACGCGCGCGCCCTTGGCCTTCAGCTGGTCGCGCGCCACAAGGATATCGTCCACCTCGTAGCAGATGTGGTGGATGCCCCCATCGGGGTTACGCTCCAGGAACTTCGCAATGGGAGAATTCTCGCCGAGCGGCTCCAGGAACTCGATCTTGGTGTTGGGCAGCGTCACGAACACCGTGGTCACACCATGCTCTTCCTGCGGCACGGCTGCAGACACCTCCGCGCCCAGCGTGTCCCGGTAGAGCTTCGACGCAGCGGCGATGTCGCGCACCGCAATGGCCACGTGGTTCAGCCGTCCGATCATGGTTCCCTCATCCTTCTGGCCGGCGCGGCGGCCGGCGGCGCGTTTCGTCCATCACACTTCAAGAACGTGGACGTGGCAAACGGGCTTCTTGCCCCACACCGCATTTACCGCCCCGCGCACCGCACGCTCCAGCGACTCCGCCAGGGCATCGGCATCACGCCGGCGCGCCTTGGGCAGGCCCTGCAGGGTCGTGACCACAGTGTCGAGCACGTGGTCCAACATATCCACATTGCCCTCGCCGCGCTCCGGAACGCCGGTCAGCTCCACCGAGGGATCACCGGCGAGCGCGCCATGCTTGTCGACGGCCACCGCCACCGAAATGGCGCCTACATAGCTAAGCTTGCGCCGCTCCGGGAGCGCGCGCGCCCCTTCGGGCAGCAGCAGGCGGGCATCCTTGTAAAGGCGCCCAAACGGTACCTCCCCCACCCGTTCCACCGGGCCGGGCGCGAGCCGCAGCATCTGCCCATCGTAGCAGTTCACCACCTCGGGCACGCCGAGGCTGCGCGCGAGCTTGGCGTGCTCGTGCAGGTGCAGCGCCTCGCCGTGCACCGGCACCGCCACCTGCGGCCGCACCAGCGCATACATCTTCTCAAGCTCGCCGCGCCGCGGATGGCCGGAGACGTGCACCAGCCCGTCCCGGTCGGTCATCACCTCCACCCCACGCTTGATGAGGGCGTTGACGATGTGGTTCACCACCTTCTCATTGCCGGGAATGGTGCGCGACGAGAACACCACCAGGTCCCCCGGCGAGAACGCAATCTCCGGATGGTCGTCGTCAGCGATGCGCTTCAGCGCCGCGCGCGGCTCACCCTGGCTGCCGGTGAGGATGGCCACCACGCGCTCGCGGGGCAGGTAGCCGTAGAAGTCCGCGCTGCGGAAGGCCGGGATGCCGTCCAGCAGCCCCTGCTCGCGCGCCACGCCGATCACCCGCTCCAGCGCGCGACCCACGACCACCACCTCGCGCCCGGCCGCCATCGCCGCCTCGGCAATGCCCCGGATGCGCGCGACATTGGACGAGAAGGTGGTGAAGGCCACACGGTGCTTGGCCTTCGCAACAATCTCCTTCAACGAGGCCGCCACATCCGCCTCGGAGGGCGAGACGCCGTCGCGAATGGCGTTGGTGGAATCGCAGACGATGGCGCGAACCCCCTCGTCGCCGAGGGCCGCAAGCCGCGCCGTATCGGTCGCCTTGCCCACCATGGGCGTGGGGTCGAGCTTCCAGTCGCCCGTGTGCACCACCAGTCCCGCCCCGGTACGGATGGCGATCGCGTGGCTGTCCGGGATGGAGTGGGCGACCGGTATGAACTCAACCTCGAACGGCCCGATCTGAACCCGCTCACCCGAGCGCACCACGGTCACCGGAAGCTCCGAAGGAGCTCCCGGCTCGCCGGCGCGCTTTGCCTCCAGCAGGCCGGCGGTGAACGCGGTCGTGTAGATGGGGCACCGCAGGCGCGGCCACAGGTCGAGCACCGCGCCGATATGATCCTCATGCCCATGGGTGATCACGAGCCCGGCGATATTCTTCTTTTCGGCTTCCAGGAAGCGGATGTCCGGTAGCACCAGATCCACCCCCGGCGCCTCATCTCCGGCGAAGCTCATGCCGAAATCGACCATGAGCCAGCTGCGCGCTTTCTTCGGCCCGGAGCCATAAAGCGCGAGGTTCATGCCGATTTCGCCCACTCCGCCGAGGGGCGCGAATACGAGTTCGTCCGATGCCGCCATTGTGCCGATCACTTCCTCCCGCAGGGTTCCACCCGCCGCTGGAGGATCGCGGACGGTGCCGTTCCAAAAGACTTTCGCCACACCGAGCTACAGCGGCACCGGCCGCAACGGCCAGCCTCCCGCCGGAGCCCGCCGCCAGCTCCTGCAATACATCTCGCGCTACTCCGGCAGACGCAGCGAGACGTCTCCGGCAGTGATGATCTCGGCGATACCGTCGCGTCGGCGCAACATCATGGCGCCTCGGGCATCGATGTTCTCGAACCGGCCCACCACTTCACGCTCACCGATCTTGACGCTTACCTGATCCCCCATGCCGAGGGCATGCCGCATCCAGTCGGACCGGATGCCGGCGAAACCGGCGCCCGCATGCCACTGGTTGAGCCGCACCGCCATGGCGAGATCGAGCGCCTCCAGCAGGCGGTCTGGCGCCGTTGGCGCCCCCGCCTCTTCAAGGCTGGTGGCCCTGTAGGGGAGGTCCTCGGGATGGTGCAGGCAGTTCACACCGAAGCCGATGACCGCCGCAGGCCGGCCGTTCGCATCGGTACCGCCCTCGACCAAAATGCCCGCCAGCTTGCCGCCATGGAGCAGCAGGTCATTGGGCCACTTCAGCTTCAGCGCATCAGCGGGGATCTGCGGTGCAGCCGCGAGCGCCGCGTCACGCACCGCCAAGCCCGCCACGAAGCAGAGCTGGGCGAGATTGGCGAGCGGCGCCGGGTTGGGCAACACCAGCGTTGCGAAGAGATTGCCAAGCTCCGAGGTCCACGGCCGGCCGCGCCGCCCGCGCCCGGCCGTCTGGATATCCGCCACGAGCCAGACCGGCATGATCTCGCCCCGCGCAAGCCGGGCGAGACCCTCCGCATTGGTGGAGCCGATCTCGGTGAAGCGGATGATGGGAACCGTGGAACCCTGGAATTCGTATTGTGCCATCGATCAGAAAAGCGAGCGGGCGGCGGCCCCGGCCGCCTCAATGAGAGGAGCGGGATAGACGAAATAGAAGATGGTGAAAAGCCCACTCAGCGCAAGAACCGCCTTCAGCTCGGTCGGCATGGGATCGAACGCGTCCGCAGGCTCGTCGAAATACATGACCTTGACGACACGAAGATAATAATAGGCGCCGACGACCGACGCGAGCACGCCGATGACCGCGAGCCCATAGAGGCCGGCCTGGATGGCTGCGACGAAGACGTAGTATTTCGCGAGGAAGCCCGCGAGCGGGGGAATGCCCGCCAGCGAGAACATCAGCGCCGCGAACATGAGCGCCATCAACGGATTATTGCGCGCAAGGCCCGCGAGATCGTCGATGTTCTCAACAGCGCGGCCCTGCCGGCGCATGGTGAGCACGCATGCGAAAGAGCCCAGCGTCATCGCAACATAGATCGCGATATACACCAGCACGCCCCGCACGCCCTCGGCCGTGCCCGCCGCCAGACCAACGAGCGCGAATCCCATGTGGCCGATGGAGGAATAGGCAAGCAGGCGCTTGATGTTCCGCTGGCCGATAGCGGCGAAGGCGCCGAGCACCATCGAGGCGATCGAGACGAAAGCCACGATCTGCTGCCACTGCGAGGCGATGTGCGGGAACGCCTCCAGCACCACACGGATGAAGATGGCCATGCCGGCCACCTTTGGCGCGGTGGCGAAGAAGGTCGTGACCGGAGTAGGCGCGCCCTCGTAGACGTCCGGCGTCCACATGTGGAACGGCACCGCCGAGATCTTGAAGCACAGCCCGGCGAGCACGAACACGAGGCCGAAGATGAGGCCGATGCTCGGCTCCTTCACCACAGTCGCAATCACCTCGAAGTTCACCGAACCGGTGAAGCCGTAGACCAGAGACGCACCGTAAAGCAGCATGCCCGAGGACAGGGAGCCCAGCACGAAATACTTAAGGCCCGCCTCAGTGGAACGCACCGAGTCCCGGTTAATGGCGGCGAGCACGTAGAGCGAGAAGCTCATCAGCTCCAGGCCGAGGTAAAGCGCGATCAGATCGCCCGCCGACACCAGCATGCACATGCCGAGCGTCGCGATGACGAACAGCACCGAATATTCGAAGCGCGCGAGCTTCTCACGGTTTTGCCAATCCACCGCCATGATCAGCGAGACCGTGGCGCCGAGGATAGCGAGCCCCTTCATGAAGCGGCCGAACGGGTCGATCACCAGCGAGCCGTTGAAGGCGACCGTCTCGCCGCCCGGCCCGAGGAGCACCAGAACCCCGGCCGCCGCGAGCACGGCGATGGCAAGGCCGGTGATGAAATTGGCCGCCCCCTCGCCGCGCACCGCGCCGATGAGGATCAGCACGATGGCGGAGACGGCCAGCACCAGTTCGGGCAGGACCGCGCCGAGCGGAGGCAGGAGCTGCGTCATGACAACCTCGAAATCAAAAGGTGAGGAGGAGCGCGGTCTTCACCGCACCCGCCACCTGATCGGTGCGCGCGACGACCGCGTTCACCGCATGGGACGTCATGTCGAGGATCGGCGCCGGCCACACCCCGAACAGAATGGTGAGCACCACCAGCGGAACCATAATCACCACCTCGCGCGGCGACAGGTCCAGGATGTTCTTCAGGCTGTCCTTCTCAAGCTTGCCGAAGATCACCCGCCAGTAGAGGTAGAGCGCATAGGCGGCAGAGAGGATCACGCCAGTGGCCGCCAGGAAGGCCACCCACGTGTTCGCCTTGAACGCCGCAAGCATCGTGAGGAACTCGCCCACGAAGCCGGAGGTGCCCGGCAGGCCGATGTTCGCCATCGTGAAGATCATCATCACAGTGGCATAAAGCGGCATGCGGTTCACGAGGCCGCCATAGGCTGCGATCTCGCGGGTGTGCATACGGTCGTAGATGACACCGACGCACAGGAACAGCGCACCCGAGACGAAGCCGTGGGAAATCATGAGGAACATGGCGCCCTGAAGGCCCTGCTCGTTCATGGTGAAGATGCCCATGGTCACGAAACCCATGTGGGCCACCGACGAGTAGGCGATCAGCTTCTTGATGTCCTGTTGAACCAGGGCAACCAACGACGTGTAGATGATGGCCACCACCGAGAGGGTGAACACCAGCGGCGCGAAATAATGGCTCGCCTCCGGGAACATCGGCAGCGAATAGCGGATGAAGCCATAGCCGCCCATCTTCAGCAGGATGCCCGCCAGGATCACCGAGCCTGCCGTCGGCGCCTCCACGTGGGCGTCCGGCAGCCATGTGTGCACCGGCCACATGGGCATCTTCACCGCGAACGACGCGAAGAAGGCCAGCCACAGCCATGTCTGCATATGCGAGGGGAAGCCGTAGGTGAGCAGCGTCGGCACATCGGTCGTGCCCGCCTGCCAATACATGGCCATGACGGCCAGCATCATCAGCACGGAGCCGGCAAGGGTGTAGAGGAAGAACTTGAACGCCGCGTACACGCGCCGCGGTCCGCCCCATATGCCGATGATCAGGAACATCGGGATGAGGCCGGCCTCGAAGAAGAAATAGAACAGCACGAGGTCGAGCGCGCAGAAGGTGCCGATCATGAAGGTTTCGAGCACCAGGAAGGCGATCATGTACTCCTTCACCCGCTTATGCACGCTCTCCCAGGAGGCCAGGATGGCGAACGGCATGAGGAAGGTGGTGAGGATCACGAACGGCAGCGAAATGCCGTCGACGCCCATATGGTAGGCGGCGATATCGCCGAGCCACGCCTTCTTCTCAACGAACTGGAAGCCTGGCGCGGCCGGATCGAAGCCCGGCAGCAGCAGCAGGGACACCACGAAGGTCACCAGCGTCGTCCACAGCGCCACCCAGCGGGCGTTGCGGGCGGCCACCTCGTCGTCGCCGCGCACCACGAGGATGAACAGCGCGCCGACGAGGGGCAGGAAGGTGACGACGGATAGGATGGGCCAGTCGGTCATCGGCGTCACACTCCGGAGAACATGAACCAGGTGAGAAGGGCCGCGACGCCGATGAGCATCACGAAGGCGTAATGATAGAGGTAGCCGCTCTGCAGCCGCACCACGCGGCCGGTGACGTCGAGCACCCGTGCGGACACGCCATCGGGACCAAGGCCATCGATGATGGTGCCGTCACCCCGCTTCCAGAGCACCCGCCCGATCCACATGGCCGGACGGACGAACAGGAAATCGTAGAGCTCGTCGAAGTACCACTTGTTGAGCAGGAACCTGTAGAGGCCCGGAAGAGCCGACGCGAGCGCGGCGGGAAGCCGCGGGTTGGCCACGTAGAACCAGTAGGCGATCGCGAAGCCGATCACCATCATTCCCGTGGGTGCGAGCACGATCAGCTCCGGGATCTCGTGCATGGCATGGAGAATATGATTCTCCGCACCCATGAAGATCGAGGAGCGGAAGAAGGCGTGCACATCCTCCCCCACGAACACGCCGTAGAGCGCGAAGCCCACCACGACCGACCCGACGCCAAGCACCGCCAGCGGCAAAGTCATGACCAGGGGCGACTCGTGCGCGTGATCGTAATGATGCTGATCATGCGGCTTCCCATGGAAGGTCATGAATATCAGGCGCCAGGAATAGAAGGAGGTGAGCGCCGCCGCGAGCACAGTCATGGCCCAGCCATAGAGGGCGAAGGCATTGTGGCTGGCGTAGGCCGACTCGATGATGGCGTCCTTCGAATAATAGCCGGCGGTGAACGGGAAACCGGTGATGGCCAGGGTCCCGATCAGCATCATGGCGTAGGTGAAGGGCACCTTCTTGTAGAGGCCGCCCATGTGCCGCATGTCCTGCTCGTGGTGCATCGCGTTGATGACCGAGCCTGCGCACAGGAACAGCAGCGCCTTGAAGCAGGCGTGGGTCAGCAGGTGGAACATGCCCACCGAATACGCCCCCGCCCCCATGGCCGTAAACATATAGCCGAGCTGCGAGCAGGTGGAGTAGGCGATCACCTTCTTGATGTCGTTCTGCACCAGCGCAATCGTCGCCGCGAAGAAGGCTGTGGTCGCGCCGATCAGCATCACCACGTCGAGGGCGGTCGGCGACAGCTCGAAGATGGGCGACATGCGCGCCACCATGAACACGCCGGCGGTCACCATGGTCGCCGCATGGATAAGGGCGGACACCGGCGTCGGGCCCTCCATGGCATCCGGCAGCCAGGTGTGGAGCAGCAACTGAGCCGACTTGCCCATGGCGCCGACGAACAGCAGCAGCGCGATGACGGTCGGCGCATCCCAATTGTGGCCGAGGAAATTGATGGTCTTGCCGGCAAGCGAAGGCGCCGCCGCGAACACCTGATCGAAGGCGACCGAGCCGGTCATCACGAACACGGCGAAGATGCCCAGCATGAAACCGAAGTCGCCGACGCGATTGACCACGAACGCCTTCATGGCCGCGGCATTGGCGGAGGGCTTCTCGTACCAGAAGCCGATGAGCAGGTAGGACGCGAGGCCCACGCCCTCCCAGCCGAAGAACAGTTGCACCAGATTATCAGCCGTCACCAGCATCAGCATCGCGAAGGTGAACAGCGACAGGTAGGAGAAGAAACGCGGCCGGTGCGGGTCCTCGTGCATGTACCCCACGGAATAGAGGTGCACGAGGCTGGACACGGTGGTCACCACAATCAGCATCACCGCAGTGAGGCTGTCGATCCTCAGAGCCCAGTCGATCTTGAGGCCGCCGACATCAATCCATTCCAGAAGATGGATCCGAACTTCATGGTCGTCAAATCCGACGCTCACGAAAGTAATCCAAGCAAACAGGCAGGAGATGAACAGGAAAGTGGTGGTCACCACTTCGCTGGCGCGGGCGCCGATGGCCCGACCGAACAGCGCCGCGATGAGGAAGCCTGCGAGCGGCAGGAAGACGATCGCCTGATACATGGCCTCAACCCTTCATGGCGTTGATGTCCTCGACGGCGATCGAACCGCGGTTGCGGTAGAACACCACGAGGATGGCGAGGCCGATGGCCGCTTCGGCCGCCGCCACGGTGAGCACGAGCAGTGCGAAGATCTGCCCGGTGAGGTTCCCGAGGAAGGCTGAGAACGACACGAGGTTGATGTTCACCGACAGCAGGATCAGCTCAATCGACATCAGGATGACGATCACGTTCTTCCGGTTCAGGAAGATACCGAGCGTCCCCAGCGTGAACAGGATCGCCGCCACCGTCAGGTAGTGGGAAAGACCGATTTCCATGGCGACCCCCTCAGAGCCCCTGGCCGGGCCGCACCTTGACCACCTTGATGGCGGCCTCGGGCGTCCGCGCCACCTGGGCGGAGATGTTCTGACGCTTCACGTTCACCTTGTGGCGGAGCGTCAACACGATGGCGCCGATCATCGCCACCAGCAGAACGAAGCCCGCCGACTGGAAGTAGTAGATGTAGTCCGTGTAGAGCACCTTCGCGATCGCCTGCACATTGCCGACCTCGCTCACGTGCCCGGCCGCCGCGCCGGCGGAAACTGCGGCGGAAATGCCGGGGCCCGTGACCCAGGCCCCCACCACCAGCACCAGTTCGGCAAGGAAGATCAGGCCGATCAACACGCCGATGGGCAGGTACTGCAGGAAGCCCTGGCGCAGCTCAACGAAGTCCACATCGAGCATCATCACCACGAACAGGAACAGCACCGCCACCGCGCCAACATAAACCACGACCAGGATCAGACCGAGAAACTCGGCGCCGATCAGCAGGAACAGGCCCGCCGCATTCACGAAGGCGAGAATGAGGAACAAAACCGACTGCACGGGGTTTCGCGAGGAGATGACCATGAAGGCCGATCCCACCAGCACGAACGCGAAGAGATAGAAAAACGCTGCCGCGACACTCATGCGGAGAGCCCCCCTCTGCGCGCCAGTTCCGCGCTCGTTTGCGCCGCCTTGAGCGCCGCGCTGCCCCTCACGGACAGCGGCGCCCAGCGGCCGATGCGTCGATAGCTCTGACCCATCCCACAAGTCCACCGTTTCGAGCCCGGCCGCCCGACCGGCATTCCCGCGGGCGTGCCCTGCTCACAAGTCCAGTTCGAACGTTCCGGACCTGTCCTGGGGACCGCCCTTGCGTTCCTGCCGTGCTCATCACGGCGCCTCAACTTCTCGCCTCCGCCGGCTGACGCCGCCGCAGACGCCTGCTCAACGATACGGGGCATCGAGCGCGATGGACCGCGCGATCTCGCGCTCCCACCGGTCGCCGTTCGAAAGCAGCTTCTCCTTGTCGTAGTAGAGCTCTTCGCGCGTCTCGGTGGCGAACTCGAAGTTCGGCCCCTCCACGATCGCCTCCACCGGGCAGGCTTCCTGGCAGAAGCCGCAATAGATGCACTTGACCATGTCGATGTCGTACCGGGTCGTGCGCCGCGTGCCGTCGTTGCGGCGTGGGCCGGCCTCGATGGTAATGGCCTGCGCGGGGCAGATCGCCTCGCAAAGCTTGCAGGCGATGCACCGCTCCTCGCCGTTGGGGTAGCGACGCAACGCGTGCTCCCCGCGGAAGCGCGGCGACAGAGGCCCCTTCTCAAAGGGGTAGTTCAGCGTCGCCTTCGGCGCGAAGAAGTAGCGCATGGTGAGGGCGAAGGCGGAGACCAGCTCCGTCAGCAACAGGGCGCGCGCGGCCTGATCGAGCTTCATGGGCGCTCTCCCGCCGCCATCGGGCGGCTGATCTGAAGGTTCGGGTGCACGTTCATTGGGGCGCAGTCCCCGTGAAGTGCAGGACGCTGGCCACCACGACGACCGCCACCAGCGAGATGGGCAGGAACACCTTCCACCCGAGGCGCATGAGCTGATCGTAGCGGTAGCGCGGAACGATCGCCTTCGCCATGGCGAACAGGAAGAACATGAAGCTGACCTTCACGACGAACCACACCACCCCCGGCACCCAAGTGAAGGGTGCGAACGGCAGCGGCGACAGCCAGCCGCCCAGGAACAGGATGGTCGCCATGGCGCACATGGTGATGATGGCCACGTACTCGCCAAGCATGAAGAGCAGGTAGGGCGTGGAGCCATACTCGGTCATGAAGCCCGCAACCAGCTCCGATTCCGCTTCGACCAGATCGAAGGGCGGCCGGTTCGTCTCAGCCAGGGCCGAGATGTAGAAGATGACGAACATGGGGAACAGCGGCAGGAAGTACCAGTTCAGGAAGCCGAGCCGCCCGTTCTGCGCCTCCACGATGCCGCTGAGGTTCAGCGTGCCCGCGCACATCAGCACCGTGATGATGACGAAGCCGATGGAGACCTCGTAGGACACCATCTGCGCCGCAGAGCGCAGGGCGGCGAGGAAGGGATACTTCGAGTTCGAAGCCCAGCCGCCCATGATGATGCCGTAAACGCCGAGCGACGAGATGGCGAAAATGTAGAGCACGCCCACATTGATGTCGGCGATCACCCAGCCATCGGCGATCGGTACCACGGCCCAGGCCGCGAGCGCCAGCACGCAGGTCACCAGCGGCGCCAGCAGGAACAGCACCTTGTTGGCGCCGGCCGGGATGGTGGGCTCCTTCAGCACGAACTTGAGCAGGTCCGCGAACGACTGGAATAGGCCGAACGGCCCAACCACATTGGGGCCGCGCCGCATCTGCACCGCCGCCCAGATCTTGCGATCGGCGAGCAGGATGTAGGCGATGAAGATCAGGAGCGCCACCAGCAGAGCCAAGCTCTGGCCGATGATGATCAGTACCTGGATAAGGGTATCCTGCCAGCTCATCGGTGCTCTCGCCCCCTCACGCTTCCCGCGCGCAGGCCGTCGCCTGCGCCGGGCGCGCCGCTTGCGGCGCGAACTGTTGTGCTTCGTGACGAACCATGCGCCTCACTCCGCCGCCTCCGCGGCCGAAGCCGCGCGCAGGGCCGAGCACTCCGCCATGACGGCGGACGCGCGGGCAATGGGGTTCGTCAGATAGAAATCCGAAATGGCCGGCGCGAACGGCGCCTTGTCCACATCTCCGCCGAGCTTCGCCAATTTTGCGATGGCAGCGGCATCACCCGGCTCGATCTGGTCCACGCGGCCGAGATGCGGGTACGCCGCCATCAGCTTCGCACGCAGCGCCGTGACGCTGTCGAAGGGCAGCGTCTGGCCCAGCACCTCCGAAAGCGCGCGCAGGATCGCCCACTCCTCGCGAGCTTCCCCCGGCGGGAAAGCAGCGCGATTGGCGAACTGCACCCGGCCCTCGGTGTTCACATAAAGGCCCGACTTCTCCGTGTAGGCCGCGCCCGGCAGAATGACATCCGCCCGGTGCGCGCCGCGGTCGCCGTGGGTACCGATGTAGACAACGAAGGCACCCGGAGCGACGTCGATCTCGTCGGCCCCCACCAGGAACGCGACATCGAGCGCACCGGCAGCCGCCATGGCCTTCGCATTCAGCCCCTTCGCGCCCGGGACAGCGCCGACGTCCAGCGCGCCGACACGGGCGGCGGCGGTGTGCAGCACCCCAAAGCCGTTCCACCCGTCCTTCACCGCGCCGCACTCGGTGGCGACACGCGCCGCCAGCGAAAGCACCGCTGCGCCATCCGCGCGCGAGAGCGCACCCTGGCCGATGATGACCATCGGGCGCTCTGCCTGCTTCAGCACCTCGCCGAAGGCGCCAAGATGGGCGAGGCTGTCAGGGCCTGCACCGACATAATCGTAGGTGTAGGTCAGATCCACCTGCTGGCCGATGAGGCCAACCTTGAGCCCGCCCTGACGCCACCGCTTGCGGATGCGGGCGTTGAGCACCGAGGCCTCATGGCGCGGGTCCGTTCCCACGAGCAGAATCGCATCCGCATCGTCGATACCTGCGATGGACGGATTGAACACATAAGTGGCGCGGCCCAGCGCCGGATCGAGCGCCGCGCCGTCCTGGCGGGCGTCGATGTTGGCGCTGCCGAGCTTCGTCATCAGGCCCTTGAGCGCGAAGATCTCTTCCACGCTGGCGAGGTCGCCGATGAGCGCGCCGATCCGTTCGGGCTTCGCAGTCTTTACCCTGGCGGCGATGGCGACGAACGCCTCGTTCCAGGAGGCCGGAACCAGCCGCGTGCCCTTGCGCAGGTACGGCCGGTCGAGGCGCTGCACCTTCAGGCCGTCCCACACATAACGGGATTTGTCGGAGATCCACTCCTCGTTCACGAGGTCATTGACGCGCGGCAGGATGCGCATCACCTCGCGGCCGCGGGTATCCACGCGGATGTTCGCGCCCACCGCATCCATAACGTCGACGGACTCGGTCTTGATGAGCTCCCACGGCCGGGCGTGGAAGGCATATGGCTTATGGGTCAGCGCGCCCACGGGGCAGAGGTCCGCCACATTGCCCTGCATCTCCGAGCGCATGGCATGCTCGAGATAGGTCGTGATCTCCGTATCCTCGCCGCGGCCGATGGCGCCGAGGTCCGGCACGCCCGCCACCTCGGTAGTGAAGCGCACACAGCGGGTGCACTGGATACAGCGCGTCATGGACGTGCGCACCAGCGGGCCGATGTACTTGTCTTCCACCGCGCGCTTGTTCTCGGCGAAGCGCGAGGTATCGGCGCCGTAGGCCATCGCCTGGTCCTGCAGGTCGCACTCACCGCCCTGATCGCAGATAGGGCAATCCAGCGGGTGGTTGATGAGCAGGAACTCCATCACCCCTTCGCGCGCCTTCTTCACCATGGGGCTCTTGGTGAGCACCACGGGCGGCTCGCCGTTGGGGCCAGGGCGCAGATCCTTCACCGCCATGGCGCACGAGGCGGTGGGCTTGGGCGGACCGCCCTTCACTTCCACCAGGCACATGCGGCAGTTGCCGGCGATGGAGAGGCGCTCATGGAAGCAGAATCGCGGAATCTCGACCCCCGCCGCCTCGCACGCCTGAAGCAGCGTGAACTCGGCCGGGACATCGATCTCGGAGCCGTCGACGACGATCTTCGCCATCCCTTCCACCTCGCCTCTTGCCGCGCCCGGCGCGGACCCTGCTTCAGGCCGCCTCCGCGGCGGCCACCGGAACACCGAACCGCAAGAGATTGCCGTCCGGGTCCCAGACATAGAACTCGCGCATCCCCCATTCCCGGTCCGCGACCGGAGAGATGCGCCCGCCTTCCGCCGCGCCCGCGAATTCCGCGTGCATGGCGTCGATGTCGTCCACCCTTACGTAGGCCGACGTGGCTTCCGCGATCGCCCGGTCGGCGCACCGCCAAAAATGAAACTCCACATCGTCCCGGCCTACGATCGCGTAGCCGTCCATCACGAATTTCACCACAAATCCCAACCGGTCCCGATACCACTCTGCCGCCGCCTGCGGATCTGCGGCGGCGAAGGTGGGGCACAGCTGGGTGATGCGGCCCATCACCTCATTCCGCAGCCACCGGGTGCGGATGCGGATTGGCCGCATATTGCTCGATGCGCTCTTCGATCACATGACGATAGTGACGAATGAGCCCCTGCACCGGCCACGCCGCGGCATCTCCCAACGCGCAGATGGTGTGACCCTCGATCTGGGTCGTCACCTCCAGCAGCATGTCGATCTCGTGCTTGTGGGCGCGCCCCTCCGCCATGCGGTTCACCACGCGCCACATCCAGCCCGTGCCCTCGCGACAGGGCGTGCACTGGCCACAGCTCTCGTGCTTGAAGAAATACGAGATGCGCGCAATGGCCTTCACGATGTCCGTGGACTTGTCCATCACCAGCACGCCTGCGGTGCCGAAGGACGACTTCACGGCACGCAGGCCGTCAAAGTCCATAATGAGCTCTTCGCACTGCTCCGCAGGAACCACCGGGCACGAGGCACCGCCGGGGATGATGGCGAGCAAATTGTCCCAACCGCCCCGCACGCCGCCGCCATGCTTCTCGATGAGCTCGCGGAAGGTGATGCCCATGGCATCCTCCACCACGCACGGCTTGTTCACGTGTCCGGAAATGCCGTAGAGCTTCGTGCCTACGTTGTTCGGCCGGCCGATGGATGAGAACCACGACGCGCCCCGCCGCAGAATGGTGGGCGCCACCGCAATGCTCTCCACGTTGTTCACCGTGGTAGGGCAACCATAGAGGCCCATGTTGGCGGGGAACGGCGGCTTCAGCCGCGGCATGCCCTTCTTGCCCTCAAGGCTCTCCAGCAGCGCCGTTTCCTCACCGCAGATGTAGGCACCGGCGCCGTGGTGCACATAGAGATCAAAGGGATAATCGTGGACGTTGTTTTTCCCGAGGAGGCCAGCGGCATAGCACTCGTCGATGGCCTGCTGCAGGCGCTTGCGCTCATAAATGAACTCGCCACGCACATAGATGTAGGCCGCGTGCGCGCCCATGGCGAAGGAGGCGATCAGGCAGCCTTCGATCAGCGTGTGCGGATCGTTGCGCAGAATCTCGCGGTCCTTGCAGGTGCCGGGCTCGGACTCGTCCGCGTTCACCACCAGATAATGGGGCCGCCCATCCGACTGCTTGGGCATGAACGACCACTTGAGGCCGGTCGAAAAGCCGGCGCCACCACGGCCGCGCAGGCCGGAGGCTTTCATCTCGTTGATGATCCAGTCACGCCCCTTTTCCAGGATGGCCTTGGTGCCATCCCAGTGGCCGCGCGACATGGCGCCCTTCAGGCTGAAGTCCTGCAGGCCGTAGAGGTTCGTGAAGATGCGGTCCTTGTCGGCGAGCATGGTCATCACTCCCCGGCGGCCGGTGCAGGAGCGGAGGAGGTCTCCTCCTGCTTCGGCCGCGGCGCATAGATGGCGGGATCGGTGAGCGCGATCGGCCCGCCGATGGGCTCGCAGCCGTGACGGCCATTCTGCGGCCCAACCTTCACAGGGCGACCGGCAGCAAGATCATCCAGCAGCTTTTCCAGGCTCTCAGGCGTGAGATCCTCGAAAAAGTCATCGTTGATCTGGACCATGGGCGCGTTGGTGCAGGCACCGAGGCACTCCACCTCAAGCCAAGAAAAGGTGCCGTCGGCAGAGACGTGCCCCTGGTCGCCGATCCGGCGCTGACACACCACCTTGAGGTCGTCCGAACCGCGCAGCATGCAGGGGGTCGTGCCGCAGAGCTGCACGAAATACTTCCCCACCGGCGCAAGATTGAACATCGTGTAGAAGGTGGCTACCTCCAGCACGCGGATATGGGCCATACCCAGACGGTCTGCCACAGCGCGCAGTGCCGGCTCCGGCAGCCAGCCGCCAGCAGCCTTCTGCGTTTCCCACAGCAACGGAACAACGGCCGACGCCTGGCGCCCCTCCGGGTACTTCGCGATGAGCGCGCTCGCGATTGCCTCCAGCTCGGGGGTGAAGGCGAAGCTCTCGGGCTGCTCGGCAGCAAGGCGACGAACGGTCATCTCAGACCTCCAGGCCAGCGGCGGAGCCGGCCGCACAGCGGCGCTCACGCACGGGGCAGATGGCGGAAGGGCGGGACATCAGCGGTCCACCTCGCCGAACACGATATCGAGCGAGCCGAGGATGGCCGACACGTCGGCTAGCATGTAGCCGCGCGAGAGGAAATCCATGGCCTGCAGGTGCGCAAAACCGGGAGCGCGGATCTTGCAGCGGTACGGCTTGTTGGTCCCGTCCGACACGAGATACACGCCAAATTCGCCCTTCGGCGCCTCCACCGCGGCGTAAACGTCGCCCGCCGGAACATGGAAGCCCTCGGTGTGAAGCTTGAAGTGGTGGATGAGCGCTTCCATGGAGCGCTTCATCTCCCGCCGCGAAGGCGGGGAGACCTTGCCGTCGGAAGTGGAAACCGGCCCACCTTCCTTCAGCAATCGCTCCACGCACTGCTTCATGATCTTGGTGGACTGGCGCATCTCTTCCATGCGCACCACGTAGCGGTCGTAGCAGTCACCGTGGACACCCACGGGAATGTCGAACTCAAGCTCCGAATAGCATTCGTAGGGCTGGGCACGACGCAGATCCCAGGCCGCGCCAGAGCCGCGCACCATCACACCCGAGAAGCCCCAGGCCAGCGCGTCCTCCAGCGATACATTGCCGATGTCGACGGTGCGCTGCTTGAAGATACGGTTGCCCGTGACAAGGCGGTCCAGATCGTCGAGCACCTTGGGGAAGGTCTCGCAGAAGGTGCCGATATCCTCGACCAGCGCCCGCGGCAGGTCCTGATGGACACCGCCAGGACGGAAATAGGCGGCATGCATGCGGCTGCCAGAGGCTCGCTCATAGAAGATCATGAGCTTCTCGCGCTCCTCGAACCCCCACAGCGGCGGCGTCAGCGCGCCCACATCCATGGCGAACGTGGTGACGTTGAGAATGTGCGACAACAGGCGCCCGATCTCGGAATACAGCACGCGGATAAGCTGGCCGCGCTTGGGCACCTCGATCCCCAGGAGCTTTTCCACCGCCAGGCAGTAGGCGTGCTCCTGGTTCATGGGCGCGCAGTAATCCAGCCGGTCGAAATAGGGCACGGCCTGGATGTAGGTCTTGGATTCGATGAGCTTCTCGGTACCGCGATGCAGAAGGCCGATGTGCGGGTCCACCCGCTCCACCACCTCGCCGTTCAGCTCGAGCACCATGCGCAGCACGCCATGGGCCGCGGGATGCTGCGGGCCGAAATTGATCTTGAAGTTGCGGACCTTGTCGGCCGGCTTCAGCTCTTCGACGTCGGTTGCGAGTTCCTGTGCCATCGTTCGCTCCCTCAGCCGGCCTTCGATGCCTTCTCGTCGCCCGGCAGGACGTATTCCACGCCCTCCCATGGCGAGAGGAAGTCGAAGTTACGGAACTCCTGCGCAAGACGCACCGGCTCGTAGACGACGCGCTTCAGCTCGTCGTCATAATGCACCTCGACAAAGCCGGAGGTGGGGAAATCCTTGCGCAGCGGGTAGCCGTCGAAGCCGTAGTCCGTCAGCAGGCGACGCAGCTCGGGATGCCCGGTGAACAGGATGCCGTAAAGATCATAAGCCTCGCGCTCGAACCAGTTGGCGCCCGGAAACACGCCACAGATGGACGGCACCGGCCCCTCTTCATCCGTCTGCACCTTGAGACGGATGCGCAGGTTCTGCTTGAGCGAAAGAAGATGATAAACCACGTCGAAGCGCTTCTCGCGCTCCGGATAGTCGACCCCACATACATCCACGATGCAGTGGAACAGGCACGCCGGATCGTCGCGCAGGAAAGTGGCCACCTTCACGATCTGGGCCGGCTCCACCTCGAGGGTGAGCTCACCGAAGGCGACCTGCCAACCCTTCACCGCGCCCGAGAGGACGCCAGCGATGTGAGCGGCCAGATCTTTCAGGGTCTCGTCCATCTCAACAATCCCGTCCTGAGCCCTCAAGCCTCAGCGCTCGATGGTGCCGATGCGGCGGATCTTCTTCTGCAGCAGCAGCACGCCGTAAAGCAGCGCCTCCGCAGTGGGCGGGCAGCCCGGCACATAGATGTCCACCGGCACCACGCGGTCGCAGCCACGCACCACCGCATAGGAATAATGGTAATAGCCGCCGCCATTGGCGCACGAGCCCATGGAGATGACGTAGCGCGGCTCCGGCATCTGGTCGTAGACCTTGCGCAGGGCCGGGGCCATCTTGTTGGTCAGCGTACCCGCGACGATCATCACGTCCGACTGGCGCGGCGAAGCGCGCGGGGCAAAGCCGAAGCGCTCCACGTCGTAGCGCGGCATGGAAACCTGCATCATCTCCACGGCACAACAGGCGAGACCGAAGGTCATCCACATAAGCGAGCCGGTGCGCGCCCAAGTGATGAGGTCGTCAGCCGTCGTGAGCAGGAAGCCCTTGTCGGCAAGCTCCGCGTTGACTTCCTTGAAGAAGGGATCGGTCGCGCCCACCGGCTTGCCGGTAGAAGGGTCGATGATGCCTTTGGGGGCCGCTGCGATTTCCGGCTTGGCCGCAGAAGGGGTCAGTCCCATTCCAGAGCTCCCTTGCGCCACTCGTAGATGAAGCCGACGGTGAGAATGCCGAGGAAGATCATCATGGACCAGAAGCCAAGGTCGCCCAGCCCGCCGAAGGTCACCGCCCACGGGAACAGGAACGCTACCTCGAGGTCGAAGATGATGAACAGGATCGACACCAGGTAGAACCGCACGTCGAAAGTCATGCGGGCATCATCGAAGGCGTTGAAGCCGCACTCGTAAGCCGACAGCTTCTCGGGATCGGGATTGCTGTAGGCCACGAGGAAAGGCGACACGAGCAGCGCAAGCCCGATCACCAGCGACACGCCGATGAAGATCACCACCGGCAGATAATCCATGAGCAAGGCGTTCATGTTGCCCGCACCTCGGGACGCATGGGCGGCAGACTGGAAGGAGCTACCGCGCCGGCCTCGGTTGGAGAAGTTCGAAACACGCCGCAGCCTTAGCCCACCCCCAGATGCGAGGCAAGTGCGCGCTTCGGTGGAGAACGTGCCCCGGAGGGCACGGGCAGAGCCACGGAAAGTCTTGCAGTCACAATGCTTCCGCATCATTCGAAGGCACTGGTACGCAGCGGCACACAGACAACAAATTTCCCACGGCAGGAGCCGAAAACCGGCGGCAAAAAGTGCGGCCGCCGGCGTTCTGCGGACCCGCCGAAGCACCCGGTGACCCTGAGAGCTGCGGCGAATTCATGGCTGCAGAAAGGATCCTGCAGGGAATCACCCGGGCGGCAACGCCGCCGCCCGGGTGAGCGCGCTAGGAGAAGCCTCAGCGGCCACCCATGGGCATGGGCCGCCCCCCGCGCGGCGGCATCTTCGGCCCGCCAGGGCCGCCAACACGCGGCGGAGGACGGAAC
This sequence comes from Xanthobacter sediminis, assembly GCF_043195015.1. Taxonomy (NCBI): domain Bacteria; kingdom Pseudomonadati; phylum Pseudomonadota; class Alphaproteobacteria; order Hyphomicrobiales; family Xanthobacteraceae; genus Xanthobacter; species Xanthobacter sediminis. Next base: position 139,774 of record NZ_JBAFWH010000002.1, on the reverse strand, counting down.
TGAGTCGGCCCCCCGCCGCGCCCTGGCGCCATGCCGTAACCGGCGCCCTTGGGCGGGCGCATCTGCGAGCCGCGCACCTTGGGGCCTCCCGTCTGCGGGCCGCCCATCTGCGGCGGCCGTACATTCGGCCTGTTGAACTGCGGCGTGCGCAGCTGGGGCGGGCTGATGTGCGGCGGACGCACAAAGCTCGGCTGGCCGGGCGACGGCTTCATGCCAGGGCCCCCGGGACGAGGTGGACGCGCGCCCGCCCCCCCTGGACCTCCGGGTAAGCCAGGGCCGGCGCCGGAATAACCCGGCCCCCCGGGCATGCCGGGACCGCCCGGCCGACCGGGCTTTCCTGGACGGACTGGATAGGCAGGGCCGCCAGCACCGCCGGGAAAGCCGGGGCTGACACCGGCACCGGGGCGACCAGGACGCCCAGGGCCGATACCGGGACCGCCAGGGCCACCGGGCCTTCCCGGATACCCGGGGCCGCCGGGAAACCCGGGACCGATGCCGGGGCCCGGACCCCCAGACCCTCCGGAGCCGCCGCCGGGATAACCCGGACCACCGGGGAGACCGGGCCCCCCCGGCAAGCCGGGCTTGCCGGGCCCGCCCGGATAGCCGGGCCGTCCCGGATAACCTGGGCCACCCGGCACATGGCCCGGGCCGGGACGCCAAGGCTTAAGGCCGCCGCCAGGGCCGGGAATCGGAGCCGGGCCGGGGATTGGCGGACGCGGCCACGGACCGGGTGGGCGCGGCCAGGGGCCCGGTCCCGGAGGACGAGGCCCGGGGCCGGGCCAGGGACCCGGACGCGGCGGACGCCATCCCGGATAGCCCGGCCACACCGGCGGATAAACCCAGCCGCCGCCCCAGTTCCAGGAATTGTTCCAGGCGCTGCCCACCAGCACACCCGCGCCAAAGCCCAAAAGCCCGAGGCCCGCCGTGTTGTAGATGCTGGAGTAGTCGTATTGCGGCACATAGACCACGTCCGGCTGCGCCGGGGTGATGTAAATCGTGCGGGCACCGCCCCCATCGCTGCCGCGCTGGGTGGTGACCACCTGCTCGGGCGTGGTCTGGAGGTTGCCGGCCGCTTCCGCCTTCGCGCGCAGGGCCTGGATGGCGACGGAAACGTCCTCCGGCTGGTTGGCGAAGGCGTAGCCGATGGCGGTGGTGGCCTCCAGATCCTTGTCGAGCTTCCTCACCACCTCGGGAAAGCGCGCCAGCGCCTTCACCGTGGGGTCCCATCTCTGGTCATCGACGCCGGAGAAATCGCCCTTCGCCACCGCTTTCTTGTGCTTCTCCAGCCAGCGCGCCGCTTGGACGATCTGCAGCGGGAAGGTGGTGGCGGGCAGCAGCTGCGCCAGCAGCGGATCGGGATAGAGGGCGTAGGGCGCGAGCAGCTTTTCCAGCTCCGCCACAGTGTAGAGATTCGCGGGCTGCACGGCCCCGCCCGACGCGGGCGGAGCCTGTCCGGACACAGGCAGTTGCTCCGGCGCGGGCGGCGGCGGCGGGGCCGCGTTTCCCGCCACAGGAGCAGGCGCCGCCGGAGCTGAGGCGGCCACAGGCGCCGCCTCCAGCCCGGGTGATGCCGGAACGGCGGCGGCAGGCGCTCCGGGCGCCTCGGGGGTGGAAGCGGCCGGAGCCGTTCCCTGGCTCGGCGTCGCAGCTTCCCCATCCGAGGTGGATACGCCGGCGGCGGGCTGCACGGGTGACGGCGCCACGCCCGCAGGAGCAGCCTCGGGCGCGGATCCAGCGGCCGCCGGCACCGTGCTCGGCACCGATTCCGGCGCAGGTGGCGCAGGAGGTGTCTGCGCCAAGACCGGCCCAACCGTCGACGACCAGCCGAACACCAGCGCCACCGCGATCCGCGACCAGCCGGCGAGCCCCTCGCGTCTTCTTACATCAAGCCCGGAACGCCTGCCCCGCCCCATGGCCATCCTCCCGCCAGATACCGTTGCGGCCAAGCCTAGGTTGAGGCGGGTTCCAAGTCCATGCGGAGTTGCGCGGAATTCGGCCCGCGCGGTTGGGCCGACTGCCGTTAGGGGAGGACTGGCCAGGGAAAATCGAGCACGCCGCGGGTGTAGGTCTCCACCAGCGCGCTGAAGGGCGTACCGTCCGGCAGGGTCAGCACGGCGCGGTGCTCCAGCACGTGGGCGGGCGGCGAAAGCGGCGTACCGGACGCCGTCGGCATGGCGGCGCCCATTTCCCACCCCTCGGGCATTGGTTGCCACAACAGCGTGGCGGACAGGGTCCGACGGTGGAAATCGAGGGGCTGCACCACCCGCCCGAAGGCGGTGTCAGTGGTTTCGAGCCGGTGGTTCATCTCCTCCGTCAGCAGCGCGGGGAGGTACCAGTTGTCGGCTTCCGAAAGCACCCTCTCGCCGCAGCGCAGGCGCACCCGCCGATAGGCGATCCGCTCCTGCGGCCCGGCCCGCAGTGCCTGCCGCACGGCGTCATCGGCGGGCTTTTCCGCCCCCGGACCACGCTCGGCCACGATCCTCGTGCCCTCGGGCGCCAGCCGGTGGGCCGCGCACCAGCGGTCCAGCGTGAGCGTCGCGCTGGGGTGGCTCAGGAGCTCGGCGTTCAGGCTCTCCAGCAGCGCGAGGGCCGCGAGCCGCGCAGGAACACTGTCGGGCCAGACGGTGACGGGCGGCGGCTCGAAGGCCCGCGCGGATGGGATCATGGCACCGACCACGGTGGCGGCGAGAAGCGCGGCAATGGCAGCGCGCGGGGCGGGCGAAAGCATGGACGGGACCGTTTCCTTCCCGTTGGGCGAAGAAAGGCCGCCGCCTTTCTTCGCCCAACGGGAAGGAGGCAGCCCATCCGGCGGCAGGGGGCTATTCCCCGCCGCGCATGGCGGTGTTCACCGCCGCCACCAGCTGCTTCAGCGAGAACGGCTTCGGCAGGAACGCGAAGTGCTCCGAGGGCGGCAGGTTGCGGGCGAACGCCTCCTCCGCGTAGCCGGAGATGAAGATGACCTTCATGGCCGGGTCCCGCGCCCGCAGCTCCTTGAGCAGGCTCGGCCCGTCCATCTCCGGCATCACCACGTCGGAGATGACGAGGTCCACCGGCTGTCCGCCCTTGGCGAGCAATTCCAGCGCCTCCACGCCGCTGGCGGCGGTGAGCACCTCGTAGCCGCGCGCGGAGAGGGCGCGGCTGGCGAAGGCCCGCACCGCGTCCTCGTCCTCCACCAGCAGGATGCGACCCTGCCCGGTGGAATCGCCCATCTTCACTTCCGGCTCCGCCGCACGCTGGGGCTCGGCTTCCTCGGAGGGCACATAGCGCGGCAGGAACACCCGGAACACGCTGCCCTTGCCCGGCTCGCTGGCCGCCAGGATGGTGCCGCCCGTCTGCTGCACGATGCCGTAGACGGTGGAAAGGCCGAGTCCGGTGCCCTTGCCCACTTCCTTGGTGGAGAAGAAGGGCTCGAAGATCTTGTCGATGATGTCCGGCGGAATGCCGGTGCCGGTGTCCTCCACCTCCACCACCACATAGTCGGCGGGGGCGAGGTTGCCGGCGCCGTAGGCAGCGCAGGCGCCGGCCGGCACGTTGGCCGTGCGCACGGTCAGCGTGCCGCCGTCGGGCATGGCGTCGCGCGCGTTCACCACCAGGTTGACGATGACCTGCTCGAACTGGTTCACGTCCACCTTCACCGGCCACAGGTCGCGCGCGTGCTGCACCTCCAGCGTGATGCGCTCGCCGATGAGGCGCCGCAGCAGCTCGGACACGTCGGAGATGACGTCCGTGAGCTCCACCGCCTGGGGGCGCAGGGTCTGCCGCCGCGAGAAGGCGAGCAGCTGGCGCACCAGGGCCGCAGCGCGGTTAGCGTTCTGCTTGATCTGCATGATGTCCGGGAAGGACGGATCGCTCGGCCGGTGCTTGGCCAGCAGCAGGTCGCAATAGCCGATGATGGCGGTGAGCACGTTGTTGAAGTCGTGCGCCACGCCACCGGCGAGGTGCCCCACCGCCTGCAGCCGCTGGGACTGGGCGAACTGCGCCTCCAGGGCCTTCTGCTCGGAGGTATCGATGGCGCACAGGGCGATGTCGTCCCCCGGCCCCGCCGCCACGCCCAGCGGCGCCGCATAGAGCCGGGCGGAGCGACCGCCGGCCCCCGTGGCCGTGACGTCACACGAGCCCGACGGCTGCGCGCCGGAGCGCGCCTCGCCCAGGAAGGCGTCCACCGCCGCAGCGTCGCGCTCGGAGATAACCGCGCGCAGGGGCTTGCCGGCCGCTGCGGCATCAGGGCCGAACAGGCGTGCGAAGGCCGCGTTGGCGGCGCGGATGCGGCCCTGGGCATCCAGCAGCGCGAGCGCGACCGGCGCCCGCAGGAAGAAGCGGTCCACATCGCCCGCGGCCCGCGCCGGTGCGGACGCGGGGGTGGGCTGGGTGGCCGGCGCCGCCGGAGCCGCGCCGGAAGCCGACAGCACCGAGCGCGGCAGGATGATGGCCGTGGCCTCGCCGGCGGCATCGCACACGCCGAGGCGCATGAACACCGCGAGAGCGCGCCCGTCCTTGCGGGTCAGGTCCAGCTCCAGGCTCGCCGGGCCACGCCCGGCGCCGAGCGCGCCGCGCAGGTAGGAAACATGAGCAGGCGCCACCACCTCCTGGAGCGCCATGCCCTCCACCGGCCATTCGGCCAGGCTGTAGCCGAGCAGGCGGCACAGGCTGGCGTTGGCCAGCCCTACCTTCTCACGGCCAAAGCGGGCGACGCCGGCCGGCGCGCGCTCCCACGCCTCCAGCAGGGCGGCGGCGGTTTCCTCGTCGAGCGCGGCAGGCGGTGCGGCCTCCACCACCGCCTCCGCGGGGCGCGCGGCTGCCGCCTTGGCGGCGGGCGGCGCTGCAACCGGCGGCGCTTTGGCAGTTTGCGGCGGAGATTTCGCAACAGACGGCTCAGGGACCTTGCTGACCGTCGTTGCAACGGACGCAGCCCCGACAGCGCCTTCGGGACCGACGCGCGGACTGCTGTCCGTCGCCACGCCTGGTGCTGCGGCCCTGGGCGTGGCGGGCGCCGGCGCCGCGGCTGCGGAGACCGGCGCCGAAGCCTGTGCGGCGGGTGCAGCCCGGGATGCCGCGGACGCCGAAGCGGCGGCAGGGGCCTGAGATGCGCCAGCGGAGGCCGGTGCGACAGGGCCGGCCTGGGACGTGCCGGCGGATGCGGCAGCCACCGGCGCGGCCGCGGGGCTGGCCGCCTCCTGCGCCTCTATGACGCGAAGACTCCACAGCACCCGGCGCCGGCTGTCGAGGGGCTGCACGGAAATCTCGATCTGCCGGCCGCCGCTGCCGGAATCGAAGCTGATGCGGCGGGTGAAGGCCTTGCCGTCCGCCACCGCGTTGAGCAGCTCGGACATGGCGGCCTGGGTGCCGGGCACCCGCGAGAGGAAACGTTCCGGGCTCGGGGGCTCGCCGCGTTCGTTGCGGCACATGGCGCGATAGGCGGCGTTGGCCTCCACCACCCGCTCGCCATCCTCCACCACGGCCATGGCATCCGCGGAATCGGCGACCACCGCCGGCTTCGCGACCTCGCCGGTCTCGGCCTCGCCGTTCAGCCCCTTCCACAGCCGCAGGAGCGCCCACAGCGCGCCGAACACGGCAAAGCCGCCGATCAGCCCTGACAGGAACGGGCCGGCCGCGCCCGTATAGGCCACCACCGCAGCCGACGCCGACGCCAGGAGGGCGACGCCAGCCAGGGCCACTGTGCGCAGCGCCTGGCCACCGAGACGCGCCCGGGCGGTCGACCGGGGTGCGTGCCCCGCCGCATTCGTCTTGCTCATCGCACACCCTTTTTTCTTCCGCGCCGAGGCACCGGTCCGCTCCCCGCGCAGCCGCACATGCATACGCGCAGATTCGTCACCGACTGAAATCCTGCCATGATTATCAACAAATGCTTAAGTGGTGAGCCTTAACATGCAGACGCAGAGTCATCCGCCCGCTATGACTCGAAACCCCGAAGGCTGCGCGACGGAGGCGTGATGTTACAGCAGTTGTTTGGCGCGGAGCTCGATTTTTCGGTTCGCCTCGCGATCTCCGTAGTCGTGATCGCCGCCTTGCTCGGCATCACCGTCTTCGTGATGCGCAGGCTGGGCGCCGGCATGCCGGGACGAGCCGCCGGACGCGGACGCCCCGGCCCCCGCCTCTCCATCGTCGACGCGATCTCCCTCGATCCGCGCCGCCGGCTCGTGCTGGTGCGCCGCGACGATGTGGAGCACCTGCTGCTCACCGGCGGCAGCAACGACGTGGTGGTGGAACAGAACATCAACGGCAGCCGAGCCGCCGCCCCCGCGCGCCCCGCCACCCCGATCGAGCGGGAGGCCCAGCGCTCCGTGCCCTCCGCCGCGAAGGCACCGCTGGCCGCGCCGCGGCCGGACGCGGCCCGCGAGAAGACTCAGCTTCCGCCCACCCCGCAGGCTGAGGCCCTGGCTGCCGCCGCTCCGGCGGCCGCGCTCTCGGCTCCGGCCGCCGAGCCCCGCATGCCGCCTCGCATGCCCGAGATCCAGCGCCGCCCGGCACCGGTGGAGCCCCCTGCGGTGGAGCGGCCGGCCGCACCTGTCGATGCCGAAGCCTCAGCTGAGGAAGAATATGCCGCCGGACGCCCGCCGCAGCGGGTGACGGCCCGCGCCCCTGCGCCGGAGCCCAGGCCCGCCGCGGAACCCACGGTTGCCACCGCGGACAAGACGCCGCAGGAACGCGCCGACGAGCTGCGTCTGGCGGCCGACCGTCGCAAGGCCCAGGCCGCAGCCCTGCGCCAGCGCCTGCCCGCGCTCCCCGACGACCAGAAGCGCGAGGCCGCCGAGACCATCAAGCGGATCGATCGCAGGGTCGCCGCCTTGCTGCAGGAGGCCGACCGGCTGGTTTCGGAGGAAGCCGCGCCCGAGCCCGCCGCCATCCAGCCCCGCCTGTCCGAGGATGCCGCCAAGCGCGGTCTCGCCCTCCTGCTGGGGACCGGGCGACCGGGTGTGAAGGGCACCGATGCGGCTGAAGCGCCCTTCGCCGGCGCGGGAGAAAGCGAAAAGGCAGCAGCCCGCAAAGCCGCTGTAGAGAAGGCTGCCACCGAAAAGGCAGCCATGGAAAAAGCCGCTGCGGAACGCGCCGCGGCCGAAAAGGCAGCAGCGGAGCGCGCCGCTGCGGAGAAGGCGGCGGCCGAAAAGGCTGCCGCGGAAAAGGCAGCTGCGGAACGCGCCGCTGCGGAAAAGGCGGCGGCCGAAAAGGCTGCCGCGGAAAAGGCAGCTGCGGAACGCGCCGCTGCGGAAAAGGCGGCGGCCGAGAAGGCAGCCGCAGAGAAGGCGGCAGCGGAACGCGCCGCTGCGGAAAAGGCGGCGGCCGAGAAGGCAGCCGCAGAGAAGGTGGCAGCGGAGCGTGCCGCTGCAGAGAAGGCGGCGGCCGAAAGGGCTGCGGAAAATGCGCTCGCCGATCAGATCGCGGCGGAGATGGCTGCCGCGCTGGAGGTTTCGGCTCTGGACCGCGCAGCACCCGCCGTTGCCCCTGTGGTGGAGGCGCCGGCCCACCCCGCCCTCCGGCCTGCTGCGCGCCTGGATGCCGCGCCTGAAGTGCGCCCCCACGCGGCCGTGGAGCCGCAGCTGCGGGAAATGGCGCAGCGCCTCGATGCCGCGCTCGCCCGCCCGCAGGACGACAGCCTGCGTCTCTCCCTGTCCGACCTCCTCGAGGACATTGAGGGCGCCGCCGCCGAGGTGAATACGCCCGTCGCCGCTCCGGCTGAACAGCCCCGCATCGTGGTGCCCCCGCGCCACGCTGAAGCCACGGCGCCGCGTGTGGAGCCGAAGGCCCGCGCCGGAGCGGCCTCGGCCGACTACGCACGCTTCCTTTCGGACGAAGCGACCTCCCCGAATGACGCCCCTGCGGAGACGACCGCCCGCGCCAAGGCGCGGGAGCTGTTTTCCGACGGCTGGCTGCGTGCCACCCGGCGCGCGGATCATCCGGAGGAGCCGGCGCGCAAGGCGCCCGAGGTCACCACCCTGCCGAGCCGCGCGACCGAGCCCGTCCGCGTGGTGCGTGAGCCCGTGCTTTCCGCCCGCCCGGCCGAAGCGGGACCGCTTGCCGATGTCCTGCCCAGGATGGTCCCCGACGCGACCATCACCAAGCCGGCCGCAGCGCCGGCCGAAGAGAAAAAAGCCGCAGACGACGATGCCGGCTTCCTGGACGAGTTCGATGCGGAGATGGCGACCTTGCTGGGCCGCACGCCGTCCTCGCGATGACCGGCTCCGGGGAGCGGGCCAAGGCCCTGCTCCCCGCTCCGAAGAGAGCGGATCAAGAAAAAAGCCGGCCCCGATGTCTCGGGGCCGGCTTTTTCGTCCGTGGTGCGCTTGGCAGCACCCCGCCGCCTGGCAAAGGGAACCGCCCGACGCTCGCGAACCCGAGCGTCAATCGTCGCGATACACCCGCTCGCGACGCTCATGCCGCTCCTGCGCCTCCACCGAAAGGGTGGCGATGGGACGCGCTTCCAGCCGCTTGAGCGAGATCGGCTCTCCGGTGTCCTCGCAATAGCCGTAGCTCCCGTCTTCGATCCGCTGGAGGGCGGCATCGATCTTGGAGATCAGCTTGCGCTGGCGATCACGGGCCCGCAGCTCGATGGAGCGGTCGGTCTCCGACGACGCCCGGTCGGCGAGGTCGGGATGGTTCTGGTTCTCGTCCTGAAGGTGCTGCAGGGTTTCACGCGCTTCCCGCAGGATATCGTCCTTCCAGCGCAACAGCTTCAGCCGGAAATATTCCCGCTGCCTGTCATTCATGAAGGGCTCGTCCTCACGGGGCCGATAGTCCTCGTCGAGTTGGATCGACATCAGCCATGTCCTCAAAAAAGCGTCGTTGATCCCCGCGGTACAGGATCCGCCCGCCCGGCCTCCGGCAGATGCGGCAAAGCCTGCCCCGTCGACGAACTGGAGCGGCGTCCCACCATCAAGCGCGGCGAGGCGACCTTTCCCGGCAGGAATGACGCTCCAAGGTCGCCGCGCTTATATCGACGCCGTCCGCCCACGACAACTGTCATTGCCAGCGGCCCCGATCGGGCGCACATCGCGACGGGGCTTGACGAAGTCCCCGCCCCTGCCGACCCTGCCGCAGCGCAGCAGCGGCTTCGGCGCCTTCGCCCATGGCCTGCGTCGTCGCAATGCCGCCGCAACCACCGGCTGCGCGCGCGGCCACTGCGTCCCCGCGACGCACGGCCGTGCGCCCGGACAGGGAAGGCCCGCCGGCCCAACGAGGAAGAGAGCGTCCATGCGTTTCGAGGGCACCGAGAGCTATGTCGCCACCGACGACCTCAAGGTCGCGGTCAACGCCGCCATCGTCCTGGAGCGTCCGCTGCTGGTGAAGGGCGAGCCCGGCACCGGCAAGACGGTGCTGGCCCAGGAAGTGGCCCAGGCCCTGGGCGCGCAGCTCATCGAATGGCACGTGAAGAGCACCACCAAGGCCCAGCAGGGACTCTACGAGTATGACGCCGTCGCACGCCTGCGCGACAGTCAGCTCGGCGATCCCAAGGTGCACGACATCGCCAACTACATCCGCAAGGGCAAGCTCTGGAGCGCCTTCGCCGCCGACGAGCGGCCGGTGCTGCTCATCGACGAGGTGGACAAGGCCGACATCGAGTTCCCCAACGACCTGCTGCAGGAACTCGACCGCATGGAGTTCCACGTCTACGAGACGGGCGAGCAGGTGAAGGCGCGCCGGCGCCCCGTGGTCATCATCACCTCCAACAACGAGAAGGAGCTGCCCGACGCCTTCCTGCGCCGCTGCTTCTTCCACTACATCCGCTTCCCCGACGCCGAGACCATGCGCGCCATCGTGGAGGTGCACTTCCCCGGCATCAAGCAGCGGCTGGTGAGCGAGGCGCTGCGCCTGTTCTACGAGCTGCGCGAGGTGCCCGGCCTGAAGAAGAAGCCCTCCACATCCGAGCTCATCGACTGGCTGAAGCTGCTCATGGCCGAGGACGTGGACGCCGACACCCTGCGCGCGCAGGACCTGCGCAAGGCCATCCCCCCGCTCCACGGCGCGCTTCTGAAGAACGAGCAGGACGTGCACCTTTTCGAGCGCCTCGCCTTCCTCGCCCGTCGCGAGGGCCGTTGACGGTGGACGCCTCCATCATCCTGCCGCTGCTGGTGGCGCTGGTGCCCATCGCGCTGTTCTTCGCCCTGGTGCGCCGCCGCCGCGGGACCGAGGCACCGTCGCGCGCCCCCACCGCTGAGGTATCCGAGCCCGCGGCCGACTTCGGCCTCGCCCGCGATACCGATTCGGAGACGCCCGCCCCCGCCGCCGAATCCTCCGCAAGCAGCACCGCAGGCGCGGCGGCCGCTGCCGCGGGCGGCGCCCTCATCATCGGCTATGGCGCCAGCCATCGGTCGGACGCAGGGGAAGAGAAAGGCGGCGATCATGCGCCGGATCGCGACGGCAGCGGCCACGGCGGTCGGCAGGGATAGCGCCCGAGAACCTCACCGGGAAGGGGCCCATCCGCCTGGGAAGCACCCCTCTCCGGCCTTCACGGGAATTGAAAGGCCAGCGCTCGGGTGCCGGAAGAGACGTCCGGCCCCCGCTGATCCGCCGTGGCAAAGCCCGAGGCCTTGCCCTCCCCTTTGGCGTGGAGACGCGCGGCCGGATCACCCCGAAGCTCGGACGAAGGCGAGAAGCGCCTTATCAGGCGCGGCGCACGACCGCCCGGCTCACCACCAGGCCTTGCCGATGTTGAAGGTATAGCTCAGCGAGACGCCGGTGCGGAACTGGCCGCGGTCGGTGGTGAGCGGGGAGTCGCCGGCATCGCCGAGCAGGTAGCCGTAGCCGCCGTAGACGCCCGCCTCGAAGCCGTTGCGGAAATTGTAGGTGAGTTGGCCGGTGACGCCGACGAGATCGAAGCCTCCACCCGCCTGATACACCGGCAGCGGATTGCCCATGGCGGTGGCGGTAAGCGACTGCAGCGGCGTGATGCCGAAGTACGTCTCCATGTAGCCGGAGCCGGCGTAGGAAAGGCGCGGCCCGACCGCGAAGCGCCAGCGGTCCAGGGTGTAGATGAAATCAGCCGCAAGATCTCCGGCGACGCCGGAGAAGCTGCCCATGCCGTAGCGCAGCTCCGCGCGCAGGCGCAGCCAGTCGAACGCGTACCACTCGGCGAAGCCGCCGGCCTCCACGCCCATGCCGATGTCGCCCATGCCGGTCAGCCGGTCGGAGGCGTCCTCGTCCCGCCCCCAGTCGAGCCGACCCACGGCGCCCAGGCGGAAGGTCCCGGTATCCAGGAAGGCGATGGAGGGATTGTCGTCCACGCTGCGGAAGACGTTGAGCTGGCTCGCCTTGGAAATGGAGAAGATGGCACCGGGCCGGACGGTGTAGCTGCCGGAGCCGGGATAATCCGGCTCCAGGCGGCCGGAGACGCCGAGGGTGAGGTACCAGTCCTCGATGGTGGCCCGCGGCGCGGCGGACGACCCCGACGCAAGGTCCCCCGCCATGGCGCCCCCGGTGGCGCAGAGCGCAAGACACGCCGTGATGAGACCCCGCCCGAACACCGCCATGAAACACCTCGAATGAGCACGCTGACCTGCGCTTCCGCCGGCAGGAAACAACCGGCCGGCAGCCCGCTTCCAGCGCGCCTCGAATCAGCCGAGGCCATCGCGCAGTGCGGAGCGGGAAATCTAGCCGCATCATGTTCATTCGTGGTTGCAAAAATAGCACTGCCATTCCGTCCCCGCCCATCACCGCCGGCGCGCGGACCTTGCGGAGCGGCCAGAGGCATCATTCCCGCGGCAAACTCGTGGGACGCTCTTCCCCGGCCGAGTTCTCCGGAAGTACAATCCCTCGGCCATCGGCGAAACAGCTTCCGCGCAGCCGGAATAGCAGCACGCCCAGGGAGGGAAAGACGCGCCATGACTGGGCGAGACCGCAGCCCGGCCTAGCCATGCGGCCTGCAACGATGAAAATCGAGGTACTCTCGAACCTTCTATACATGCCCTACCGCCACGGAGCGGTGGCGCTTTCGCCGTTGATGGTTGACATGCCGTAAAGCCGCCGCCGCGCCTCCGCTACAGGATGGTTCTGCAGCGTGTTCCCCCACCTCGCGTCAGAAGGATTTTGTCATGACCGGAGCAGCCACCGAGCAGCATGCCACCCTGGGCGACGAGAGCTTCATGTCGGCAGACGACCTGCGGCACTACATGCAGGAGCTGGAACAGGCGAAGCTCAGCAAGGAGCTTGCCGCCATGGACCGGGAGGAGCAAGCGAGGGCAGAGCTGGTGAAGACCCTCTCCGCGCCCCTCGACCTGACCCCCGACGTGCTGCACGGCATCGCCCAGAACCTCATCAACAAGATGAAGCTGGCCGCCCAGCGCGGCGAGACCGAAATCATGGTCATGCGCTTCCCCAATACCCTGTGCACGGACAAGGGACGCGCCATCAACAACGCCGAGGAGGGCTGGCCCGACACCCTCACCGGCCGGCCGCGCCAGGCCTTCGAGCTGTGGCGCGACCACCTGCGCCAGGGCCACTACAAGCTGAAGGCCATGATCGTGGACTGGCCCAACGGCATGCCGGGCGACGTGGGCTTCTTCCTCAGCTGGGCCTGAGGGCGCCCGCGCATCCGCGAAGCCGACGCCCCCTCCAGCCGGCACCGCCCGCCGGAGGGGCACGCCGTGGCGAAACGACGACACAGCCCAAGGAGCACCGCCATGAGCAAGGACAGGAAGGACAAGCACGGCAAGGGCAAGGCCGAGGACGCCAACACCGGAGGTGACACCGCCCGCCCCGATGGAAGCGACGCCCCGCAGGACGCCGCCGCGCTGGCGGAGCCAGGCCCGCCGGAGCGCATGAAGCGCAAGGCCTACGAGGCTCACCTGAAGGATCTGCATGCCGAGCTGGTGAAGCTCCAGCTCTGGGCGAAGCAGACCGGCGCCAAGGTCTGCATCGTGTTCGAGGGCCGCGACGGCGCCGGCAAGGGTGGCGTCATCAAGGCCATTCTGGAACGTGTGAGCCCACGCATCTTCCGCGTGGTCGCCCTGCCCCCGCCCACCGAGCGGGAGAAGTCGCAGATGTTCATCCAGCGCTACGTGCCCCACTTCCCCGCGGCGGGCGAGATCATGATCTTCGACCGCTCCTGGTACAATCGCGCCGGGGTGGAGCGGGTCATGGGCTTCTGCACCGAGGACCAGGCGAAGAAGTTCCTCATGGGCACCCCGCTGGTGGAGAAGGCCATGGCGGAATCCGGCATCATCCTGCTGAAATACTGGCTGGAGGTCTCGGAGGACGAGCAGACCCGCCGCATGGAGAGCCGCATCGACGATCCGCGGAAGGTCTGGAAGCTCTCGCCTATGGACCTCGAGTCCTATTCGCGCTGGTACGACTACTCCCGCGCGCGGGACGAGATGTTCGCCGCCACCGACACCGAGTGGGCGCCCTGGTACGTGGTGCATTCCGATGACAAGAAGCGCACACGGCTCAATGTCATCTCCCACATTCTCTCCAAGATCCCCTACGAGGAAGTTCCGCACGAAAAGGTGAAGCTGCCGAAGCGCGACAAGCCCCACGGCTACGAGCCCTCCGACCGCCCCTTCCGCACGGTGCCGGAACGCTTCTGAGCCGGAACGCTCTGAGATGAATGGGGCGGCTTCGACGCCGCCCCGCCGCACTATTCCGCGGCCGCGCGCGGCTTGCGCGCCTGGGCGGCGGCTTCGGCGGCGGCATCGGCCGCCTCCTCCTGCGCGTGGCGGCCGGAGATGGCGTGGTGCACCACCTGGTCGAGCCGGTCGAGATAGAGATAGACCACCGGCGTGATGAACAGCGTGAGCATCTGCGACACCAGCAGGCCGCCCACCACCGCCACGCCCAGCGGCTGGCGCAGCTCCGACCCGGCGCCCGCGCCGAGGGCGATGGGCAGCACACCGAAGATGGCCGCCAGCGTCGTCATCATTATGGGCCGGAAGCGCAGCAGGGCCGCGGTGCGGATGGCATCATGGGCGCTGAGGCCGGCGCGACGGCGCTCCAGGGCCACGTCGATCATCATGATGGCGTTCTTCTTCACGATGCCCACCAGCATGATGATGCCGATGATGGCGATCACCGAAAGCTCCATGCCCGCCACCATCAGCGTGATGAGCGCGCCGATGCCCGCTGAGGGCAGGCCGGACAGGATGGTGAGCGGGTGGATGAAGCTCTCGTAGAGCACGCCCAGCACCATGTAGATGACCAGCACCGCCGCCAGGATGAGCAGCACCTGGTTGCCCAGCGCATCCTGGAACACCTGCGCCGTGCCCTGGAAGCCGGTGATGATGCTGGCCGGCAGGTCGGCCACCCGCGTCGCCTCGCCGATCTCCGCCACCGCCTGGCCGAGGGAGGTGCCGGGCGCGAGGTTGAAGGAGACGGTGACGGCGGGCTGCTGCTGCTGGTGCGCCACCTGGAGCGGGCCCACCGTGCGGCGGATGTCGGCCACCGTCTCGATGGGGACCACCGCGCCGGAAGCGGTGCGCAGGTACACGCGCGAGAGGTCGGCCGCATCCTTCTGGAAGCGGGGCTGCGCCTCGGCGATGATGGAATACTGGTTGGTGTCGGTATAGAGGGTCGCCACCTGCCGGGTGCCGAACTGGGTGTAGAGGGCGTCGCGCAGCATCTGCTCGGTGATGCCGAGGGCGGCCGCCTTGTCCTTGTCCAGGTCGATGGTGAGCTGCGGATTGGTGATCTGCAGGTCGCTCGTCACGTCCCGCAGGCCCGGCAGCTTGGCGATTTCCGCCTCCATGCGCTGGGCGGCCTCGTAGAGGGTCTTCGAATCCGAGCTCTGCAGGGTGAACTGGAACTGGCTCTTGGACTGTACCCCGCCCACGGAGATGTTCTGCACCGGCTGGAAGAACACCCGCACGCCCGGCACCTGCGCCACGCGCTTGCGCAGCTCCTGGATCACGCCGTTGGCGGAAAGGGCCCGCTCGTCGCGCGGCTTCAGGGCGACGAAGAGGCGGCCGGTGTTGGTGGTGCGGCTCGACCCCGTGGCGCCGGCGGTGGAGACCAGATAGGCGACGCTCGGGTCCTGGCGCACCACGTCCGCCACCTGGCGCTGGCGCTCCACCATAGCGTCGAAGGAGGTATCGGTGGCGGCCTCCACCGTGCCGGTGATGAAGCCGTTGTCCTCCTGCGGGAAGAAGCCCTTGGGAATGATGACGTAGAGATAGGCCGAGAGGCCGATGGTCGCGAACGTCACCAGCAGCATCAGGAAACGGTGCCGCAGCACCACATCCAGCGCCACCCGGTAGGCGCCGAGCCAAGCGTCGAACATGCGCTCTGTCACGCGGAAGAACAGGCTCGGCCGGCGCGCGTGGTCCGGTGCCTTCATCACGCGGGCGCACAACATGGGCGTGAGCGTGAGCGAGACGAAGCCCGAGACCAGAATGGCCACCGAGATGGTCACCGCGAACTCGCGGAAGATGCGCCCCACCACCCCGCCCATGAACAGCACGGGGATGAACACCGCCACCAGCGAGAGCGTCATGGAGATGATGGTAAAGCCGATCTCCCGCGAGCCGATGATGGCGGCGCGGAACGGCTTCACCCCTTCCTCCATGTGCCGGTAGATGTTCTCCAGCACCACGATGGCGTCATCCACCACGAAGCCCACGCACAAGGTGAGCGCCAGCAGCGTCATGTTGTTGATGGAGTAGCCGAACAGCCACATGGCCGCGAAGGTGGCGATGATGGACAGCGGCAGCGCCAGCGACGGCACGATGGTGGCGCGCACGTTCCGCAGGAACAGGAAGATCACCAGCACCACGAGGACGATGGCCTCGAACAGGGTCTTCTGCACATCCGCCACCGCCTCCCGGATGGAGGTGGAGCGGTCCATCAGAACGTTGATGTCCACCGAGGCGGGAAGCTGCGCGCGGAAGGCCGGCAGGTGGTTCTTCACCTCGTCCACCACGGCCACGGTGTTGGCATCGGGCTGGCGCACCACGGCGACGATGATGGCGCGGTCGTCGTTGAACCAGCTCGCCACGCGCTCGTTTTCCACCCCGTCGCTGACGCGGGCGATCTCGTCGAGCCGCACCGGGGCGCCGTTGCGCCAGGCCACCACCAGCCGGCGGAACTGGTCCGCGCTGGCGCTGGCGGTGCCCATGTCGATGGTGAAGGTCTGCTTGGGGCCGGAGAGCACGCCGATGGGCGTGTTGGAGGCGGCCGCCTGCACCGCACCCTGGATATCGGATGCCGAGATGTTGCGCGCCGCGGCCGCCGCCGGGTCCACGCGGATGCGCACCGCATATTTCTGGCTGCCGTAGATCTGCACCTGCGCCACGCCGGGAAGCTGGGAGATCTGCTGGCCGATCAGCGTGTCCGCATATTCGTTCACGGCCGAGAGGGGCAGCGTGCCCGAGGAGATGGCGAGCAGAATCACCGGCGCGTCGGCGGGATTGACCTTGCGGAAGCTCGGCGGCGTGGTCATCTCGTCCGGCAGTTGGCGCTGCGCCACGGAAAGGGCGGACTGCACGTCGAGCGCGGCGGCGTCGATGTCGCGGTTCAGGTCGAACTGGACGGTGATGGAGGTCGAGCCCTGGGTGCTCGACGAGGTGAGCGAGGAGATGCCGGCGATGGTGGCAAGCTGGCGCTCGATGGGCGTGGCCACCGCCGTCGCCATGGTCTCCGGGCTGGCGCCGGGCAGGGTCGCGGTGACGGTGATGGTGGGGAAGTCCACCCGCGGCAGCGCGGCGACGGGAAGCTGGCGATAGGCGAACAGGCCGGCCACCACCAGCGCCAGCATCAGCAGCGTGGTCATCACCGGCCGGCGGATGCACAGTTCCGCGAGCATGGCCTCAGCTCCCCGTGGCCGGAGCGGCGGGCCGCTTGACGTTCACCCGGCTGCCGTTGCGCAGGGCGAGCTGGCCGTCGGTGACCACAGTCTCCGTGCCGTCGAGCCCCTTGGCGATCACCGCCTCCCCGTCCACGGTACGGGCCACCGTCACCGGCCGCACGCGCGCGAGCCCGTCTTCCACCACGAACACGAACGAACCGTCCTGGCCCACCTGCACCGTCTCGCCGGGAATGGTGACGGCATTTTCCTCCACCCGCAGCGTCACGGTGACGGCGCCGAGGGTGCCGGGCCACAGGCGCTCGTCCTCGTTGGGGAACACGGCGCGCACGGTGATGGTTCCGGTCTGCGGGTCGACGGTGTTGTCGATCACCGCCACCTTGCCGCCGGAGATGGTCTCGCCCGAGCCCTGGAGGGTGATGGCCACATGGGCGTCATCGGCCCGGCGCACCTCGGTGAGGTAGCGCTCGGGCAGGCCGAAGGCGACATAGATGGGCTTGAGCTGGCGCACGGTGGCGAGGGTGTCGTCGGCCTTGATGACCGCGCCGGCACGCACCGCCGAGACGCCCATGCGCCCGCTGACCGGCGAGCGGATCTCGTAATAGCCGCGCTGCACCTTGAGGGCGTGCAGGTTGGCCTCGTCCTGCGCCACGGTGGCCTGCTGCATGTCGGCGGTGGTCTTGGCGTCCTCCACCTGCACCTGGGACACGGCATTGCGGGTGACGAGGCTCGAATAGCGCTCCACGTCGCGCCGCGCCTTGTCGAGCTGCGAGCGGTCCTTGGCCAGGGTGGCCTCGCCCTGGCTGATCTGCGCGTCGATGACACGGGAATCGAGCACGAACAGCAGGTCACCGGCCGCCACCACGGCGCCGTCCTGGAAGCCCACCTTGTCCACCTCCGCGGCAACGCGGGAGCGGATGGGAACCGTCACCATGGCCTCGACGGTGCCGAGCGCCTCCACGCGCACCGGCATCGGCTTGCGCGCCGCGCGAGCGACCAGCACTGCCGTAGCGCGGGGCTGCGCCTCCGCCGCGCCGGCGGGTGCCTTTGTGGCCCATGGCTTCTCCTGCCACGCCCACACGCCGGCTCCCGCCGCCGCGAGGCAGAATACCGCCACGAGGACCCGCCCGCCGCGCCTTCGCCCGTCTGTCGTCATACCACCCTCGATCCCGCCCCCGGGCCACCCGGCCCCGATGTCGCCGCGATGCAACGCCACTCCTTCGGGCAGGTCCAATTACGGTTTGGACAGGTTTGAAGGCGAATGCGCGGCGGATGGTCGCCGCTGACGCAAGGGGATGCCCAGACTTCCCAAAGGTCAGGCGCCGAGCCGCAGCCCCGCGAGCCGCTCCAGGGCCCGGTCCAGGGTGGCGTCGCTCTTGGCGAAGCAGAAGCGCACCACGCTCCTCACCGCATCCTGCGCGTAGAAGGCCGAGACCGGAATGGCAGCCACCCCGTGGGCCTTCACCAGATCGAGGCAGAAGGCTTCGTCATCGGGCGCGTTGGAGTGGGCGGAGAGGTCCACGGTGAGGAAATAGGTGCCCTCCGCCGGCAGCACCCGGAAGCCGAGCGCCGAGAGCCCGCGCGTCAGCCGGTCGCGCGAGCGCTGGAGGCCGGCACGCATGGCGGTGAAATAGCCGTCCTCCTTGCCGAGCCCGTAGGCCACTGCCGCCTGGAGGTTCGGCGGCGTGGTGAAGGTGAGGAACTGGTGGGCCTTGGAAACCACCTTCATCAGCGGCGGGGCGGCGAACACCATGCCCACCTTCCAGCCGGTCATGCCGAAGATCTTGCCGGCGGAAGAGATCTTCACCGTGCGCTCGCGCATGCCGTCGAGCGCCATCAGCGGCGTGAACCCGATATCGTCGAACACGATGTGCTCCCACACGTCGTCGCACACCGCATAGGCGCCGAAGCGCAGGCAGAAGTCCGCCAGCAGCTGCAGCTCGGCGCGGGAATGCACGGTGCCGGTGGGGTTCTGCGGATTGTTGAGCAGCACCAGCTTGGTGCGGTCCGAGAATGCCGCCTTCAGCTTCTCCTCGGTGATGGCCCAGGAGGGCGGCTCCAGGCGCACCAGCCTGGCGATGCCGCCGGCGCGCTGCACCAGCGGCAGGTAGGCATCATAGAGCGGCTGGAACAGCACCACCTCGTCGCCGGGCTCGATGAGGGCGAACAGGGCAGCGGCCAGCGCCTCGGTGGCGCCGGAAGTCACCATCACCTCGGTGTCGGGATCGAGATCGAGCCCCTGCCAATGGCGGAAATGGGCGGCGGCCGCCTGCCGCAGCTCCGGCAGGCCCATCATGGAGGGATACTGGTTCCAGCCGTTGAGCACCGCATCGGCCGCCTTCTCGCGCACGTCGAGCGGGCCGGGGTCGTCCGGGAAGCCCTGGCCCAGGTTCACCGCATCATGGGTGCGGGCGAGTTGCGACATCACCTCGAAGATGGTGGTGGGCAGGGCCGAATAGATGGTGTTGAGGGGACGCAGCGGAGCGGAGAAGGTCATGGTGTGCATCGTCTGATTGGGGCCGCGCCCATCGGCGCCGGCCGCCTGCCGTTTAGCCCCTTCGCCGGCACAGCGAAAGAGCGATCCACCCCGCCCCGGCGCCGTCAGCGCACGCCTTCGGGCCCGGCGAGGGGCTTCAGCGCCGCCAGCAGCGCCTCCTGCGTCACCTCCGCCATGGGGCACAGCACCTTCGCCGCCTCGGTGCGGCGGCCGGGGCGCATCACCAGCACCACCGTTTCGGCACCGCCGCAGGCCGGATCGCCGCAGGAAATCTCGGACACGGAAACCGTCGCGTCCGCATCGAGCTGGAGCGCCGTCCGCACCCGATCGGCGAGCGCGCGGGCCGCGTCACGGCTTCCGTCCGCCTCGCCCCGCCTCCGCATGAACAATCGCATGGTCCCGCTCCCGCCGTGGCGCCGGCCCGCTTCTGCCCGCGTCGCGAGGCGGGAAGATGGCCGCGCGGTTGCCGAAGCGCAAACGGGCGCCGGGCCCGCGCGGCACGCATCATTCGTCGTCCGCGTCCGGCTCCGGCAGGCCGAGCAGGCCGCGCAGCCGGCGCAGACCGCGGCGCAGCCGCCCCCCTTCCAGCCGCAGCACCGCCCAGGTGACGCGCCCGTCATCCACGTCCCGCACCTCGATCATCGCCCGGCCGTAGACGATGCGCATGCCCGGCGCCACGCGGTCGCTGGCCCGGTCCGCGAAGGCATCGGCGATGCTGAGGCCCCATTCCTCCTGCGGCACCGGCAGGCCATAGAGCCCCGCGAGGTCGCCCAGCCGCACCGCGCCGACGAAGGGGAAGGCCGCCACGTCGGTCGTCGCCGCCGCTGCGTCCTGCTGGCGGAACAGGCGGTCGAGCCCGTGCACCCGCTGCGGCGGGGCGAGCACATAGGCATAGTCGCCCGTCCGCAACTGGCCCGCCGCCTCCGGCGTCAGGGTCTGGCCGCCGCGCGCCACCATCACCAGCCGCGCCCAGGCGGGCAGCGCGCCGGGCGTGCCGGCCGGCGCGCCTTCCGCGACCGGATAGGCCACCAGCTCCACATCCATCTGCCCCGGCAGGTCGATTTCGAACCGACGCACCGAGGGCATGGGATCTGAGAGCGCCACCCCGAACCGCCGGGCGGCGGGCACCATGGTCCAGCCGTGCAGCACCAGCGACACCGCCACCACCGCGAAGGCGACGTTGAAATACACCTCTGCATGGGGCAGGTGCGCCAGCATGGGAATGGTGGCGAGGAAGATGGACACCGCCCCGCGCAGCCCCGCCCAGGAGATGAAGGCCTTCTCGTCCAGCGAGAAGCGGAACGGCGACAGGCAGGCAAATACCGCCGCCGGCCGACCCACCAGGATGAGGAACGCCGCCACCCCCAGCGCCGGCAGCGCATATTCCAGGATCTTCTGCGGCGACACCAGGAGCCCCAGCATCACGAACATGACGATCTGGCACATCCAGGTCACGGCATTGAGGAAGCTGGTGATGGGCGCGATGGCGCGCACAGGCCTGTTGCCCATGACGAACCCCGCGAGGAACACCGCCAGGAAGCCGGAGCCGTGGGCCAGCGAGGTGAGCGCGAACAGCAGCACCGCCACCGCCACCGCCAGCACCGGATGCAGCCCGCCCGGCAAGGCGAGCCGGTTCATCAGCGCCGCCAGCACCACGCCGCCCGCCACCCCGAACGCCGCGCCCACCGCCAGCTCGCGCGCCACCCCCAGCAGCACCATGGGCCCGGGGTCCGAAAGGTTCGAGGAGAGCAGTTCCACCAGCAGCACCGTGAGGAACACCGCCGCGGGATCGTTGGTGGCCGATTCCAGCTCGATGGTGGAGCCCACCCGCCGGCCGAGGTGCAGGCCCTGGGCGTGCATCAGGAAGAAGACCGCAGCAGCGTCGGTGGAAGCCACGATGGCGCCGACCAGGAAGCCCTCCATGGGCGACAGCTTCAGCAGCGGCGTGGCCACCAGCCCCACCAGCGCCGCCGTCAGCACCACCCCCACCGTGGCGAGGGTGACCGCCGGCGCCACCGCGCCCCGCAGGGCGCTCATGCGCATGCGCAGCCCGCCGTCGAACAGGATCACCGCCAGCGCCGCCGAGCCCACCATGTAGGTGGCCCAATAGTCATTGAAGTGGATGCCGCCGGGCCCGCCCTCACCCGCCAGCACGCCCACCAGCAGGAACAGCAGCAGAATGGGCGCGCCGAAACGGGCGGCAAGCAGGCTCGACAGGGTGCCCGCGACCAGCAGCGCGGCTACAACCAGAAGAACGGCATTGGAGACGACCACCGAGCTCATTGCGCCACGTCACCCCACTGTAAGCCGCTCATGATGCGCACCTGCAACAGTAGCGCCACCGGCGGCTGGCGCGTAAGGTCCGGATTGTTGCGGAAATTCTTGGGCGGTTCCGGGGGCATGCCGAACGCGTTCGCAAGGATTCTGGAAATGCCGTGGCTCGGCAACGTCAGTGCATATCTCATCGTCCCGTTCGCCATCGTGGCCAACGGCCTGTGGGCGAGGCAGGCAGAGACCATCTGCCTCGATCGAGACCTGGCGATCGATATCGCTCAGACAGAAAGCGAATTTGCTTCGGGAGTTGGCATCTATCCTCTCGATGCGGAGGGCCGCTGCCTGACGGCGGCACCCATAGCCTGGTACGGGCTTTCCGAACCGCCGACGGACGCAAGCGCGAGCATCGCGCTCATCAGCACCATCCGCGTGGGAACCGCCGCTGCGGGCGCGGAAGCCGGCCCGCGGCTTCATTGAACACGCGCGAATTGAACCATAATCCGGTTCACTTCTGAGAATTCACGCGATTCCATAGCCCGCGTCGCGCTCCCATAATGTGGCGCCCTGCACTTGGCAGCGGCCGCCGCCGTGCCGGGGCGTCCGATCGCGAGCCATCGCGCCCGGAGGTCCTATCTTCATACCGCGGGGCATGGCGAACCCTCACGGAATCGCCTAGCGCGACGAACGGCCGCAGCCCTTTTCCAACGGGTGAATGAGCTGCCGGCCGCGGCCTGCCCGTGCTCCGGAAGGCCCGCAGGCACAACCTGAAGTACCCGCCCCCGGGGGCCGCCGAAAGCGGCACCTGTTCGGCCGCGGCCTCCCAGGTTCGGTCGGCGGCGGGCGCCCGGGGTCAATAGTCCCACTGGGCGCCGATACCGACCGACGTGTTTCCATCCGCACCCGTGGCGCCCTGCAGGCGGATGTTCTTGGTCACGTCCACATCCACGGTGACCTGGCTGGAATTGGGCGTCGTGCCCTGGCGCACGCCCATGTAGATGCGGTCATTGATGCGCCGGCCAAGGCCCACCTGCCCGCCGGTGCCGGCGGCGTTGGTGCCCACGTCCAGGCTGTCCACCCCGAGCGAGCGGCGCATCTGCTCCAGCACCCCGCCGCCGCCCGAGAACTGGGCGATGGTCTGGGCGATCTGCAGGCTCTGCGCCGCCGTGAGCGAGCCGGCGTTACGGCCGAACAGCAGGCGCGCCAGCACCTCGTCCTGCGGCAGGGTGGGCTCGGAGGTGAAAGTGATCTCGGGCTGCGAGGCCGGCCCCGTCACCAGGATGCGGGCGGTGATGTCGTTGGCTGTCGTCTCGGCGATGAAGTCGAGGTCGGGGTCGGTGCTGCCCGTAAAGGTGATCTTGCCGCGGGTGAAGTTCAGGCGCTTGCCGAGGATGTCGAAGCGCCCGCGCCGCATGTCGAAGCCACCCTGGGTGACGGGGGCGCGGCTGGTGCCGCTCACGCGCAGCTCGCCGCCCAGCTCCGCCTCCATGCCCATGCCGCGCACGAAGATGTTGTTGCGCGCCGCCACCGTCAGGTCGAGCGTGATGCCGCCGCTTCCCCCGCCGCCGCGCTCGCGCTTGGGTGCCGGGGGGGTGGCTCGGGCCGCGTCGCGCCCGCGCGCATCGTTCACATGGCGCACGTTCAGCGCCTGCACGCCGCCCGCCCGGTGCTCCGCGATATTCACGTCCATGGCGCGGATGTCGACCCGGCCCGTAAGATGAGGATCATTGGTGAACTGCCCCTCCACCGCGATGCGCCCCTCGGTGACGAGGCGGATCATCTCGCTGTTCACGAGGCCGGCATTCTGCATGGTCACCTCGATGCGGCCGGGGAAGTTGGCCGCCGGGTCGAGGCCCACCGAGCCGCGCGCGGAAATGCTGCCGCCGTTGGGCGTGCGGGCGGTGAGGGAATTGACCGTCACCGAACGCTCGGTGCCGGCGATCACGCCCTCGATGCGGTCGAGGGTGATGCCGTTGGCGCCGTCATTGTAGCGCGCGCCGGAGATGCGCACCGTGCCGCCGGCGCGTGGCGCCGCGGCGGTGCCGCGCACGGTGGCGTCGATCGCCGCGTTGCCGGTGAGCTGGCTACCCATGGCGGCGAGGGAGGCGTTGGCGATGCGAAGATCCACCCCGCCGCGCACCGCGAGGTCGAGATCGCCGGCCCCGAGCGGCGCCGAGCCGGTGATGGCGAAGTTCGACAGATGGTTGCCGGTGATGGTGGTGCGCGTGGTCACCCGCCCCCCACCCAGCGCCCCGGCAGTCCGGATATCGAAGGGGCCGGCGCCGGCCTTGGCGAGATCCGGTGTCGAAAGGCGCGAGACCTGGATGTCGTAAGGCCCCTCCGGCCGGTCGGCGGAGCCGCGCACCCGCGCGGTGCCGCTCACGGTGCCGGCGAGGCCGAGCCCGGGCGCCGCCAGCTCCGCCACCGCCAGCGGCAGGGCGTGCACGTCCACATTGAGGTCGAGGCTGGAGCCCGCGCGGCCGGAGACGGTGAGCACGCCGCCCCGGCTCGCCAGCGCCAGCCGGTCGATGGCGACCGCGCCGTCGGCGATGGTGATGTTCGCCGGAGCCGAGGTGGCGAGCGTGGTGCCGCCGCGGGCAACACTGAGGCGGTCGAGCCGCACGCGGGAAATTGCGTCCTGGTAGGCGACCTGTGCCGCGGCGGCCACATTGGCCCCGTTCACCTGGGCATCGAGGGTGAGGGCGCTGCCCTGCCCTGCCCGGCGCGCCTGCAGGCTCGCGCGCGGAATGGAAACGCCCGCCTCCACATTGGTGAGGCTCACGGTGCCGTCCAGCACCGGCTGGCCGGCGGGGTCCGCCACGTTGAGGTTGACGCGCGCGGCGCCCACGCTCTGGCCGGCGGCGCGCACGTTGTCGGCGGTAGCGTTCACGGCCACCGTCTGGCGCCCGGCAGCGGTGCCGAGTTCCACCTTGGCGTCGAGCCGGCCGGCGAGTTCCGTCAGCGCCAGGGCCGAAAGGTCCGCGAGGTTGCCGGCCGCGACCGCGAGCTGCCCGGCGAGGAGGCCATCCGCCCCGCGCGCGAGATCGCCGCGCGCCGTGACCGAGCCGATGGCGAGATCGAGCCCATCGAGCCGCGCCGCCCCCTGGTCGCCCAGCGCGAAGGCGCCGCCGCCGGTGGCCGGCTTGCCGGCGATGCGCCCGTCGAGCGTGAAGCGGCCCGAGGGCAGAGCGGTGAGATCGCGGGCCTCCAGCCCAAGGGCCAGGCCCTCGATCTTCTGCCCCATGGCGGCGCCCTCGGGCACGGCGAGGCGCGCCGTCACCGCCAGTGCGTCAAGGCTGCCGGAGAAGGCGGCGGAACCGTCCAGCCGGCCGGTGAGACGCGGCTCCACCCGCTTCAGGTCGTCGAGGATGAGGTTCGCCTTCAGGTCCGCGAGCCGGCGCGAGAGGGTGCCGTCCACCTTCAGGTCGAGCCCGGTTGCCGCCAGCGTCAGCCCTTCCACGGTGAAGGCGTCGGCGCCCGCGCGCGCGAGGGTGCCGACGAGCCGGCTGGTGGCGCCGAACAGGCCGTCCACGGCAGCGATGCCGGTGCGGATGTTCTCGGTACCGCCAGCGAGCTTCAGCGTGAGGCGATCGTAGCCGTCCGCGCCCGTCACGTCCGCTTCGAGCCGGGCGGTGCCGGCGAGCGGGCGCCCGGCGAGGGGGCCGAAAGCTGCGAGGTCCAGCCGCTCCAGCCGGAAGGTGCCGCGGGCCGCATCGGCGCTGGCGGTGCCGGAGAAGCGGGCCGACAGCGCCGCGAGCTGGGCCGTAAAGCCGGTCAGCGCCACATCGCCAGCCGCCGGCTTCACGGCCGTGGCGGTGATGCGCGCAGTGTCGCCGAGAGCGCCGCGCACCTTGGCGTCGGCGGCGGTAAGGCCGGACGCGGTGGCATCGAGAGCAATATTCAGCGCGCCACTGTCGGGCGCGGTCTTCACCTCGGCCGCGAGCGCGCCGGCGCCATAGCCGGCGCCAGAGAGGCCGGCGGCATCGAGACGGGCCGAAAGGGCGGGCGTGGCCAGCAGGCCCTTGAGTCCGCCCTCGAGCTTCACCGATTTCCAGCCGACGCCCGGCGCCAGCTTCTGGAAGCGGTCCGCATCTCCCGCCACGGCGCTGAAGGCCAGGTCGGTGGAGGCGCCCTCGGCATCCACCCTGCCCTTGGCGGCGACGCCGAAGCCGGTGGCGCGCACGGTGAGGGTCTCCACCTCCACCGGGCCGGCGGCTTCCACGAGCGCGGTGGCGGAAATCTCGGTGCGCTCCTCCAGAAGAGGAGCCACGGCCGGCGGCAGCAGCTTCGAGACGTCGGCGTCGAGCGCGACATTGACGCGATGGCCACTGCCCACCGCGCGCACTCCGGCGGCGCCCGTCACCTGCGCCACGTCGCCGGCGGAAAGGGAGAGCCGGCCGTCCCAGGCGTCGATGGGCCCCTTGCCGCTCACGCGCGCGTCCAGGGGCGGCAGCCCCTCCATGCCGGCGGCGCGGGCGACGAGGCCCCCGGCCGGCTCGCTGGCAGCGATGTCCACATCGAGGATGCGGTTGTCCGGCGTGTAATGCACCCGGCCCTTCACAGTGCCCGGCGCATCCCTGCGCTCGACGGCGAAATCGGCCGCAAGGCCCTTGCCCGCCGCCATCAGGTCGGCCGAGGCGGTGAGCGAGAGCTGCGCCGCATGGCCGAGCACAGGCGCGCCGAGGGAGATGTCCTCCACCGCCAGCCGGCCGAGCCGCACCGGCATCATGAAGGAGGAACCGCCGGACGCCGGCTTAGTGGGCGTGCTCTTGGCCGGCGCGCTCTGGGTGGGCGGCAGCTCGGGCAGGCGCTCCACCGCGATGCGGCGCGCCTCCAGCGCCTCCACGTTCACCACGCCGGACAGCAGGGAGAGCGGATGCCAGGAGAGGCGCAGCGCCTCCACTTCCGCCACCGGCCCCTTGCCATCCGCCACCGCGACGCGGCCGATGCTCATATCCCACGGCACGCCGCCGCGGATGTCGGTGATGGACACCGTGAGCCCGGAGACGGAGGCGAGCGAAGAGGCCACGCGGGCGAGCAGCGTCTTGCCCGGCCCGGTCTGCAGCCCCCCGAACAGGGCGATGAGGATCACCGCCACGGCGGCCAGGGCATAGCCGGCGCCACGCAGGAGAAGGGAGGATATGCCGCGCGCCGCCATCAGAACGCCTGCCCCAAGCTGACATAGACGCCGTACGAGCCGTCGTCGGGTCCCGGATTGAGCGGAATGGCGAGATCGAGCCGCAGCGGCCCGATGGCCGTGTAGTAGCGCAGGCCGATGCCGGCGGAATATTTCATCTGGCTGAAGTCGGGATATTCGGTGGCGTAGGCCGAGCCCATGTCGAGGAAGGGCACGATGCCGATGGTGTCGGTGATGCGCACGCGCATCTCGGCCGACGCCTCGAAGAAGGAGAGGCCGCCGATGATGACGCCGCGCGCGTTGCGCGGGCTCGCGGACTGGTAGTCGTAGCCGCGCAGGGAGCCGCCGCCGCCCACGTAGAAGCGCCGCTGGGCGGGCACGTCCTGGAGATCGGCGCCGACGTAGCCGCCGGTGGAGACCCGCCCGGCAATGATGTAGCGCTTCTCCTCGTCGAAGGCGTGGTAGGCGGAAAGGGTGGCCTTGGCCATCACCGGCCCGGCGCCGCTCTCGCCCAGGTAGGCGAAGGGCTCCACGGTGGCCGCGAAGCGCATGCCACGTGAGGGGTCGAGCGAGGAATCGGTGCTGTCGAAGTTGAAGTCCACGGGCACGCCGAGGATGAAATAGTCGCCCTTGGTGTCGGCGTCCTGGACGTTGGAATCCTCGAAATCGATACCCACCTGGGCCGAGAACTGGTCGTTGAACCGGCGCCGGATGCCGGTGACGAGGGTGACGCCCTCGCGCACATAGGCGTTCGTCACCTCGCGCAGCACCGCCGCCTCGGCCACAAGATCGTCGGCGGAGGTGATGATGCCGGGCTTGGTGAAGGTGGCGGCGAGCCGGTAGCCGAACGGGTCCGCATCCGGCACCGCCTCGGACTTCTGGCCGAACCAGGAGACGCTGGAATCGAGGCGCAGGGTCTCGCCCCCGCCGAACAGGTTGCGATGGCCCCAATAGGCGTTCAGCGAGGAACCGTCGGTGTTGGAATACTTCGCTGAGAAACCGAAGAAGCGCGGCGCCCGCGGCGTCACCTCGATGGTGATGGGCAGCGCGCCCCGCGCGTTCAGGTGGTCCGCCTCGCGGATGCGCACGCCGGATATGGCGTCGATCTTGGAGAGCCGCCGGCGCAGCGCCGCGAGGCGCTCCGGCGAGAAGGGCTCGCCGGGCCGGATCTCGATGCGGTCCTCGATGAAGCCGGGCGGCAGGAAGTCCGCCCCCGTCACCGTGAAGTCGCCGAAGGTGGCCTGTCGGCCGAGGGAAACCAGCAGCGTCACGTTGAGGCGGTTGTCGGCATGGTCCGCCACCACCTGCTTGTCAGCCACCTTGGCGAAGGGGTAGCCGGCGTCACGCCAGTGATTGGACAAGGTGGCCTCGGCCCCGACGATGGCGTCGGCGCGCGCGGGCTGGCCGGGCTCCAGGCGCAGCAGGCGCAGGGAGGGCGCATCCGCGAGCGGCTGCCGCGTGGCGGCGTCGAGGATGCGCACGGTGCCGAAGGTGAAGGGGGGGCCGGGGTCCACCACGATCTTCACCGGCACCGGGCCGCGCGCGCGGCTCGCCTCCACGATGTCGAAGATGTTGGGCGTGTCCAGGCGGTTGCCGGAGATGGTGATCTCCATGGTGCCGCCGTAATAGCCGTTGGCATAGAGCGCGGCGATGATGCGCTCGCGGTCGGCCGTCACCCGACGTACGAGGCCGGCGGCGCCGGCGGGCGGGCGCGACTTCAGGCTCTCCAGGTTAGAGGCGTCGAGCACCGCGCTGCGCACGCTGCGGTCGGCGTTCACCACCTCGATGTCGATGGTGTAGGGCACGGCGTCGATGGCGGGGCCGTCCTCGGCCGTCTCGCGATTCGGATTGAAGAAGTTGATGATGGGGTCGAACAGGCCGCCCTCGTCGGCCTTCGCCGGCAGCACCCCGAGCGCCGTCATCACCGCGGCCAGGGCCACCGGGCGCAGACGGAAGGTACCAGAAGATCTCGCCGGGTTCGCCATTTCCGCTCGTGTCGAAGTCCACTCGTGTCTAACAAACGATCCCCGCCCTGCGAAGGCGGATTATCAAGCCCCCCGGGGCGGGCAGATCGCCGGTTCCCGCAGGGCACGCTACGTGCAGTCCGTAAATTTCGCCTTAGGGTAGCCGCTTCCTCCGTTCACCTCCTATTCGCCGCTCACGCGGCAGGTCCAGCATCTTGTCGCCGCACGGCGCGCCAGCCGGCGCCCTTCGGGGCGTATCCCCGGCACAAAATTGGCCAGAGCTGGAGCACCCACGCGAAACCACAGCGTGCCCGGAATCACTCGCGGGAGGCGCTTTCGGCGTCGCCGACCAGCCGCGCAGCCACACGCGCGCAGCGCCGCCAGAAGGCCGCCACCATGGAGCCGATTCCCGCAGACCCGCCACCCGGCGCAGGCGCGCCCGGTACCGCGGCATCCGCCGGGCCGGGCAGCCCGTCGGCCACGTGCCTGCGCCAATAGTCGGCCATCCGGCCCAGAGGGGGCACCGGCCGCGTCTCCGCCGGCTCCAGCCCGAACGGGCCGAGCAGGCGGATGCGGTCGTCATGGTCGGCAATGGCGCGCACCACGAGGTCGGCCCCCATGATGGCATGGGTGAGCGCGTCGACGCCCGGCGTGACGCAATACCACACGCCCTTCGGCCCTTCCTGGATCAGCGGCATCCGGCGGCGGGCCTGCGAAAGGACAAGACCGCGCGCCTCTTCGCCGGGCACCTCCTGGATGCCGGGAGCGACGGCGGCGCCGTGGCGGCGCAGGATGCGGGCGGCGGCGGCGCGCCCGGCCACCCGCGTCGCCGTCTCGGCAGCGAGGGAGAGGCGCTCCCCATCCCAGTGCCAGCGCAGGCCCGTGCCCCCCACCTCCTCCGCAAGTCCTGGAAAGGCGGCATCGGCGCCCGCCACATGGAAGCGGCCGCAGACCCAGGGCGTGGGCACCAGGCTCGGCGCCAGCTCCGGCGCCACGCGGCTCAGGGCCGCGCCGCCGCTGAACACCACATGGAACGCCCGCACCCGCACCCCCGGCGCGGTCACATATTTGCGCAGCCCGTGCACATCGGCCGAGAGCGCCTGGGTGGCGGGCATGATGGCGAGCTCGCCTTCCGCCGCCGCGGCCGCCAGCACCGCGCGGAAGGCGGCGGCGTCCAGCCGGTGCGCGGGCGCGAGGCCGAGCGCGGCCGTGAAGGCCGTCGTGCCCAGCAGGCCGGCCACGTCGGCGGTGCCGAGCAGCACGCTCGAATCAGGCGCCAGCCCCTGGAGCGCCTCATGCTCGGCGGCGAGCTGCCCGGCCGCGTGGGCCCGCGCCACCTTCAGCCGCCCCTTGGGGCCGATGGCGAGGCCCGCTTCCTGCGCCAGCAGCACCCCGCGCTGCGCGGCCTCCACGGAAAGGGCAAGGAGCTCCGCCGCATCGACGGCGCCCACCTGCGCCACCAGATCACGGGCCGGAAGGGCGAACCCCGGCGAAAGCGACGCATCGAGGCCGAGCGCCGGCGCCTCACCGGGGGTCGGGAAAAGCACCACCTCCTGGCCGCGCGCAGCAAGGTCGCAGGCGATGAGAAGGCCCGCGGCATCGTCCCCCACCACGCACACATCGCAGTCGCGGGTGGGGGTGAGGGCAGCGTCCCGCGCGGGCGCTGCGGCCGGCTGAGGGGTGTTTCTGGTCGTGGGTCCTGTCATGTCATGGCATCCGTCATGTCATGGCACCCGCTGCGGCGCCTTGCGGAATCGAGCGGCACGGGCGGAGGCCCCGCCGAAGGGGAGCCCGCTCGGGCAAGTCTGCCCCAAATCTGCGCCGACAGCTTTGAAAATACGTTTCCGCCGCGACGAAAAGCCCTGGCATGGCCGTGAGATACCGCCCGGCGGCGGGCGCGACGCGGCGGCGCGTCAGCGTGCGGGTTGCGATGCGGCATCGAGCCCGGCATAAGGGGCCCGTCTTGAAGCAGCCTGGTCATCTCATGCGCCGTCTCATCCTGCTGCGTCACGTGAAGTCCGACTGGCCCAACGGCGTGGCGGACCAGGAACGCCCGCTGGCCCCGCGCGGCCGCGGCGCAGCGCCCCGCCTGGGGGCCTACATGGCCCAGCAGGGGCTCACCGCCGACCGCGTGCTCGTCTCCCCCGCCCGCCGCACCCGCGAGACCTGGGAACTGGTGTGCGGGCAGATGCCGCCGGTGCCCACCGTGGCGAGCGAGCCACGCATCTACGAGGCCAGCGCCGCCCGCCTGCTCTCCGTGGTGCGCGAGCAGCCCCGGCAGATCCACACCCTCATGCTGGTGGGCCACAATCCCGGCATGGAGGAGCTGGCGGCGAGCCTCATTGCCAGCGGCGCCGCGCCCGATCTCCAGCGCCTGTCGGAGAAATTCCCCACCGGGGGGCTGGCCGTCATCGACCTGCCGGTGGACGACTGGAGCGCCGCCACCCCGGCCAGCGGCCGCCTCGACCGATTCATCGTCCCACGCGACCTGATGGGAGGCGCCTGAGCCGATGGCGCCCTTCACCCGAGCCGTCGAGGACGCACGCATCGCGCTCGCGACCCTGGCCGACCGGGTTGAGGGCCTCGCCCACCCCACGCTGCGGCTCGGCGTCACCGGCCTGTCGCGGGCGGGCAAGACCATCTTCACCACCGCGCTGGTGCACGCGCTCATCCGGGGCGGGCGGCTGCCGGTGTTCGAGGCCCTGCAATCGGGCCGCATCGCCCGTGCCGAGCTGGAGCCCCAGCCGGACGACGCGGTGCCGCGCTTCGCCTACGAGGCCCATCTCGCCACCCTGGCCGGCGCGCGGGAATGGCCCGCCTCCACCACGCGGGTCAGCGAGCTGCGCCTCTCCATCCGCTACGCCACCCAGCGCGGGGCCGCGCGCACCCTTACCCTCGACATCGTGGACTATCCCGGCGAGTGGCTGCTGGACCTGCCGCTGCTCGACATGAGCTACGCCGATTTCGCCCGCCAGAGCCTGGAGCTCGCCCGCGCGCCGGCCCGCGCGGCGGTGGCGGGGCCGTTCCTGGCGGCGGTGACGGCGCGCCGCGCCGACGCGCCAGCCGAGGAGAGCGACGCGCGCGAGCTGGCCACCCTCTTCACCGCCTATCTGTCCGCCTGCCGCTCCGAGAAGCTGGCCATGAGCCTGCTGCCGCCCGGCCGCTTCCTGATGCCCGGCGACCTCGAGGGCTCGCCCGCCCTCACCTTCGCGCCCATCGACCCGCCGGGCGTGGGCGCGCCCCTGCCGGGTTCGCTCGCGGCCATGATGGAGCGGCGGTTCGAGGCCTATAAGAACGCGGTGGTGCGCCCCTTCTTCCGCAATCACTTCGCCCGGCTCGACCGCCAGATCGTGCTGGTGGACGCGCTTTCCGCCCTCAATGCCGGCCCCGCGGCGCTGGCCGACCTGGAGCGGGCGCTGGACGGCATCCTCGCCGCCTTCCGCACCGGGCGGAACAGCCTCATCAGCGCCCTGTTCCGGCCGCGCATCGACAAGGTTCTGTTCGCCGCCACCAAGGCCGACCACCTGCACCATTCGAGCCACGACCGGCTGGAGGCCATTCTTGCCCGCTTGGTGGAGCGGGCGCGCGGGCGGGCACACGAGCATGGCGCGCGGCTGGACGTGGTGGCGCTGGCCGCCATCCGTGCCACCCGCGAGGCCCGCGTGCGCCGCAACGGCGACGAGCTCGACGCCATCGTGGGCACCCCGGAGCGGGGCCAGGAGGCGGGCGGCCACCTCTTCGACGGGGAGGAGGAGGTGGCGGTGTTCCCCGGCGACCTGCCGGCCGATCCGGACGCTTTGTTCGATCCCTCCGGTGCCGGCTTCCGAGGCCTCGCCAGCGCCCATGTGGACGAGGCGGATTTCCGCTTCCTGCGGTTCCGCCCGCCGGCCGGCATTGGCGCGGCCGCGGCCATTCCCCATATTCGCCTCGACCGGGCGCTCGAATTCCTGCTGGGCGACCGGCTGGCGTGAGGCCCACCACGCATGCGGTCCGCATCGAGGCGGGGACCCGCAGGGAGAGGACATGACCGACGACCGCGTGAGCCCGCAGCGCCCCCCGCGCCGGCCGCAGGTGTTCAAGCTCGACGACAAGGACAGCGACATCGCCCTCGCCCCGCCGGAGCCCGCGCCCGAGGCGGACCTGCCGGTGCCCATGCGGAATGAAACCACCCGGCGCTCCCGCTTCGGCATGTCGCTCGGCGGACTGTTCTGGACCGCGGCGGGGGGCGTGGCGAGCCTCGCGCTCTATGTGGGCCTGAGCCGGCTGGTGAGCGATCTCTACGCCCAGTCGCCGGTGCTCGGCTATGTGGGGCTGGGCCTCTCGGCGGCGCTGGTGGCGGCGGGCGTCGCCGTGCTGGCGCGCGAGGGCCTCGGCCTTGCCCGCCTCGCCCATCTCGACAAGGTGCGCGAGAAAGCCGCCGACGCCCTTGCCCAGGACGACCGCGCCCTGGCCGAGGCGGTGGCCCGCGACATGCTCCGCGTCACCGCCGCCGAGCCCACCCTCGCCCGCGCGCGGGAGGAGCTTCAGGGCCACCTCGGCGGCATCATCGACGGCGCGGACCTCATTCGCCTCACCGAGCGCACGCTGCTGCCGGCCCTCGATGCCCGCGCCCGGCAGATGGTCTCGGAGGCGGCCAAGAACGTATCGGTGGTCACGGCGGTGTCGCCGCGGGCGCTGGTGGACCTCGCCTTCGTGCTCTACACGGCGGTCTCGCTGATGCGGCGGCTGGCGCAGCTCTACGGCGGGCGGCCCGGCGCCCTCGGCATGGTGCGGCTGGTGCGCCACGTCCTCGGCCACCTGGCCATCACCGGCGGCATGGCGGCGGGCGACACGCTGGTGCAGCAGATCATCGGCCAGGGCCTCGCCGCGCGCCTTTCCGCCAAGCTGGGCGAAGGCGTGGTGAACGGCCTGCTCACGGCGCGACTGGGCCTCGCCGCCATCGCCGTCACGCGGCCCCTGCCCTTCACCGCCCTGCCGGCGCCGCGCCTCGCGGATGTGGCCACCGGCCTGCTGCGCAAGGCGGAAGAGGAGTGAGGCCGAAGGGCCCCTGAGCATGGCTGACGGGTCCCTGGTCCGTCCGCATCGCGCTTGTGCGATGCCCGCCGCGTTCAGTCAGAACACCGGGGCGCCTCATGCCGGCAGCAGATGGGCCGGCGGCGCGGCGAGCCGGTAGCGCAGCGGGCGGTTGCGCGCCAAGGTTTCCGCCGTGGGCCAGCCCACCACCACCGACAGCAGCGCGATGATCCCCGCCGTGCTCCACTGCCCCTGGGCCAGGGTGAACCCCACCACCGCGGCGAGCCCGAACGCCGCCACGATGCCGAGGACCACCATGAGCCACCACCGCGGCGCGCCGTAGCCGCCCCGGCATTCCACCGTCGCGCCCGCCTGCACCAGCGCGGCATGGAGCGCGCGGACGAAGCGGGCATATTCCGGCCCCTGATCCTGCACCGCCGTGAGCGAGGTGCGCGAGGCGGAGGCGGCGACGAGACGCGAGCCTTCCCGGCCGATGATCTCCGCCTCGAAGGTGGCGCTCGCGAACTTGGCCGGCAGGAAGCGCAAGGTGAGGCGCGCGACATCGGCGAGCCGCAGGCGCCCCTCGCGCGGGCCCACCAGCCACTCGAGCGCATCCTCCCCCAAGGCGAGCCGGACGCCGGCGCCGCCCAGGCGGGGGTGATAGGAATAGGTCAGGGCTTCGGTCGGTTGGGGCATGGTACCTCGCTGCGGCGCCTGTGTCGGCGAAGCCGGGGCCGCGCGCAAGGCCGTTCTCGCCGCGGGCCGGCAGCGCGCGACATCGGCGAGCCGCAGGCGCCCCTCGCGCGGGCCCACCAGCCACTCGAGCGCATCCCCCCCCAAGGCGAGCCGGACGCCGGCGCCGCCCAGGCGGGGGTGATAGGAATAGGTCAGGGCTTCGGTCGGTTGGGGCATGGTACCTCGCTGCGGCGCCTGTGTCGGCGAAGCCGGGGCCGCGCGCAAGGCCGTTCTCGCCGCGGGCCGGCAGCGCGCGACATACAGGCGCCCGGCGCTGACCCACACCCGCGCATCGTCCGGCGAGACGCCGGGCCGTCAAAACGCACCGCCGCAAAAGAAAGCGCCGCGCCCCCTGGGGGACGCGGCGCAATCATCCCGATCCGACCCGCAGAGCCGGAGCGCTCAGGAGCGCTCCCGCACGTAGCGGCCCGGCGCGTCCTCGATGGGGGTGAGGCGGCCGCCGCCCACCTCGCGGGCGGGCACCTCGTCCGGGTGCCAGGAGGAGAACCAGTTGAGCCAGTCGGGCCACCAGGACCCCTTGTGCTCCTGGGCGCCTTCCAGCCACAGGTCGAAGTCCGGCCCGATGGGGCCGTCGGACCAGTACTGGTACTTGTTCTTCGCGGGCGGGTTCACCACGCCGGCGATGTGGCCGGAGCCCGAGAGCACGTAGCGCACGGGGCCCGAGAGCAGGTTTGCGCCCACATAGACCGATTTCGGCGGCGCGATATGGTCTTCCCGCGTCGCCAGCGAATAGACGGGCACCTGCACCTTGTGCATGTCCAGCCGCACGCCCGCCAGCTCCGCCTTGCCCTTGGCGATGTTGTTGGTGAGGTAGCAGTTGCGCAGGTAGTAGGAATGGTTCGCCGCCGGCATGCGCGTGGAATCCGCGTTCCAGTAAAGCAGATCGAACGGGAATGGCGACTTGCCCTTCATGTAGTTGTTCACCACATAAGGCCAGATGAGATCATTGGAGCGCAGCATGTTGAAGGCGGTCGCCATCTTGCTGCCTTCCAGGTATCCCATCTTCTTCATCTTGCGTTCCATCGCCGCAAGCTGCTCCTCATCCACGAACACCTTCAGATCGCCCGCATGGGTAAAGTCGATCTGCGTGGTGAGGAAGGTGGAGGAGGCGATGCGGTCGTCGCCGGTCTCGGCCATGTAGGCGAGGGTGGCGGCGAGCAGGGTGCCGCCCACGCAATAGCCCACCGTGTGCACCCGCCGCTCGCCGGAGGCGATGGCGACCGTGTCGAGCGCGGCCATGATGCCGTCGCGCATGTAGTCGTCGAAGCCCTTGGCGGCGAGCCGCGCGTCGGGGTTCACCCAGGAAATGGTGAAGACCGTGATGCCGTGGTCCACCAGCCACTTGATGAGCGACTTCTCGAGGGTGAGATCGAGGATATAGAACTTGTTGATCCAGGGCGGCACGATCAGCACGGGCGTCTTCTTCACGCTGTCCGTGGTCGGCGCATACTGGATGAGCTGCATCAGCTCGTTCTCGTAGACCACCTTGCCGGGGGTGAGCGCGAGATTGCGCCCCACCTCGAAGGCGTTCATGTCGGTCTGGCGGATCTTCAGCGTGCCGCCGCCCTCGGTGAGGTCCTCCGCGAGGTTGCGCATGCCCTTCACGAGGTTCTCGCCGGAGGAGGAGAGCGTCTCGCGGATCAGCTCCGGATTGGTGAGCACGAAGTTGGAGGGCGAGACCGCGTTGGAGATCTGCTTCACCAGGAACTCGGCCTTGTGGCGCACATGGGGGTCGAGGCCCTCGGCCTCGCTCACCATGTCGTTGGCCCAGTTGGAGGTGACCAGATAGGCCTGCTTCAGGGCGTCGAAGATGGGGCTTTCCTGCCAGCCCTCGTCCTTGAAGCGAGAGTCCCTCGGATCGGGGGCAGCCACCGGCTCGGTCTTCTCGCCGGCGAGCTTC
The DNA here is from genome assembly GCF_043195015.1 of Xanthobacter sediminis. Lineage (NCBI taxonomy): Bacteria > Pseudomonadati > Pseudomonadota > Alphaproteobacteria > Hyphomicrobiales > Xanthobacteraceae > Xanthobacter > Xanthobacter sediminis. Next base: position 103,492 of record NZ_JBAFWH010000002.1, on the reverse strand, counting down.
TTCATGGTGCCGGCCCAGACCGAGAGATAACCACCCATCAGGCGCGTCTGGGCCTCCACGGCGCGCTGGGGATCGGTCATCCAGTATTCGGCCACGTGGCCCACGGTCTTCAGCGCATCGGCGATGTCGTCCGCGAGATCGTCGGTGCGGCCCGCCTCGCGCGGGGCGAGATAGGCCGCCACCGCCTTGCCGCTCTCTTCCACCAGCTGGGCGAGATTGTGGGCGAAGGTCTCCACGTTGAGGCTCTTGGGCTCCTCCGCCGCCGGGGCCGCGGGTTTGGCGGGAACGGCCGCGGGTGCGGCCGCTGGCGCACCCTGGAGCGGCTGCGCGGGGGCGCCCCCATTCGGCTCCGGCTGCGGGGCGGACGGGGCGGCGGAAGTGGTCATGTCACGCTCCTTGGGGCTGCATCCCTGAATTGCAACCGTTGGGTGAGAGGCGTGGAGGCCGGAGCCGGGCGGCTCCGCGGCGGCGGCAGGCGCCCCGCCCGCCCCAAAAGGGCGCGGCGCAAAGGCCTGCGGAAATTCGATGTCGGGCGTTCCCTCGCGTGCGGACATTCCGCCATCCCCTTGTTGTGTTCCGCTTTTTTAGCGGACTTTGGTGTCGCTTGTTTCGCGTTTCCGATTTTTGCGCATATTAGCGGACGAACGGACCCGGATCGAGCCTCGCGGGACTACGGAGGCCGCCCACAACCCGAGGGACAAGCGTGCATTCATGTCCATGATGCGCCCCTGCAACCGGACCCGCCCCTCCCCGCGCCGGCACCCGGGCCCGATGGCGCGGCGCGCGCTCGCCCTGGCGCTGCTCGCGACGGCGGGCGCCCTCGCCGGGTGCTCGGGTGACGGCTCGCTCTCGCTGCTGCCGCCCAATCCGCAGGTACCGGAAGTCCAGGGTGATTCCCACCCCACCCTGGGCACCACCACGCGCCCCGGCGCACAGCCGCTGTCCGAGGCCGACCGCGCCAAGCTGCAGGGCGACCTCGAGCGCGCCTCGCAGGCGAACGTGGCAAGGGCCGACGCCGCCACCCAGGCCGCCGCGACACCCGGGAATTGATGCCTCACATGCCTCTTCGCCCCAGAACCATCGCATTCGTTGCTTCTTGATTCCGCGAAGAGTGCTAAAAGACCCGTCCGCCGCGCCGGGAGTAACAAGACGCGCGGCACCCTGGAGCAATCAGATGACCACCGATTTCCACCGCATTCGCCGGCTGCCGCCCTACGTGTTCGAGCAAGTGAACCGTGTGAAGGCCGCTGCCCGCAATGCCGGGGTGGACATCATCGACCTCGGCATGGGCAACCCCGACCTGGAGGCGCCCGCGCATGTGATCGAGAAGCTCAAGGAGACCATCGGCCGCCCCCGCACCGATCGCTACTCCGCCTCCAAGGGCATACCCGGTCTGCGCCGGGCGCAGGCCGGCTACTATGAGCGCCGGTTCGGCGTGAAGCTGGACCCCGAGCGCCACGTGGTGGCCACTCTGGGCTCGAAGGAGGGCTTCGCCAACATGGCGCAGGCCATCACCGCACCCGGAGACGTGATCCTCACCCCCAATCCCTCCTATCCCATCCACGCCTTCGGCTTCCTCATGGCGGGCGGCGTCATCCGCTCGGTGCCGGTGGAGCCGGGCCCGGAATTCTTCCATGCCATGGAGCGGGCGGTGCGCCACTCCATCCCCAAGCCCATCGCCGTGGTGCTGTGCTATCCGTCCAACCCCACGGCCTGCGTGGCGGATCTCGAATTCTACAAGGACGTGGTGGCCTTCGCGAAGAAGAACGAGCTGATCGTCCTCTCCGACCTTGCCTATGCCGAGCTCTATTTCGACGACAACCCGCCGCCGTCCGTGCTGCAGGTGCCGGGCGCCATGGACGTGACGGTGGAGTTCACCTCCATGTCCAAGACCTATTCCATGGCCGGCTGGCGCATGGGCTTCGCGGTGGGCAACGAGCGCCTCATCGCCGCGCTCTCGCGCGTGAAGTCCTATCTCGACTACGGCGCCTACACGCCGATCCAGGTGGCGGCCACCGCGGCCCTCAACGGCCCGCAGGAATGCGTGGCGGAGATGCGGGAGACCTACAAGAAGCGCCGTGATGCGCTGGTGGACTCCTTCGGCCGCGCCGGCTTCCCGGTGCCCTCGCCCAAGGCCTCCATGTTCGCCTGGGCCCCCATTCCGGAACCTTTCCGCGCCATGGGCTCGGTGGAGTTCGCCAAGCTCCTCATCGAGAAGGCGGAAGTGGCGGTGGCGCCGGGCGTCGGCTTCGGTGAGCACGGCGACGGCTTCGTGCGCATCGCCGTGGTGGAGAACGAGCAGCGCATCCGCCAGGCGGCGCGCAACATCCGCCGCTTCTTCGACCAGGCCGGCCATACCCTCCACAATGTGATGCCCCTCACCGCCACCGGCTGACCCCTCCCGGCGCGGCACCCACTCTCTCCAGACATCACGCCCGCCTCGCGCGGGCGTCCTGTTCCCACCGAAGAACCGGTCCGATCCATGAGCGACTTGAAAGTGGGCCTCGCCGGCCTCGGCACCGTCGGCGCCGCCGTCATCCGCATGCTCGAACGGCGCGCAGGCGACCTTGCCGCCCGCACCGGCCGCGGCATCAAGGTGGTGGCGGTCGCCGCCCGCGACCGGACCCGCGACCGCGGGGTCGACCTCTCCGGCGTGCGCTGGCACGAGGACCCGGTGGCGCTGGCCCGCGACCCCGACATCGACGTCTTCGTGGAGCTCATGGGCGGGGCGGACGACCCGGCCAAGGCCGCGGTGCTGGCGGCCCTCGATCTCGGCCGCCCGGTGGTGACCGCCAACAAGGCCCTGCTCGCCAAATGGGGCGCGGAGCTGGCCCGGCGCGCCGAAGCCACCGGCGCCGGCCTCCATTTCGAGGCAGCGGTGGCCGGCGGCATCCCCATCGTGAAGACCCTGCGCGAATCGCTCTCGGGCAATGCGGTGGAGCGGGTGTCCGGCATCCTCAACGGCACCTGCAACTACATGCTCACCCGCATGGCGGACGAGAAGCTCGCGTTCGACACCTGCCTCGCCGAGGCCCAGCGCCTGGGCTATGCGGAGGCCGACCCCACGTTCGACATCGACGGGTTCGACACTGCCCACAAGCTCGCCATCCTCACCTCGCTCGCCTTCGGCACCCAGGTGGATGCGGACGCCATCTATGTGGAGGGCATCCGCCAGCTCACCCTGGAGGACCTCGAGGCTGCCGATGACCTCGGCTACAAGGTGAAGCTGCTGGGCGTGGCCCTGCGCACCGAGACCGGCATCGAGCAGCGCGTGCATCCCACCATGGTGCCCAAGCACTGGCCCATCGCCCAGGTTTCCGGCGTCACCAATGCGGTGGCGGTGGATGCGGACGCGGTGAACCTCACCCTGGTGGGCCCCGGCGCCGGCGGCGACGCCACCGCTTCCGCCGTGGTCGGCGACCTCGCCGACGTGGCGCGTGGCGCCAAGAGCTTCGCCTTCGGGCAGCCCGTGGCCACCCTGATGAAGCCCGAGCGCGCGCCCATGCAGCGCCACGAGGGCGGCTACTACATCCGCCTTTCGGTGGTGAACAAGCCAGGCACCGCGGCCACCATAGCCCGCCGCATGGCGGACGAGGGCATCTCGCTCGAATCCATCGTGCAGCGCCGCCCGGACGGTGCGCAGGGCGAGCGCGCCCAGGGCACGGCGCGGGTGATCCTCATCACCTATGCCACCTCGGAAGCGGCCGTGCGGCGCGCCATCGCCGCCATCGAGGCGGACGGGGTGGTGAGCTCGCTGCCGCAGGTCATCCGCATCGAAAAGGACTGAGGCGAGAGGTTTCGAATCATGTGTGCCGCTCCCCTGGCCCAGAGAATGCCCCAGACCCTGGACCGCCGCCTCTCCCTTGATCTGGCTCAGATCACCGAACGCAGCGCCGTCGCTGCCGCCCGCCTGCGTGGCCGAGGCGACGAGCAGGCCGCCGACCTCGCGGCCATGGCCGCCTGCCACCGCGAGATGAAGGGCCTGCCCGTGAGCGGCACCCTCGTCATCGGCGAGGGCGTGAAGGACGAGGTGGAACTGCTGTTCGTGGGCGAGGCCTTCGGCACCGGCGGCGAGAAGGTGGACCTGGCGGTGGATGCGCTCGAAGGCACCACCCTGTGCGCCAAGAACATGGAGGGCTCCATCTCGGTGATCGCCATCGCCGAGGCGGATTCGCTGCTGAAGGTGCCGCCGGTCTACATGGAGAAGCTCGCCATCGGGCCCGGCTATCCGGAGGGCATCGTCTCGCTCTCGCAGGCGCCGGAAGAGAACGTGCGCGCGCTGGCGGAAGCCAAGGGCGTGCCGCCTTCTGAAATCACAGCCCTCATCCTCGATCGGCCCCGCCACGCCCCGCTCATCGAAGCGGTGCGCAGGACCGGCGCGGCCATCAAGCTCATCACCGACGGCGACGTGGCCGGCATCATCCACACCACCAATCCGCAGGAAAGCGGGGTGGACATCTACCTCGGCCTCGGCGGCGCGGCGGAAGGGGTGCTGGCGGCGGCGGCGCTGCGCTGCATCGGCGGGCAGATGCAGGGCCGCCTCGTCATCGACAGCGAGAAGAAGCGCGAGCAGGCCAAGGCGCTCGGCATCCGCGACGGCTCCAAGATCTACCAGCTGGAGGAGATGGTGCGGGGCGACTGCATCGTTTCGGCCACCGGCATCACTGATGGCGCATTGCTGAAAGGTGTGCGCTTCGGCCGCGAAGTGATCGAGACCGACACCATGGTGCTGCGCGCCGCCACCGGCACCGTACGCCGCATCACCACCCAGCACCGCGATTTCCGCAAGTTCCGCATCGAGGCGTAGGCACCCGCGCCGGCTGTCTTTTCCCTGATACGGGAAGGGTGTAGAGAGCGTCGCCTCAGGATTGCCCGCACGATGTGCGTGCGGCGAGGCGAGGAGAGCAAGATGGCGGAAGCAAAGGCAAGGATCGCGGTTCTCGGCGCCTCCGGCTACACCGGTTCCGAGCTGGTGCGCCTGCTGCTGCGCCATCCGCGGGTCGAGATCGTCGCCCTCACCGCCGACCGCAAGGCCGGCATGTCCATGGCCGACGTGTTCCCCCAGTTCGCGCCCTTTCCCCTGCCGACGCTCGTGACCATCGACGCGGTGGACTTCACCGCCGTGGACCTCGTGTTCTGCGCCCTGCCCCACGGCACCACGCAGGAGGTCATCCGCAAGGTGCTGGCGGCCTCGCCGACCGTGAAGGTGGTGGACCTCTCCGCCGACTTCCGCTTGAGCGACCCCGGCGCCTACGAGCAGTGGTACGGCCACCCCCATGCCGCCCTGGAGTTGCAGCAGGAGGCGGTGTTCGGCCTGGTCGAGATCTACCGCGAGGAGATCCGCAAGGCGCGGCTGGTGGCCAATCCCGGCTGCCACACCACCACCTCCATCCTGCCGGTGGTGCCGCTGCTGGAAGCCGGCGCCATCGACCCCGAGACCATCGTGATCGATTCCAAGACCGGCATGTCCGGCGCCGGGCGCTCTGCGAAGGAGGCGATGCTGTTCTCCGAGGTCTCGGAGGGCATCCACGCCTATTCGGTGGGCTCGCACCGCCACATGGCCGAGCTGGACCAGGAATATACCAAGGCCGCCGGCCGACCGGTGGCGCCCATGTTCGTGCCAGTGCTGGCGCCCATGAACCGGGGCATCTACGCCACCATCTACGTGCGCACCACCGGCGCCACCGCACAGGACCTGCACAATCTCATCGCCACCTACTACAAGGGCGAGGGCTTCGTGCACGTGCTCCCCTTCGGGGCGGTACCGCAGTCGCGCCATGTGCGCGGCTCCAACATGGTGTTCATCGGCGTGGTGGCGGATCGCGTGCCCGGCCGTGCCATCATCCTGTCCACCCTGGACAATCTGGTGAAGGGCGCCTCCGGCCAGGCGGTGCAGAACATGAATCTGGTGCTCGGCTTCCCCGAGGCGACGGGCCTGGAGCAGATCGCGCTGATGCCCTGACCCGGCCCCGCCGGCTTCGATCTCTCGACGACCGCCACGGCCCCGCCGCGGCGGTCGTTTTCGTATGGGAAGGTTGCTGGCGCGGGCCTTGTTCCGTTACGGCATGGTTACCAGATCGTAAATATCCTGGTGGATATCAACCTGGAACGAGTCGCCGCCTCGATTATGGCAGGATAGCTTCCCCATGCCTGTGCATGCACAGGCATATAGACTCGACGTTCCCTCCATTCGTGCCTTCTGGATTCAACGCCGATGAGTTTCATCATCTGCCTAGCGGCGCTCTTCTTCCTGATGTTCGTGGCCTATCGTGGCTTCAGCGTCATCCTGTTCGCCCCGGTCGCCGCCCTCGGCGCGGTGCTTTTGACCGATCCCGGCGCGGTTCCCGTCGTCTTTTCCGGCCTGTTCATGGAAAAGATGGTGGGCTTCATCAAGCTCTACTTTCCCGTGTTCCTTTTGGGCGCGGTGTTCGGCAAGCTCATTGAGCTTTCGGGCTTCTCGCGCTCCATCGTCTCGGCCATCGTGAAGCTGCTGGGGCCCTCGCGCGCCATCCTGTCCATCGTGCTTGTGGGTGCGCTGCTCACCTATGGCGGCGTGTCGCTGTTCGTGGTGGTGTTCGCGGTCTATCCGTTCGGCGCGGAGATGTTCCGCCAGGTGGGCATTCCCAAGCGCCTGCTGCCGGCGGTGGTGGCGCTCGGCGCCTTCTCCTTCACCATGGACACCCTGCCGGGCACCCCGCAGATCCAGAACATCATCCCCACCACCTTCTTCAAGACCACGGCCTATGCCGCGCCGATCCTCGGCTTTGTGGGCACCGCCTTCATCCTGGTGGTCGGCCTCTCCTACCTGGAGTTCCGCCGCAAGCAGGCGCAGAAGAAGGGCGAGGGCTACGGCACCGGCCACCTCAACGAGGTGGTGGTGGACGAGAGCGTGCCGCTGGTGTCGCCCCTGCTCGCCCTTTCCCCGCTGGTGGTGGTTGGCATCGCCAACCTGATCTTCGCCCGCCTCATCCCCACCTGGTTCGAGCCCACCGCCAGCGCCACGCTGGTGCCCGGCGCCGCGGCCGTGAGCGTGCCCACGGCCACCTGGGCCGCCATCTGGGCGGTGCAGGCGGCGCTGCTGCTGGGCATCGTCACGGTGACGTTGCTCGGCTTCAAGGCGATCGCCGGCAAGTTCTCCGGCGGCTCCAAGGATGCCGTGGGCGGCGCCCTGCTCGCCAGCCTGAACACCGCCACCGAGTACGGCTTCGGCGCGGTGATCGCGGCGCTGCCTGGCTTCCTGGTCATCAAGTCAGCCCTGTCGGCGATTCCCCATCCGCTCATCAACGAGGCGATCACCGTCACCACCCTCGCCGGCATCACCGGCTCGGCGTCGGGCGGCCTGTCCATCGCGCTCGCGGCCATGTCGGAGCAGTTCATCGCCCAGGCCCACGCCTACGGCATTCCGCTGGAAGTGATGAGCCGCGTGGCCTCCATGGCCTCGGGCGGCATGGACACCCTGCCCCACAACGGCGCGGTCATCACCCTGCTCGCGGTGACCGGACTGACCCACCGTCAGTCCTATGGCGACATCTTCGCCATCACCCTCATCAAGACGGCGGCGGTGTTCTTCGTCATCGCCTTCTATTGGCTTACCGGCCTCTACTGAGGCCAACGGCCGCGGCCTCTGGCCGGGCGCCCGGCCGGGTTCGCGCGGACGGTCCATGGGAACCACCCACCGGCCCCTGCATGAGCCCCTGATGCCACGTACCCCCGCATGCCGACCGGCGTGCGGGGGGTTTTCGTTTCGGGCACCTCGCCTCAGCCCATCCGCGCGCCCTTCCCGGCCTCCTCCGGCGGCAGCGCGAAGATCTCCGCGGCGGCCACCAGCGGCGGCACCATCAGCGCCCACATCCCCAGCAGCAGATACAGGAAGGCCGCCAGGGCGCAACCGCCGACGAAGGCGGCGAAATTGGCGCCGAAGCGGCCCAGGCGCTCGCGGGTGGCGGGGCGGTCCGTCTCCGGGTGGGGGCGCCACAGGGCCATGGCATCCACCAGGATCTGGGTGATGGTGCCGGTGACCATCGTGGAGGGCGGCAGGTCCTTCAGATGGGTGCGGTGCAGGGCGTTCTGCAGCGCCATGGCGCTCACCAGGGTCATGGCGGTCATCAGAGCGCTCGGCGCATCGGGATCGAGGAAGGGCCCGAGGGTGATCGCCACCAGCGCCGCATGGGCCAGCAGCACCAGCTTCATCGCCATGAGGATGCGGAAGTCGCTCTGCCCGTGCATCGCCATGGCCCGGCCCAGCAGGTGCGCCACCGCCACCACCACCGCGAACACCGGTATGGCGATGACCTTCCCGATCTCCGGCGCACGGCCCTCGGCCACCGCGGCCGAGAAGGTGACGATGTTTCCCGTCACATGAGCGGTGAAGAGGCCGCCCAGGGCCACGAACCCGGCCGTATCCACGAAGCCGGCATTGAAGCACAGCAAGATCGGCAACATTCGGCGCACGACATCCCCCACAGAATCGACGCACCGCAGCGCATCATGCCCCGCCGGCGCCATGGCCGCACAGCCTATCGCCCGCCAGCGGGGCCAGGCGGGGGAAGCCGGGAGGGGGGAACGAGGGGCGGAGCGAAGCCTCAGCCCACCGTCTCCGCCACATCCTTGATGCGCAGGGACACCCGCGTCTCGCCTTGCCATGTGTCCGGCTCCAGCGTGCCCGCCACGTGCAGCGGGCGCCCCCGCGCCGCCAGCAGGGCGCGGCCCAGGGGCTCCTCCGCCACCCGGAACGCCACCGCCCGCAGGCCCGATCCGTCGCCCGACATGAGCCGCGCCCGCACGTGGCCGGCGCCGAAGCTCTCCACATAAGCGAGCTTGTGGTTGGGGAAGGCGAACACGGGCTCGGCATTGCCGGCGCCGAAGGGCCCGGCGCGGGCGATGGTCTCGGCCAGCGCCGGAGTGGCGGCGGCGGCGGTCAGGGCGCCATCCACCGTCAGCGCGCCCTCGGCACGGGCGCGCTCCACGTCGGCGGAGAGCTTCGTCTCCAGATGGGCGCGCAGCTCGCCGAGGCGGGTGCGCTCCACGGTGAGGCCGGCCGCCATGGCGTGGCCGCCGCCCTTCACCAGCAGCCCCTTCTCCACCGCCTCGCGCACCGCGCGGCCGAGATCCACCCCCGGCACCGAGCGGCCGGAGCCGGTGCCCGTCGCCCCGTTGAGGGCGATGGCGAAGGCCGGGCGCTGGAAGCGCTCCTTGAGCCGCGAGGCGACGAGGCCCACCACGCCGGGGTGCCAGCCCTCGCCGCTCACCACCACCACCGGCCCCTCGTCGTTGAGGCCGAGGGCCGCCTGGGCTTCCGCCTCGGCGGCGACGACGATGGCCCGCTCCACCTCCTGCCGCTCGGTGTTGAGGCGATCCAGCTCGGCGGCGATGGTCTTCGCCTCCATGGGATCGGAGCTGAGCAGCAGGCGCGCACCGAGGGCGGCATCGCCGATGCGCCCGCCCGCATTGATGCGCGGCCCCAGGATGAAGCCGAGGTGATAGGGCCGCGGCGGCCCGTCGAGCCGCGCCACGTCCATCAGCGCGGTGAGGCCCACGCGGCTGCGCCGCCTGAGGGTAATGAGCCCCTTGGTGACGAAGGCGCGGTTGAGCCCCTTCAGGGGCACCACGTCCGCCACCGTCGCCAGGGCCACCAGGTCCAGCGCCTCCAGCAGGTCTGGCGCCGGCCGCGCGGTGCCGAAATGACCCTTCTGCCGCAGCGCCCGCACCAGCCCCACGGCGGTGATGAAGGTGAGCCCCGCCGCGCACACATGGCCGAGGCCGGAGAGGTCGTCCTCCCGGTTGGGATTGACGATGGCATGGGCGGGCGGCAGCGCCTCGCTCGCCTGATGGTGGTCGATGACCACCACGTCCATGCCGAGGCGCCGCGCGGCAGCCAGCGGCTCTGCGGAGGTGGTGCCGCAATCCACCGTCACCAGCAGCGTCACGCCCTCGGCGGCCAGCGCCTCGATGGCCGGCACGTTGGGGCCGTAGCCTTCGTAGATGCGGTCCGGAATGTGGAAGCGGGGGTCGAGCCCCGCCGCCCGCAGCACCCCCACCAGCAGCGCCGTGGAACAGGCGCCGTCCACGTCATAGTCGCCGAACACGGCCACGCTCTCGCCGCGCATGGCGGCATAAGCGAGGCGCTCCACCGCGGGCGCCATGTCGGTCAAGGTATCGGGATCGGGCAGCAGGGTGCGGATGGCGGGGTCGAGATAGGTCTCCACCTCCTCCAGCCCCACGCCGCGCCCCGCGAGCACGCGGGCCAGCAGCTCGCTCACGCCGTAGCGCTGGGCCATGGCGAGCGCCGTCTGCGCGCCGCGCGCGTCGAGCCGCTCCCGCCAGGCGCGACCGGTGGCGGAGTGCGACACATTGAGGAAGGGGCGATTCGTCAGGGCGATGCTCACGCCGGCATGAAGCCAGAGCGGAAAGGCCGCGTCGAGGCACCCGCGCGCAGGGCCACCATGCGGGCGGGGCACGGTGTTCGAGCGAAGCCCGCGCGGCGCCGACCACAGACCGGCGCCGATGGGATCAGAGCGCGTGCGTCACCAGCAGCATCGCCAGCGCCGCCACGGCGGCCACACCGGTGGCGCCGGCGAAGCGCGCGGTGAAGGCGCGCGTGCCACCGGCCGTGGCGAAGACGACCCGCCCCAGCCCGTTCATTCCCAGCGCGATCAGGATGCACAAGGCCGCGCCCTCCATGGAAAGGCCGTTTCCGGCGAGGCGCGTGGCGTTCAGCGAGGGCACGTCCACGTCCACGAGGCCGGCGACCGCGCTCACCACATAGAGGCTGTCCGGCCCCACCGCTTTCAGCAGAAAGCCGCTGACCGCAGAGACGACGCCGAACAGGGTCGCGAAGGCGGCGAGCGGAGCGACATCGATGGGGTTGCCGAGCGCCGCTTCTCCCCGCGCGCCGGCGCCCCGGCGCATCATGAGCGTGCCGCAGGCGCCGAACCCGGCGGCGGCCGCAAGGGCCGGCGGGCCGAGATGCAAAAGCAGCTCCGGCCGCACCAGCAGGCAGATCACCAGCACGCGCAGCACCGAGACCATCGCCGCCAGCGCCGCGCCTCCCGCCAGCAGGCCCGCGGGCTCGCCACCACTGGCGCGCCGCGCGAAGGCGATGGTGACCGCCGTAGACGACACCATGGCGCCGCCGAGCGCGGAGAAGAGAATACCCTTTTCAGGCCCCGCCACCTTCACCGCCACGTAACCGGCGAACGAGATCGTGGCCGTGAGCACCATGAAAAGCCAGATCTGGCGCGGGTTGATGGCGTCGAACGGGTCTATGGTCCGGTCCGGCAGCAGGGGCAGCACGATGACGGTCATCACCAGCAGCAGCACGGCGGAGCGCAGCTCGGGCCAGGTGAGATGCCGCACCATACGGTGGAGCATCTCCCGCTCGGCAAGCAGGACCGTGACGGCGATGGCCCCGGCGGCGGCGGCCTGGGTGTCGCCCACCACCGCCAGCGCGCCGAGGGCGAACACCAGGATGGCGGCGACGATGCCGGTAATCGAATAGTCGTCATCACGCACCATCTCGCGATACTTGAAGGCGGCGAACAGCGCGCTGGCCGCAAGCCCGGCCACGATCAGCAGCGCCGGGCTCGCCAGCGCCTGGGAGAGGGCGGCGCTGACGCCGCCGAGCAGCCCGATCAAGGCGAAGGTGCGGACGCCGGCGGTGCGGCTGCCCTCTTCTTCCTTGCGCTCGCGCCAGCCGCGCTCCACCCCCACCAGGAGGCCGATGGCGAGGGAGACCGCGAGATGAAAGATCAGATGGTCCATGATGCTCCAGGCCGCTCGGGCGGGACTGCCGCTTCCGCCCGATCCTAACCGAACCGGCGGAGGAGGTCCGCTCTGCGGTCGCCGGCCTCCCCTGGTGAACGCTCAGCTTCGCGCCACGATGTGTTTCTATTTTGTTCCCATCCGGCGCAAGCTCTGCCATCATGTCGCCAGTGACGGTCGCGCCGGAACACGATTCGCGTGCGCGGCCCCCTGCCCTCTGCTATCGACGATCCATGTCCGATACCGACGATCTCTTCGGCTCCGCCTCCCGCTCCCGTGCCGCCGCCAAGGCGCCGGGGCGGAGCAAGGCCACCGCCGTTCCCGCCATGGCCTCCGACTACACCGCCGCCCACATCGAGGTGCTGGAGGGGCTGGAGCCGGTGCGCCGGCGGCCGGGCATGTACATCGGCGGCACGGATGCCAAGGCGCTGCACCACCTGTTCGCCGAGGTGGTGGACAATTCCATGGACGAGGCGGTGGCCGGCCACGCCTCCTTCATCGAGGTGCACCTGGGCACCGACGGCTACCTCACCGTGACCGACAACGGGCGCGGCATCCCGGTGGAGGACCACCCCAAGTTTCCCGGCAAGTCCGCGCTGGAGGTCATCATGACCACCCTGCATGCGGGCGGAAAATTCGACAGCAAGGTCTATGAGACCTCCGGCGGCCTCCACGGCGTCGGCGTGTCCGTGGTGAACGCCCTCTCCGACCACCTGGAGGTGGAGGTGGCGCGCGAGCAGACCCTCTACCGCCAGCGCTTCTCCAAGGGCATTCCCGAGGGCCCGGTGGAGAAGGTAGGCCGCATCACCAACCGGCGCGGCACGCGGGTGCGCTTCCACCCCGACCCCGAGATCTTCGGCCCCGCGCTGCGCTTCGAGCCGGCACGGGTGTTCCGCATGGCGCGGTCGAAGGCCTACCTGTTCGGCGGGGTCGAGATCCGCTGGTCGTGCGACGCGGAGCTTCTCAGGGGCGTCGAGGGCGTGCCGGAGAAGATGGTGTTCCGCTTCCCCGGCGGCCTCAGGGACTATCTCGCCGCCGACCTCGAAGGCCACACCCTGGTGCATCCGGACATCTTCTCCGGCCGCATCCAGAAGCCGGGCGGTCATGGCTCAGTGGAGTGGGCGGTGGCCTGGGTGGCGGATGGCGACGGGGGCATCGCTTCCTACTGCAACACCATTCCCACGCCCGACGGCGGCACCCACGAGAACGGGCTGCGGGCCGCCCTGCTGAAGGGCCTGAAGGACCATGCCGAGCGCTCCGGCCAGGGCAAGCGCGGCGCCGTCATCACCGGCGACGACGTGACCACCGGCTGCGCCGCCATGCTTTCCGTGTTCGTGCGCGAGCCGGAGTTCCAGGGCCAGACGAAAGACCGGCTCGCCACCACGGAAGCCGCGCGCATCGTGGAAAGCGCCTTGCGCGACCCCTTCGACCACTGGCTCGCCGCCAACCCGAACCAGGCGAGCCGGCTACTCGAGCACGTCATAGACCGGGCGGAGGAGCGCCTGCGCCGCAAGCAGGAGCGCGAGATCTCCCGCAAGACCGCGGTGCGCAAGCTCCGCCTGCCGGGCAAGCTCGCCGATTGCTCCAACACCGAGGCGGCCGGTTCCGAACTGTTCATCGTGGAGGGCGATTCGGCCGGTGGCTCCGCCAAGCAGGCGCGCGACCGAAAGACCCAGGCGGTGCTGCCCCTGCGCGGCAAGATCCTCAACGTGGCGAGCGCAGGGCGCGACAAGCTGGCCCAGAACCAGCAGATCTCGGACCTCACCCAGGCGTTGGGCTGCGGCACCGGATCAAGCTACCGCGACACGGACCTGCGCTACGAGAAGGTCATCATCATGACCGACGCGGACGTGGACGGGGCGCACATCGCCTCCCTGCTCGTCACCTATTTCTTCCGTCAGATGCCGCATCTCATCGAGGAGGGGCACCTCTATCTCGCGGTGCCCCCGCTCTACCGCATCACGCAGGGGGCGAAGACGCTCTATGCGCGTGACGATGCCCACAAGGAAAAGCTGCTGAAGAAGGAGTTCGCCGCCAAGGGCAAGGTGGAGGTGGGCCGCTTCAAAGGCCTCGGCGAAATGATGCCGGCCCAGCTCAAGGAAACCACCATGGACCCGAAGACGCGCACCCTCCAGCGCGTGAGCATCCAGGACGCCGAGCGCGCCGCCACCGCCGACATCGTGGAGCGGCTGATGGGCAACAAGCCGGAAGCGCGCTTCGTGTTCATCTCCGAGCATGCCGCCTTCGCGGACGAAGACCTGCTCGACATCTGATCCCAACGGCCCCGGTCTTTGACCGGCGCCAAGCGGGTCGCTCAAGCAAAGCGCGGGCTTGGCCAGAGGGCCAGTGAGAAAAGCTCATCGGGCCCTTTGGCATGAAGGCGGGGCGCCCGCCGCCTCAGCCCGGCTTGGCGCTCCCCCGTGGCGCAAGGCGCGAGGCGGGGTAGGCGAGCGCGATCAACACCGCGCCGGCCATGAGGAACACCGGCTCCACCCCGGCGCGCGCGGCGACCTGCGCCATCACCAGGGCCCCCAGCGCCTGGCCGATGAAGAAGGATGACGCGAACAGCGCCACCGCCGAGCCGCGCGCCTCCGGGGCCAGCTCCGTGGCGAGGATCTGCAACACGTTGTGCAGCATATAGAAAGTGAAGCCGCCGAGGGCGAACAACCCCGCCACCATCACGAGGTTCGGCACCAAAGCGGAGGCGATGAACAGCAGGCCGAGGCTCACGGCGCCCACGCCCATCATTCCGCCGAGGCCGAGGGTGCGCACAAGCAGCGGCACCGCGAGGCTGTAGAAGGCGCCACCGATGGCGAAGGCGGCGAGCACCAGCCCGGCCTCCACCGCATCGCCCAGCCCGTGGGCCACCATCAGCGGCGCCACCATGGGAAACACCCCGAACGAGAAGGCGCCCTCGATGGCCACCACCCCGTAGACCTTGATGGAAAGGGGATTGCGCAGCACCGTGCCGTAGCGGGCGAGGGACGCGCCGAAGGACAGCGGCTCGCTCGCTTTGAGCTCCTTGATGCCGAGGAAAGCGGCGAGCGCCGCCGCGCCGGCGACGATACTCGCCGTGGCGAACACCTCCCGCCACCCCACCCATGCGGCGATGAAGCCAGAGGCCGCAGAGCCCAGGAGCTGCCCCAGCACCAGCGCCAGCAGGATGCGGCTGAGCGCCAGGGGGCGCCTGTCGAAGCTCACCCGGTCCCCCACCATGGCCAGCACCACCGGGATGATGCCCCCGGCGAAGGCGCCGGAGAACACCCGCGCGGCCAGCAGCATGTGGTGGCCCGTCGCCAGCGCCGAGGCGGCGAGGCCGAGCGTCAGCAGCACCAGATTGAACCGCACGAGGCGCACCTTGCCCACCGCATCGCCGATGGGGCCGAACACGAGCTGCATGGTGGCGTAAGGCAGGGTGAAAGCGCTCGCCAGCATGGCCACCTGCTGCAGCGTCACGTTCAGATCGGCCGCGAGGATGTTGAGCATGGGGTCCACGGCCCGCATGGAAAAGGTGCTCGCGAAGGTGGCGAGGCCGAGAACGAGCAGGAAGGGCATGGGAGGAACCGGGGCAGGACGGGAGCGGAATACAGCCCTCCTCCAAGACGGCGGGCAGGTCAATACGCCGCATGCGCGCCATGAGCCCCGCCCTGCGTTGCGCTGACGAAACGGGAAGGCTGACGTACGCATTGACATGCCGTTTGTTTTTCATATGGTGCTAACCGTCGTCCGAGTTATGTCGAATCCAAGCGCGCCGACCGACGACCACTCGTCTGAGCCCGTACGGCACGGGACGTTCGATCAGCGGCGCGCCGCCGCATCCAAAAGATGCAATGTCATTTTCCGAACTCGGCCTGAGCGAGAAGGTTCTCGCGGCTGTCGCCGACACGGGCTATACGCAGCCCACACCCATTCAGGCCCAGGCCATTCCGCATGTGCTGGCGCGCCGAGACGTGCTCGGCATCGCGCAGACCGGAACCGGCAAGACTGCGGCCTTCACCCTCCCCATGCTGACGCTGCTGGAGCAGGGGCGCGCTCGGGCACGCATGCCCCGCACCCTGATTCTGGAGCCGACGCGCGAGCTTGCCGCCCAGGTCGAAGAAAACTTCGTCCGCTACGGCAAGAACCATAAGCTGAACGTGGCGCTGCTCATCGGCGGCGTCTCGTTCGGCGACCAGGACTCAAAGCTCCTGCGCGGCGTTGACGTGCTCATCGCCACCCCCGGCCGCCTGCTCGACCATGTGGAGCGCGGGCGGCTCCTGCTCTCCGGCATCGAGGTGCTCGTCATCGACGAGGCCGACCGCATGCTGGACATGGGCTTCATCCCGGACATCGAGCGCATCTGCAAGCTCGTGCCCTTCACCCGGCAGACGCTGTTCTTCTCGGCCACCATGCCGCCGGAGATCCAGCGCCTGGTGGACCAGTTCCTGTCGAGCCCGGTGCGGATCGAGGTGGCCAAGCCCTCCTCCACCGCCGCCACGGTGGCACAGCTCCTGGTGGCCTCCGGCCGGGAGGACTGGGAGAAGCGCGACGTGCTGCGGGGCCTCATCCGCGACAGCGAAAACCTGCAGAACGGCATCATCTTCTGCAATCGCAAGCGGGATGTGGCGGTGCTGCATCGCTCACTGCAGAAGCACGGCTTCAATGCCGTGTGCCTGCACGGCGACATGGACCAGCACGCCCGCATCAAGGCCCTGGACCAGTTCCGCAACGGTGATGCCAACCTGCTGGTGGCCTCCGACGTCGCGGCACGCGGCCTCGACATCCCCGCGGTGAGCCACGTCTTCAACTATGACGTGCCCCACCATGCGGAAGATTACGTGCACCGCATCGGCCGCACCGGCCGCGCCGGGCGCTCCGGCACCGCCTTCACGGTGGTGACCCACGCCGACGCCAAGTCCCTTGCCGCCATCGAGAAGCTCATCGGCAATGACATCCCCTGGCAGGGCCCCCCCCTGGGCGAGGCCCCGCCGCGGGAGAAGGAGCGGAAGGACGGCCGCGAGCGCGAGGACGGCCGCCTGCGCGGCAAGCGCAAGGTGGAGAAGGAGGGGCGCGGCGAAACCCGCCGCGAGCGCGAGAAGGAGCCCCGCAAGGAGCAGCCGCGCGCCGAGACGCCGGCCCGACCCGAGGAGCAGCCCCGCGCCGAGCGCCCCCGTCGCCCGCAGCGCGAGGAGGCCGCCGAGGCCCGCCCCACCCGCCGCGAGCGCGCTCCGGTGAACGAGCCCGCCGACATGTCCCACCTGCCCGCCTTCCTGCTCCGCCCCGTGCGGGTGAAGGCGAGCTGAAAACTGCCGCGCCCCCGGCGCCGTCTTTCCCAAAGGGTAAGCGGCACCGTTCCGGGGGCGCGCCGGCATTTGCCGTGGTTCGTATTTGCCCTGGCCCTCTGCGCGGCGTCTGCCCGCGCCTCCGCGGACAAGGTGGCCCCGCCGGCCGCGGCCGCCCTGCAAACCGCTGCGTTACGGCAGCCTGGCCTCTCCATGGAAACCTTTGGCGAGCATGACATCGCCAACGGGCCCTTGCGCGGCACGCTGGCCCTGCCCCGCAGCCGGACCCAGGCCCCCCTCGTCCTGATCCTCTCCGGATCCGGACCCGTGGATCGGGACGGCAACCTGCCCCACGCCCGCAATGACAGCCTGAAGCTCCTCGCCCACGGGCTCGCCGCCCGCGGCACCGCGACCCTGCGCATCGACAAGCGCGGCATCGCCGCGAGCGCCGCCGGCAGCGGGCGCGAGGAGGACCTGCGCTTCGGCACCTATGTGGACGATGCCCTCTCCTGGCTCGACGTTCTCACGGCGCGGGCGCGGGCCGCCGGGCTCTCTCCGGGGCCCGTGTTCCTCATCGGCCACAGCGAGGGCGCGCTGGTCGCGACCCTCGCCGCCCGGCGCGCGGCGGTGGATGGGCTGATCCTCATCGCCGGCGCGGGGCGGCCCGCCTGCGCGGTCGTCGCCCGCCAGCTTGAGGATGCCGGCGTTCCCGAGATGCTGCGGGCGCGATCCGGCCGCATCTGCGCCGCCCTGGAGCGGGGAGAGCCGGCCGCTGACGTGCCGCCGGAGCTCGCCGCCCTCTACCGTCCGAGTGTCCAACCCTATCTCATGTCCTGGCTGCCGCTCGATCCGGCCGCCGCGCTCGCCCAGGTCTCCGTCCCCGTGCTCGTGGTGCAGGGCACACACGATCTCCAGATCTCCATGGCGGACGCCGAACGCCTCGCCGCCGCCCGTCCCGCCGCGCGTCTTGTCCCAGTCCCCGGCATGAACCATGTGCTGAAGACCGCCCCGGCGGCGCGCGACGCGAACCTCGCCACCTACATGAACCCCGCCCTGCCCCTGGCAGCGGCGCTGGTCCCCACCCTCGCAGACTTCATCACCGCGCGGTGACGGGTTCGGATATCTCATATTTTGGATCGTCGACTGACGGATGATCCCCTCATCATCCGCGCCGGACGCGCCCTCTCGAGAGACGACTCGCAGGCCCCGATGTCTCACGCGCCGGGCGTCCACAGGGACACGTGCAGGGCTGGCGGCAGGGGTGCACCTCACCGCGGCCCGCGGTCTATGCGGACCTCGCGCGCCTCGCGTTAAGGCCGCGGGCGGAGCCTGACGGTCTCGTGCAGGCGCTCAAGCACCGTATCGCCGCGCGGTGACGGATCGCGCCCTCACGCGGGTGGAGCAATCCGGCGGCGGCGCGGGGCCCCGGCAGCGCGCGCGCCACTCCGCGCGGCCTTCTGCGATGCTGCGGCGCGCGCGACCTCCAGGGCCCGGCGGGCGAGGGCGGCGAGGTCGTCGGCGTCGTCCAGCGCCGCGTCGGGCACGCGCCAGAAGCTCGCGATGGTGCGCGGGCCGGTCTTCGCCACATAGCCGAACGGGGCCGAGCCACGCTCCGCGAGATCGGCGGCGAAGGCGGCATCGGCCTTCAGGTAGATGAGGCCGCCCGCCTCCAGCGCGAACATCACCCCATCGGCATAGATGCCGGCGCCGCCGAACAAGCGCCGAAGGCGCACCGGCCCGAAGGCGCTGAACAGGTCGCAGATGGTTTCCGGGTCCATGCCGATGCGTCCGTACCGATCAGCCCAAGGGCCGCGCCTGAAGCGTATCCGGCGAATGCGAATTCACCGGATACGCTTCAGCTTATCGCCGTTCCGCACTTCCGAAGGCAACACCGCTGCGCGCCATTGCTCGAATGGCTTCAGCCCGCGAGGTTGCGCAATTCGTTGAGCAGGAAGTTGCCCACGCGCTTGCCGCGGTTGCGGAACGCCAGCATGGGCGTGTTGTCCACGAAATAGGTATGGAGGATGGTGTCGCGCGTGCGCACCTCGGGCCCCAGCCTGTCCACCGAGTGCCAGGTGTCCGGGCCCACCGCGAAGGCGTAGCCGGTGTTGGGGGCGAAGCGCATGCGCTGGGCAAGCTCGAACCCGCCGTCGGCGCGCCGCCGGTCGAAGCGCGTGCCCACATGGGCGATGCTCTCGTCTTCCGGCAAATAGAACTGGATGGTGATGCCCTTCCACTTGGTGTCGGTGTGGGGCGGGATCTCATAGCCGGCGACGTCACGCGTGAGCATGGGCACCGGGAACAGGCCGGTCTCCATGTATTGCGGGCCGAACCGGCGGCTGAGGCCGGGCTCCAGGCGCCGCTTGAACGCCTCCTTCACCTCATCCGCGCACAGCGCCTCGCCCACCAGGGCCCACACGCTGCGCTTCTCGGAAGGCAGGTGGCGGATGTACTCCGGATAAAGGTCGATCTTCACCCGCGTGGCCGAGCCGTCGGCCATGATGTTCACGTTGTTGCGGCCCTTCAGCGCGCGATAATCGTTCCCTTCGGGCATGGCGGCGCGCATGGCGCCATAAAGCTCCTGCGGGAAGATGCCCGAAAGCTCGAGGTGCCAGAAGGGTTCCTCCACCAGCGGCGCGCGCGCGACGGCATCGACGATGTGGGCCACCACGGCGGCGGTGGGCGGCAGGGCGGATGTCATGGGCGGTTCTCCAGCGACGGCGGGGCGACCGGGCCCGGGGCGGCGCCACCCGTCCGGCGGCGGAGGCCCGACCTCCCCTTCAAGTTCAATCATACCTCCAACACCCACCGCTGCGAAATGGGCGCGGGCCGACCATACAAGCGGAAGACGCATTGGCAATCCCGCCTCCCGCGAAAAAGGTCGCGGCGGCAACGGCAAGCGGGAGCACGGCCGGGTTGCCAAGAGGGGAGCCCAGCCCGCACTCTTGCGTGCCGCGCCCGCGCGCCACGGTGATTCCCGCATGTCGTCCCGCTCGTTCCAGTTCCTCCATGCCGCCGACCTGCACCTCGACAGCCCCCTGCGCGGCCTCGCCCGCCGCGGGCCGGAGGCCGCCCCCTTCACGGGCGCCTCGCGGCGTGCGCTGGAAAACCTCGTCTCGGCGGCGCTGGCGCGGCAGGTGGACTTCGTGGTCATCGCCGGCGACATCTATGACGGCGACTGGAAGGACTTCTCCACCGGCCACGCCTTCGTGCGGCAGACGGGACGGCTGGCGCGGGAAAACATTCCGGTGTTCATCCTGCGCGGCAACCACGATGCCGCCTCGGTCATCAGCCGGGAGCTGCCGCTGCCACAGAACGTGCACAGCTTCTCGGTGGAGGAAGCGGAGACGGTGACGCTCCCGGAGCTGAAGGTGGCGCTGCACGGGCGCGGCTTCGCCCAGCGCCACGTGGCGCAGAACCTCGCCCTCGGCTATCCGGCGCCGGTGCCGGGGCACTTCAACATCGGCGTGCTGCACACCTCCCTCACCGGGCGGGAGGGACACGAAGTGTACGCCCCCTGCACCGTGGCCGACCTGGAGCGCGCGGGATACGACTATTGGGCGCTCGGCCACATCCACCAGCGCGAGGTGGTGAGCGAGCACCCCGCCATCGTCTTCCCCGGCAACCTGCAGGGGCGCCACGCGCGCGAGACCGGGCCCAAGGGTGCCACCCTGGTGCGGGTGGAGGACGGGCGCATCACCGCGCTCGACGCCCTGGCCCTCGACGCCGCCCGCTTCGACACCGTTGACATCGACCTTTCCGGCGCGGCCACGCGTGAGGACATGCTGGACCGCGCGCGTGCCGCCCTCACCGAGGCGGTGGAACGCGCCGACGGCCGCCCGCTGGCCGTGCGCCTCACCTTCACCGGCAGCACCCCATTGGCAGCGGCGCTGCGCGCGGACCCGGCGCAGCTGCGGGAAGACATGGCGGCGGTGGCCGCCGAGGCCGGGGACCGGCTGCTCGTCGAGAAGGTCTCGGTGCGGCTGGAGGTGCCCCCGCCCCGGCCCGCGCCCCTGCTCGCGGACTTCGGCGACATCCTGGCCGAAGTGGCGGCCGATCCGGGCCTGCGGGACGACATCGGCGCCGCCCTGCGCAAGCTGCACGATCGCGCGCCCAAGGCGGGGCTGAAGGCCCTCGGCCACGATGGCGCTGATCTCGACGCGCTGATCGAAGAGGCGGTGGCGCAGGCGCGGGAGATGGTCCTGGCGCGGCTTTCCGATAGCGAGGGCAGCGCATCATGAGGTTCCTCAGCCTCGGCCTCGACCGCTACGGCCGCTTCACCGACCGCACGCTCGATTTCGACCCCGCCGCCCGCGTGGTGGTGGTGCTGGGCACCAACGAGGCCGGCAAGACCACCGCCCTTTCCGCCGCCTGCGACGTGCTGTTCGGCATCGAGGAGCGCTCGCGCTTCAGCTTCCTGCACGATTACAAGTCCATGCGCCTCTCGGCCACCATCGCCGGCGCGGACGGGCACCCTCTCTCCTTCGCCCGGCTGAAGCGCCGGCAGGCGACCCTGGTGGACCCGCAGACGGAGGCCCCGCTGCCAGACGACCTGCTCGTCCCCTTCCTTGGCGCCCACGACCGGGACGCCTTCCTCGCCATTTTCGGCCTCGACCAGGCGCGCCTGCGCGAGGGCGGCGCCAAGCTGCTGGCGGGCGGCGGCGACCTGGCCGACACGCTGGTGGCGGCGGCGCCCGGCCTCTCCCGGGTGGCGGCGCTGCGCGACGAGATGAAGGCGGACGCGGCGGCCGTGTTCAACCCCGCCCGTGCGGCGGCCGGCCTGCCCTTCTATGCGGCGGTGACACGCTACAAGGAGGCCGACAAGGCCCGCCAGGACAACGAGCTGCGTGGCGAGGCCGTGGCCCGGCTGCGGGCCGAGGCGGAAGAGGCCGCGCATGCGCGCGCCCAGGCCATCGACGCGGAGGAGGCAGCCCTGCGCGCCGCCAACCGCGCCCGCGCCCTGCTCGATGCGGCGCGGGAGCTGCGCGCCATCGCGACAGCCGAGGCCGCCCGCGACGCCCTCGGCTCCCTGCCAGAGGTAGAGACAGCCTTCCCGATGCAGGCCCGCGCGCGGCTCGACGCCCGCAACCGCGCGGCCGAGACGACCGCCCTGGCCGTCCTGGCCGCAGAGCAGGCCCGCGACGCGCGCGACGCCGTCACAGTGGACGACGCCGTTCTCGCCCTCGCCGACGACATCGCCCGGCGCGATGAGGTGCGCGCGCAGGTGGAGAACAAGCTGGCGAGCCTGCCGAACCGGCGACGCGAGGCCGACGCCGCCCGCGTGGGCCTGGCGCGCATCGCCGCCGGGCTCGACCTGCCGGACGTGGAGGCCCTGCGCGCCCGCCTGCCCGGCCGGCCGCTGCTGGCGCGGGCCGAGGCCCTGGCGGACGGCCTGCGCGCCCATGCGGCCCGGCGCGAGACGCTGGAGGCCGATGCGCTCTCCCTCGCACGGCGCCAGCGCGACACCGATTCCGAACAGCTGCCGCCGGTGGCGGACCCCGCTCCGCTCCGGCGCCGGCTCGAAGCCCTCGACGGTGCCGAGACCCGCGCCGCCGCCGCCGAAACCCTGGCCCGCCGCCTAGCCGCCGCCCGCGAGACGCTGGCCGCCCATGTCGCGCGGCTGCCGTTCGGGCCCTGGCGGGCGGACGACCTGCTGCGCCGGCCCTTGCCCGACCATGCGGTCGCAGAAGGCGCCCTTGCACGCGTGGCGGAGGCGGTGGCCGTTCATGCGCGCGCCTGCGAGCAGCGCGCGGACCTCGCCGCGCAGGGCGCCCAGCTCCGGGCACGGCGAAGCGTGCTCGACGGCGCCGGCACCGCCCCCACGGCCAGTGCCATCGCCGCCGCGCGCGAGGCCCGCGACACCTCCTGGCGCGCCCTGCGCCCCGCGCTCCTCGCCCAGCGCGCCGTGCTTCCCGGCGACGCCGCGGAGGCCGAGACCTTCGAGCGCGCGCTCACCGCCGCCGACCGGCTGGCCGACGAGCGCCAGACCGAGAGCCGGCGCCTCGCCGATCTCGCCCGCACCGAGCTCGACCTTGCGGAGCTGGATGCCCGCCTCACCACCGCCGACGCCCGCGTGGCGACCACGCAGGCCGGCCTCGATGCGACGCGGGAAGCCTGGCACGTGCTGTGGAACGCGAGCGGCCTGCCGGCGGAAGAGGCCTCCCTGCCCGTGCTGCGCGAGGTGGACAGCATCCGCAAGGATGCCGACGCCCTCCTGGCGCAACAGGCCGAGGCCTCACAGCAGGCCGAGGCAGCGCGGCGCGACCGCGCCGAGGCCGAGGCGCTGCGGACAGACCTTCACCTGCCGCCCCTGGGCGATGCGCCCCTGCGCATGGCGGAGCTGCGGGCCGCCATCGCCGCGCTTGAGGCGGCCTTCCAGCGCCAGCGCGAGCTGCGGCGCGATCGTGAGCGCCACGTGCGTGACGCTGCCGAACTCGACGCGCGCCGCTCCACCCTCGACACCGAGCGCGACAGGCTGGCGGCGGAGGCGGCGGAGGTATTCCCCACCCTCGCCATTCGCCCCGGCGCGACGGCGGACGAGGCCCGCGCCGCCCTCGGCCTGTGGCACGAGGCGGCCAGCCTCCATGGCGAGCTCGCGACGGCGGAACGGCGCATCGCCGGCATCGAGCAGGACGAGCGGGCCTTCACCGTGGGCGCGGAAGACTTGCTCGGCCGCCTTGGGGAACCGGCCTCCGACGACCTCTTCGCCACCGTGCGCGCCTTGCGGCGCAGGGTCGAAGCCGCGCTCCAGGCCCGCACCCGCGCCGAGGCGGCGGATGCCCAGCTGGCCGAGCGCGATGCCGCCGCCGCCGCCGCGCGCGCCGCCCAGGCGCGGGCCGAGGCGGGGCTTGCCGAGGTGCTCGCCCGTGCCGGCGTGACGCAGCCGGCCGAGCTGCCGGCGCAGCTGGAACGGCTGGAGCAGGCGGCCCGCTGCGACGGGGAGATCGCCGCCGCCCGGCAGCGCCTCGACGGCCTGCGCGGCGCGCGCGCCGTGGAGGAGATCCGCGACGAGATCGCCGGACGGGACGACGAGGCCCTCACACGCCACGCGGAAGAGGCCGCCGCAGAGCACGAGGCGGCCCGCGCAGCGCGTGACACCGCCATCGTGGCGGACACGCGGGCGCAGGAAGAGCAGAAGGCCCAGGCCGCGCAGGCCGGCGCGGCCGGCGCCGCCCAGGACATGCAGGACGCCATCGCCGACCTGGGCGACGCGATGGAGCGCTTCACCCGCGCCCATGTGGCCGCCCGGTTGCTGGGCTTCGCTGTCGAACGGTATCGCGCGCGCCACCAGAGCCCCATCGTGACGCGAGCGGCGGAAGCCTTCGCCACCCTCACCGATGGGCGGTGGAGCGGCATCGGCATCGACTACGACAGGGACCCACCCCGCCTCGCGGCCATCCGTGAGGGGCGGCTACACGGGGTCGATGCCCTCTCCGAAGGCACGGCGGACCAGCTTTTTCTTGCGTTGCGCGTCGCCGCCATCGAGGAGCACGCCCGGCGGGCGACACCCCTGCCGTTCCTGGCGGACGACCTGTTCGTGACCTTCGACGAGGGCCGCACGGAAGCGGGCATGCGCCTGCTCGCCGGCCTTGGGGCGGTCACGCAGGTCATCGTCTTCACTCACCACATCCATGTGGCGGAGTGCGCAACCCGCGCCCTGGGCCGGGAGGCGCAGGTCATCCAGCTCTGATGCCGAAGAGGCCCATGAACCCGGCTCACCGAGCCGGGTTCATGGGTCCTTGTCGCGTGCCGCTCTCCATAAGCCTTCGGTCAAACCCGCGCGGTGCATGAAAGAAGCGCGAGCTGTGCCCTCCGGTGGACCGGAGCCAATGGCGTGAAATCCGCCCGAAGGCGGGTTTAAGCGCACCCGCGCGGCCGATGCTCCAGCCCTCTCCAGCATGGGGAAGCCTGCTGGCATCCCGTCACCGGGCGGCGATGAAATCCACAGGGGTGGGGACCAGCCCCGGAGCCACCGGTGTCGGCCTCACCAGCCGCGGCTGGCGCGGCCGGCCCATCCCGCCTGCGCCCAGCGGCCGATGCGGCTTTGGCGCGGCGCAGGCTTCGGCGGCGCGGCTCGGGCGGGCCGCACCAGGCTGAGCGCCCGACGCACCTCGACGCGCCGCTCCTGATGCATCGGGCGCAGCCGCTGCCCCAGCGCCTGGCGGTCCAGCCGGTGCAGCAGCCGCTTGCGCTTCAGCCTGCGGCTGGCGATCCGCGCCGCCGGACGGCGCAGCAGGCGGCGCAGCAGGCGGCGGCGGCGCAGCCGCTCGGCGACATTCTCCACGCCTGCCGAAAGGAAGATCTGCTCCAGCACTACCGCATCGAGATTCGCCGCATCGAGAGTCGCCCCCTGCGCGCCTGCACCTCCGGCGGGCCCCTTCACCCTGCTCATTCGGACACACCCGGTTTCCGCTTCACCTGTCGGGGCGATCTTTGCACCGGAGCGGTACGGAACGGATGAGCGCTGCGTCCCGCCCCTGTCCCGCTTATCCCAAACGCGCGCGGCGATGGCGGGAGCGGCACCCTCGATTACCATTGCGTTGGAATTGTCCTTTGGTGCAGGGACGGCCCGCGGCTATAGAGCGCCTTCGGCCGCGCCGGGCGCGGCAAGGCGGAGGAGGAGGGCGGCATGATCCTCGGTTGGCTCTGGCGCTGGATGCGGCGGATCAGCATCGGCCTTCTCATCGTGCTCGCGACCATCCTCGCCGTGCGCGCGGTGGATGCCTGGCGGGGACCGCCGCTGGAGCCTTGGCATACCTTCGTGCCGCAGGAGATGAGCCGCGCGGCGCTGGCCACCGCCGACCTTTCCGCCTACCTCGCCGCCGAGGACAAGGTGTTCGAGGCGGTGCGCATGGAGGTGACGGACAAGCTGCCGCCGCGCGACCGCGAGCGCTTCAACCGCTACTTCGCCCAGAGCCCCGCCTATCCCGGCCACTTCGCGCAGGATTTCAACCGCACCTTCGTGCTGGAGCCGGAAGGCGACCCGGTGGGCGCCGCCGTGTTCCTGCACGGCCTCACGGATTCGCCCTACAGCCTGCGCCATCTGGCCCGGCGCTATGCGGCGCGCGGCTTCCTCTCCATCGCCATCCGCCTGCCGGGGCACGGCACCGTGCCGGGCGGGCTGACGGCTGCGGATTATGAGGACTGGATCGCAGCCACCCGCCTCGCCATGCGCGAGGCGCGCCGGCGCGTGGGGCCCGGCAAGCCCATTCACATCGTCGGCTATTCCAACGGCGGCGCGCTGGCGCTGATGCACGCCCTCGACGCGCTCGACGACCCGAAGCTGGTGGCACCGGAGAAGATCGTGCTGATCTCGCCCATGGTGGGGGTCACGCAATTCGCCCGCTTCGCCGGCATCGCGGGCTGGCCGGCGGTGTTTCCCGCCTTCGCCAAGGCCGCGTGGCTGTCCATCATCCCGGAGTTCAACCCGTTCAAATACAATTCGTTTCCGGTGCAGGCGGCGCGCCAGTCCTTCCTGCTCACACGGGCGCTTCAGGCCAATATCGACCGCCACCTGCGCGATGGGCGGCTCGCCGGGCTCGCCCCTGTACTCACCTTCCAGTCGGTGCTGGACCACACGGTGAGCACGCGCGCGGTGATCGAGACACTCCACGCCCGCCTCGAAGACAACGGCAGCGAGCTGGTGCTGTTCGACATCAACCGCGACACCCATTTCGAGCAGCTTCTGAACGCCCGCGCAGACACCGCGCTCGCGCGCCTGCTGCCGCTGGCCCCGCGCCGCTTCCGCACCGCCGTGGTGACCAACGTGAGCCCGGACTCCGGCCAGGCTGAGGTGCGCGTGACACCCGCCGGCACCACGGCGGAGGAGGTGGCGCCCCTCGCCCTCTCCTACCCGCCCGATGTCTATTCGCTGTCCCACGTGGCGCTGCCGTTCCCGCTCACCGACGGGCTCTACGGCCTGACGCCGGATCCCGCCGACGACTTCGGCGTGCGGCTCGGCGACATCGCCGCGCGGGGGGAATATGGCGCGCTCATCGTGAACGTGGACATGCTGGTGCGCATGTCCTCCAACCCGTTCTTCCCCTACCTGCTGGAGCGGGTGGACGCCGGCCTGCCGCCCCGCCCCTGAGCGGGCGGGGCCGGGACCTCAGGCCCCGTGCCTCTCCGCCACGGGCGCCTTCGCCGCATGCTCCTCATGCGCCGGCTGGCCGGAGAGCACGTCGGCCACCGCCCGCGTCGCCGGATGGTGGGCGCACAGGGTGACCGCGCTGATGAGGATGGGCACGCCGATGAAGGCCCCCGGCACGCCCCACAGGAAGGCCCAGAAGAACACCGCGAACAGCACCAGGAAGGGCGAGACCGCCGTCGCCTTGCCGGCGAGGCGCGGCTCGATGTAGCTGCCCGACAGGAACTGGATGAGGTTCAGGCTCACGAACACGAACATCGCCATTTCCCACGATTCGAACTGCGCCAGGGCGAACAGCGTGGGCAGCAGGGTGGCGATGAACGGGCCGATGAAGGGGATGTAGTTGAAGGCGAAGGCCATGGCGCCCCAGGCCAGCGCCAGCTCCAGCCCCGCCGTGAGGGTAAACACCCACACCACCGCGCCGGTGGCGACGCTCATGAGCGTGCGCACGGCCATGTACTTCTGGAGCTTGCGGGCGGTGTCAGCGCCCGCCGCCAGCAGGAAAGCGCCGGAGAAGTCGCCACGGCTGCGCCGCTCCAGGGCCTTGAGCTGGCTTGCCAGCGCGTCCACCTCCAGCAGGCCCAGCAGCACATAGACGAAGGTGAAGACCAGGAAGCTCGCCAGCCCCTGCACCCGCCCCGATACATCCTGGAACAGGCGCAGCAGCCAGCGCACGTCGAAATGCTCGGCCACCACGGCCGCGAGCACGAAGCCGTGGCCTTCCAGCCATTCACCGAGCTGGGCATAGAGGAGCTGGAAGCGGGCGGCGTTCAGGAACACCCACTGGCCCACATGGCTGAAGCCCCAGACCACCACGGAGGTGACCGCCCCCACCACCGCGAGGGTGACGACGAGCGTAACCAGCACCGCCACCAGCTTCGGCAGGTATGCCTGGAGCCGCCTCTGCAGCGGCCACACCACGGCGATGACGAACAGCGCGAACGCCACGGGCGCGAACAGCCCTTCCGCCACATAGAGCGCGCAGCCAACCGCCACCGCCGCCACCAGAGCGATCAACACCCGCATGGTTCACCCCTTCCCCCGGCCATCGGCCTCAGACCGTCTCGTGATCGAATGCGAAGTCGAGCCGCATGGACCTGATCTTCTCGTAGAGCCGGATGTCCCGCGCATTGGGCCACCAGGCGTAGAGCAGCATGTCCAGCGGGTGCCACAGCCCCACCCATCCGGCGATGATGAAGCCTTCCACCAGCACTTGCCCCACCAGCAACTCCGAGCCGACCAGCTTTTCCGTCGCAGCTGAAAGGGCGAGGCAGACGAAAAGGAACAGCAACCCCACCCGCAGGGCGTGGCGCCCTTCCAGTCTCAGCTCCGCGATCTTGCGGCGATTATACTGGATCTGCTTGTCGCAATAGCGCTCCAGATACTTCGTCATGTTGCCGATGCGCGGATCTCCCGCGTCGGCGGCGGGCAGATGAACCACGGCACGCAGACTTTTGCGCTTCCAGTCTCCCTGCGCCTTCAGCGCATCCATCAATTGATCGATACCGGAAATGTCGAGATCATCGCCTTCGAAGGGGTCGATTTCGGGAACCTGGAAGAAATTCTTCACGTCACTCAGGTGCAGATGAATCTCGTTCGCCGTCCCACCCATGGAAAAACCGCCTTCCGCAACACACCGCAACGCAATAGCAGAGCCGGCAAGCGGTGGCGAGGCCGCATGAAATCTAGCTGCATTGCCGTCACGGGCCGCACATCCCGGCGGAACGACATGAAGCGTTTTTTCACCTTTCGCCGCATCAGGCGCCGCCTCCGCCCGATCTTGGCGAAAGTTCATTCTCATCCGTCGCGCGATACTCTATGAGGAACGCACGAAGCTCCTTCAGGACACGCCCCACGACCATGGCAACAGGCAACCACGGCCTCTTCTTTCGCGCGGGACGGATGCTGGCGCTCGCGGCCGCCTGCGCAGTGCCGCTCGCCCTTTCCGGCTGCGCGCGGCCGGAGGGCGTGCTGGTCCCGGTGGCCGTGGGCGCGGAGGCGGGCTCATCCAAGGTGGACATGCTGGTGGCCACCACCCGCGCGCCTTCGGAGGTGGAGGGCGTGCTCTTCACCGGCGAGCGCGGCGAGAGCCTCTCCTTCGCCAACATCGTGGTGAGCATTCCGCCCAATCGCGAGCCCGGCTCCATCCAGTGGCCCACCCGCGTGCCGGGAGACCCCGCGCGCGAGTTCGTGGTGACGCAGGTCGATCCCCTCGCCCGCAAGCAGGTGCTGCCCTGGTTCCAGGGCCTGCCGAACAACAAGCGGCGCGTGCTGGTGTTCGTGCACGGCTTCAACACGCCATTCGACGCGGCGGTGTTCCGCTTCGCCCAGTTCGTGAACGACAGCAGCTCGAACCTCGCGCCGGTGCTGTTCACCTGGCCCTCGCGCGGGCAGATCACGGGCTATGTCTACGATCGCGAGAGCGCCAATTTCTCGCGCTCCGACCTTGCCTACGTGCTCGGCGCCGCAGCCCGCAGCCCCCATGTGGACGAAGTGGTGGTGCTGGCCCACTCCATGGGCGCGTGGCTCGCGGTGGAGGCGCTGCGCCAGCTCGCTTTGCAGGATGGGCGCATCCCGGCCAAGATCAGCAACGTGATCCTCGCCTCGCCCGATCTCGACATCGACGTGTTCGAGCGGCAGGTTCAGGAAATGGGGCCGAAGCGGCCCAAGATGACCATCTTCGTTTCCCGCAACGACCACGCCCTCAGCCTCTCCCGCACCATCGCGGGGGATGTGCAGCGGGTCGGCGCCGTGGACCTCACGAACCCCGCCTATGCCGCGCGGCTGGAGCATGGGGAGGGCATCACCGTGCTCGATCTCACCGCCCTGCAGGGCGGCGACGGCCTCAACCACTCCAAGTTCGCCACCCAGGCCGACATGGTGCGCCTTATCGGCGACCAGCTCGTGGCCGGGCAGCAGATCTCGGAAGGCGTGAGCGGACCGGTCGGCGCGGTGGATGCGGTGGGCGGCGCCGTGGGCGCCGTCGTCACCGCCCCCATCCAGGTGTTCCGCGCCGGGCTGTCGCGATAGGCCCACCCGCGCGGAGGCTCAAAGGCGCGTGGACGGAAGGACGGCTTCCGGCGCGCGGCGCCGTCCCTCGCCACTGAGGCCGATCCGCGGCGCCGACGGTCCTCAGCGCACCCAGCGGCCGGGGACGAACACCCACTCGCCGCGGCGGAGCACCCATTGCGGCCCCACATAGCGATAGCCGGGCCGATCGCGCATCCAGGCGCCGTCATTCCACACATAGGTGCGGCGCCGGCTGCTCCAGGACCAGTAGCCGGGCACCCAGGTGTAGCCCCGCCGGGGCGGCGGACGGCTCTGGCTGCGTGGCGCCGGCGGCTGGTTGATCGGCGGCGCCATGGAGCGCTGGTTCGGCGGGCGCCACTGCTGCGCCTCCGCCGGCGCCGCAGCGGCGACCGTGGCCGCGCCGGCACCGATGAGAAAACTGAAGATATCGCGTCGGGACAGCATCTGCCGACCTCCTCAAGAAATGCGGGCGCGGCACGGAGCCAAGCCCCGTGCCGCGCCTCTTCATGACGCGGCGGCCACTCCCATCAGGAGGGGGTGATATCCGACGGGAGTCCCTCGGGGAGGCGGCAGGTGACGTTCTGGCCTCACCTCCCCGCCGCAACGCGGCCGGCCTTCACGCATCACACCCGCGAATCTAGCCGCAAGGCCCCCCCTTGCCATGAGCGTGACGTACCGCGCCTGTGCCGTGCGTCCCAATCACGCCGCGCGGAACACCCGCGTGATCGTGCGATTGCAGCCATGTTCGCACCACAATCCCAACGGAAAGCGTTACGGGCGCACCGCCTGCGTGGTACGTGCGAGCCCCTGCAGCGCATCACCGTTCCCGCTTGGCCCCGGACACTCCCGCACACCAGATGGCCTCCTTCATCCCCTCGCTCCCACCGAGCCCGGCACATGCGCAAGCCGAGCCTGCGGCGCCGCGACGGTTCAGCACCCGCGCCTTCGCCCCGGCGGACCAGTTCGCCGCGTGGCGTGACTTCACGGCGCCGGTGGTGGACCTCTCGCTGGCGAGCGCGCCGGACGGCGCTTTCGTGGCCGAGCAGGAGGTGTGGGACCTCGGCAGCATGGCACTGACGGTCGCCACCATGCCGGGCGCCGGCTATGTGCGCTCATGGCGGCACTGGCGGCAACCGGCGCTGGACCACTGGTGCCTGGTTCTGTGCCCGCCGGCCGCTGGCGGCCCGCCCGTGTTCGGCCTGCGCTCCCTCGCGTCGCCGTTCCACGGCATGGGGGCGGACGAGCGGGTGATCAGCCTGTTCCTCCCGCGCGACCTCTTCCCCCAGCTCGCCGTGCGTCTCGACGACGCCCCGGCGGACCTGCCCCTGGAAGGCCTCGGCGGCATCCTGGCCGATCATCTGGCGAGCCTTGCGCGCCATCTGGCGCGCAGCTCCGCGCAGGACCTGCCGCAGATCGCGGCGGCGACGCGCGCCCTGGTGGCTGCCGCCATTGCGCCCCATGCCGACGATGCCGCCGGCGCCGGCGCGCTCGTGGCCCACACCCTGCGGGAGCGGGCGCGACGCATCATCCGGCAGAACATCGCCTCCCCAGCGCTCTCGCCGGAAAGCCTGTGCCGCACACTTGGCGTCTCGCGCTCGCGGCTGTACCGGCTGTTCGAGGAGCTGGGCGGCGTCTCCCGCTACATTCAGCGCCAGCGGCTGCTCACGGCCTTCGCCATGCTCGGCGATCCGCGGGAACGGCGGACAGTGGCGCAGATCGCCGAAGCGCTCGGCTTCATGGATCATTCGGGCTTCAGCCGGGCATTCCGGGCCGAGTTCGATCTTTCCCCCAGCGCCGCCCGCGCCTGCGGCGCGCCTGCGCGCCCTGGCCCTCCCCCGGCCGAACCCAGGCTCCACCACGGGCTGCACGATCTCGGCAACGTGCTCGGCCGCCTCCAGCCTTAGGCGGCAACCAGTCTGCCGCTACGGAAAGCTCCGCTCAAGAAATCGTGAGCCCCTTTTTTGCCACGAGGAGGCTCCCCAATTGATTGGGAGCAAGGACCCGCGCGCCGCCCGGGGCTTTCATTCCAGTCGCGGATGTCGCTCTTGCGCGGCCTCCGGCCAAGCTCCCAGGAGGGAGATTGCCATGTGGTCCCTGGTCCCGCTCGCCTTCATCGCATCTCTCGGCATCCTCGCCCTGCGCTTCAGCGCCGCGCGTCCCGCCGAGATGAAGCCCGTGCCCGTGCGGGCACGCCGCCGGCCGTGAAGGACCTTCCCCTCGGCGAGGTCTACGGGCTGCTGGAGCCGGGGCCGGTGGTGCTGCTCGCCACCAGCCACCGGGGGCGGCACAACGTCATGACCATGTCGTGGCACATGATGGTGGAGTTCACCCCGCCGCTCGTTGCCTGCGTGGTTTCGGTCGCCGATTTCAGCCACGCCGCCCTGAAGGCCACGAAGGAATGCGTCATCGCCATTCCGGACGTGGAGCTGGCGCACAAGGTGGTGGGCATCGGCAATTGCTCCGGCGCCGATACCGACAAGTTCTCCGCCTTCGGTCTCAC
Organism: Xanthobacter sediminis; assembly: GCF_043195015.1. Taxonomy (NCBI): domain Bacteria; kingdom Pseudomonadati; phylum Pseudomonadota; class Alphaproteobacteria; order Hyphomicrobiales; family Xanthobacteraceae; genus Xanthobacter; species Xanthobacter sediminis. The sequence continues at coordinate 70,794 of NZ_JBAFWH010000002.1, read as the reverse complement.
CCCGTTGCCCGCTGCCGAGGTGGCCGCGCCGCTCATCGCCGAATGCTTCGCCAATCTTGAATGCAGGGTGGTGAACACACGCATGGTGAACAGCTACAACCTGTTCATCCTGGAAGTGGTGAGAGCGTGGCGCGACCCAGCGCGCAAGGCGCCGAAGACGATCCACCACCAGGGCTACGGCAGGTTCGCGGTGGACGGCGAGATCATCACCATCCCCTCGCGGATGCCCTGAGGACCGCGCCGCACGCGGCGGGTGCGCCCGAACCCGAGGGGGACAGCGGTGAGCGAGCCGGAAGATGCCATCGAGATCCGCCTGGAACGGGTCCTCCAGCTCTTCAACATGCTCGATCCCTTCCCCTTCCGCGAGCGGGACCTCGATGCGGATGCGGAGGAGTTCATCGTCGGCTGGGCGCGGGAACTGCCCGTGCGCGCTCCCATCCGCATCCTCATCCACCTGCCCGCCGAGGAGGCGGAGCGCCCGGAGGCGCGTGGCGTGGGCGAGGCGATCCGCAACTTCTTCGGCGAGCGCGCCACCGCAGTCTCCCGCGAGCTGCGGGAGCTGTTCCGCATCGGCCAGCGCATGCTGGTCATCGGCGGCGCGGTGCTGGCCCTGTGCCTGTTCCTCGCCCGCGAGGCGGCGGGGATGCTCGGAGCCGGCACCTTCTCCAGTTTCGTGGTGGAGAGCCTCGTGATTCTCGGCTGGGTGGCGAACTCCCGCCCGCTGGAGATCTTTCTCTACGAGTGGTGGCCCCTGGTGCGCCAGCGCAACCTGTTCCGCCGGCTGGCACGGGCGGAGGTGGTCGTGGTCGCTTCCGGCGGCACCCGGGTTTGACGATGCTCAACGCCCAGGAACCCGCGCGGCGTGAAAATGCGTTACGTTCACGTGGCGGCGGACGCCGCTGCCAACCTTGCGAGGAGACGTGCCATGGCCGAAACGCCAGACCTTTCCATCCCCGTCGAGAAGGTGTGCTTCCTCGTGCAGCTGGCGCGGGAATTCGACGTGAAGGACGCGGTGACCGACCCCGATCCCGGCTCGAACGCCGCCGACGACGCCATGCTCTCGGTGCTGGAGGATCACCCCGACGATCCGGTACGCAGCGAGATCGTCAGCTTCATCCGCGACCTGAACGAAGACGAGCAGGTGGACCTCGTCACCCTCGCCTGGCTCGGCCGCGGCGACGGCGAAAGCGCGACCTGGGACGAGCTGCACGCCGAGGCCGCACGGGCGCACAACAACCGCACCGCCAGCTACCTGCTCGGCATACCGCTGCTCTCGGACTACCTTGAGGAAGCGCTCTCCCAGCTCGGCTATTCGTGCGAGGACATCGAAGCCGAAGCATGACCTGACGGTAGGGACGCGATTCGCCATGCCCTACCGGAGCAATGCCGACCTGCCGCCGGCGGTGCGGCACCACCTGCCCGAGCATGCGTGCGACATCTATCGCGCGGCGTTCAATACCGCCTTCGCCGCGCACCTCGACGACCCCCGCCGCGAGGAAGCGGCACACCGCATCGCCTGGGCCGCGGTGAAGCGGAGGTATGTGAAGGACGGTTCGCGCTGGGTTCCCATTCAAACGTGATGTTCCCGATTGCAGGAGCGCCGCGCGGCTGTCATGGAGATCGCCCACCGATCTCCGACCGCCGCTGGCAACACGGCGTTCCGCCCGGATTTCCCCTGCCAGTACGGCACCGAGGAATATTTCGATGCGCCTGTTCTCCCCGGCCTTCACCAACGGCCAGCCCATGCCGCGCCGCTTCACCTGCGACGGCGAGAACGTGTCTCCCCCTCTCCAGTGGAGCGCGGCGCCCTCCTCGACACGCAGCTTCGCCCTGGTGTGCACCGATCTCGACGCGCCCCGCGGCACCTTCCACCACTGGGCCATCTTTGACTTGCCCCCCAACCTCTCCAGCCTCACCGAGGGGCAGGTGCTCTACGGCATCCGCGGCGGCATCAACGATTTCGGCAAGCTGGGCTATGGCGGCCCCTGCCCGCCGCGCGGCCACGGCACCCACCGCTACGTGTTCGAGCTGTTCGCCCTCAATGCCCAGCGGCTGGAATGCGGCCTGCAGCCCTCGGCCGCCGACGTGGCACGGGCCGCGCGCCTCCAGGCGGCCGACACCGCCCGCATCACCGGCCTCTACGCGCGCTGATCGGGCACAGGCACCGGGCATCGGGCGAGCGCGGCCTCCACCGCGGCATCCTCCACCTGGGTGAAGTCGTCATAGAAATAGCCGATGGCGTCGAACGCCTCGGGCGTCAGCAGACACACGATGTCATCCACCAGCGACCGCAGCGCGGCGAGGACCTGGGGCGGCGCGACCGGCACCGCCAGCACCAGCTCCTGTGGTCCGCGCGCGCGGATCGCCTCCAGCGCCGCCTTCACCGTGGCGCCGGTGGCAATGCCGTCATCCACCACGATCACCACCCGCCCGGCGATGGGCGCGCGGCGCCGCGCACCAATGTAGCGCGCCCGCCGACGCTCGATCTCTGCCAGCTCGCGCCGGCAGACGGCCTCGAAGGCTTCCTCGTCCACCCCGGAGAAGGCGATGATGTCGCGGTTGCGCACCACGATGGGCGCCGCCCCGTCCACCACCGCGCCCATGGCCAGCTCCGGCTGATCCGGCAGGCCGATCTTGCGCACGAGCAGGAGATCGAGCGGCGCATGGAGCGCCTCCGCCACCTCCAGCGCCACCGGAACCCCGCCGCGCGGCAGGGCGAGCACCACCGGATCGCGCCCAGCATAGCCGGAAAGGGCGGCGGCGAGCCGGTGCCCGGCATCGGTGCGGTCGCGAAAGCGGTTCATGGCCCCCTCCCCTGCGCACCCGCACCGAGATGGCGCAGGAACCAGGCCGAGGCGCGCAACGCCACCTGATCGAGCGCGCCCGGCTCCGCGAACAGATGGCCGGCACCCGGCACCACCTCCAGCGCCACCGGCCCGCCGAAGCGGATCAGCGCGCGCCGGTTCAGCTCCAGCACTTCCTCGTCGGCGCCGCCCACCAGCAGCAGCGTCGGCGCCCGCACCAGGGCCAGGACCGGCAGCACCAGATCGGGCCGGCCGCCGCGTGCCACGATGGCATCGATACGGTCGGGGAAACGGGCCGCGGCCGCCAACGCCACCGCCGCCCCGGTGCTAGCACCGAACAGGCCCACCGCCAGCCCCCGCGCCTCGCGCACACCGCCCGCCCAGTCGAGCACCTGGAGCAGCCGGTCGGACAGGAACAGGGGATCGAACATCTTTCGACTGTCGCCCTCCTCTGCGGGCAACAGCAGGTCGAACAGCAGGGTGGCGAGGCCGTCGCGGCGCAGATGCTCCGCCACCGCGCGGTTACGGGGGCTGCCCAGGCCGGAGCCGCTGCCGTGGGCGAACACCACGAGCCCCCGCGCGCCACCGGGCACGCCGAGCTCGCCGGGAAGGCCGAGCGGCGGGATGGCGCACGGGCGCACCATGGATGAAGCGTGCGAGACGGCCTGTTGCACCATGCGATGCACTCCCTCGGTGTCACCGAGGCCGATCCAGGACTGCGGCGCCGAGAGGATACACCCCGGAGGCAAAGGCAGGAAGGATCGCCACGGACGGGCCGGCGGCCGCCGGCCCCGGCTCCCCCGCCGGGCCGTATCCCGAAGTTTCCGTGCAATGGGGGATGGCGATCATTGATCGAGCGCAAAGCCGGCGCACGCGGTCGGCGTGCGCCGCGACACGACATCACCCCGAGGTCGCACGGCTGCGCTAGGATGCTCCATCTCGTCCGCTGGCCGAACCGGGCACCCCGCCATGACTGATCCATGGTCCTCGCCGCTCCCTGACGTCCTTGCCGCGCTAGAGGCGCGCCCCGAGGGGCTTACCCCAGAGGAAGCGGAGCGCCGGCGCGCGCAGTTCGGCCCCAACCGCCTTTCCGCCAGCCGCCGCGCCAGCGTGCTGCGCCTGCTGCTGCGGCAATACCAGAGCCCGCTGGTACTCATCCTCGTGTTCGGCGCCGTCGTGTCGGCGTCGGTGCGGGAATGGACGGACGCCGGCATCATCATGGCGATCGTGCTCGGCTCGACGCTGATGGGCTTCTTCCAGGAATACCGGGCCTCCCAGGCGGTGGCGGCGCTGCGCGCGAAGCTGGCGCTGCGCACCCTCGCACGCCGCGCCGGCGAGGCCCGGACCATCGCCGCCGAGGACCTCGTGCCCGGCGACGTGGTGGAGCTTTCCGCCGGCAATCTCGTGCCCGCCGACGGGCGGGTGATGGCGGCGCGCGATTTCCTCGTCTCCCAGGCCGCGCTCACCGGCGAGACCTTCCCGGTGGAGAAATCTCCCGAGCCGGTGGCGGCCGATGCCGCCCTCGCCGGGCGCACGAACATGGTGTTCCTGGGCACATCGGTGCAGAGCGGTACCGCCACCGTCCTCATCACCCGCACCGGCAGCGCCACCGAGCTCGGGCAGATCGCCGGCCACGTCTCGCGCGAGGGGGCAGACACCGAGTTCCAGCGCGGCATCCGCGGCTTCGGCTACCTGCTCACCCAGGTGATGACGGGCATCGTCATCTTCGTGTTCACGGTGAACCTGCTGCTGCACCGGCCGGTGGTGGAATCGCTCCTGTTCTCGGTGGCGCTGGCGGTGGGCCTCTCGCCGGAGCTGCTGCCGGCCATCGTCTCCATCACGCTGGCGGCCGGCGCGCGGGGCATGGCGCGGCGCGGTGTCATCGTGCGGCGGCTGGAGGCCATCGAGAACCTCGGCAGCGTGGACGTGCTGTGCACGGACAAGACCGGCACGCTCACCAAGGGCGTGGTGGAATTCAACGCCGCCCTCGATCCGGCGGGTGCCGAGAGCCTCGCGGTGTTCGGCCTCGCCGCCCTCAACGCGCGGCTGGAAAGCGGCATCGCCAATCCGCTCGACGCCGCCATCGTCGCCGCGGCGGAAGCGAAAGGCTGCCCCTGCCCCGGCGGCGCCAAGGTGGACGAGATCCCCTACGACTTCGTGCGCAAGCGCCTCACCATCGTGGTGGAGGAGGACGGCCGACACCTGATGGTGACCAAGGGCGCCTTCGACCCGGTGCTGGACTGCTGCGACGCGCTCGCCTCCCCCTCCGGCCCCGTGCCGCTCGATGAGGCCGGGCGGGCGCGTCTCCAGGAGCTGTTCCGCGCCCGCGGCGAGGAGGGCTTCCGCGTGCTCGGCATCGCCAGCCGCCGGCTGCCGCCGCAGCCCGGCTACGCCCGCGCCGACGAGGCCGGCATGGTGTTCGAGGGCTTCCTGCTCTTCTTCGACCCGCTGAAGGAGGGCATCACCGAGACGGTGCGTGAGATCGAGAAGCTCGGCATCGCCGTGAAGATCCTCACTGGAGACAACCGCCACGTGGCCGCCCACGTGGCCGCCGCCGTGGGGCTCGACACGCGCCACCTCATCACCGGCCGGCAGATGAACGAGATGCGCGACGAGGCCCTGTGGCACCTCGCCGAGCAGGCCAGCCTGTTCGTGGAGCTGGACCCGCAGCAGAAGGAGCGCATCATCCGCGCACTCCAGCACCGCGGCCACGCGGTGGCCTACCTGGGCGACGGCGTGAACGACGCGCCCGCCCTCCACGTGGCCGATGCCGGCGTTTCCGTGGACCACGCAGTGGACGTGGCGCGCGAGACGGCAGACATCGTGCTGCTGAAGCAGGATCTGGACGTGCTGCGGCAGGGGGTGGTGGATGGCCGGCGCACCTTCGCCAATACGCTGAAGTATATTTCCATCGCCACCTCCGGCAATTTCGGCAACATGATCTCCATGGCTTTCGCCTCTGTTGTGGTGCCGTTCCTGCCGCTGCTCGCCAAGCAGATCCTGCTCAACAACTTCCTCTCCGACATCCCGGCCATGGCCATCTCCACCGACAATGTGGACGAGGAGGCCCTCGCCGCCCCGCAGCGCTGGAACATCCGCGCCATCGCCGTTTTCATGCTGGTGTTCGGGCTGGTGAGCACCCTGTTCGATTTCCTCACCTTCGCGGTGCTGCTCGGCGTGTTCCAGGCCGGCGAGGCGCTGTTCCAGAGCACATGGTTCGTGCTCTCCGTACTCACCGAGCTTTCGGTGATCCTCGTGCTGCGCACGCATATGCCGAGCTGGCGCAGCCGGCCAAGCCGCTTCCTCTTCGCCGCCGCTCTGCTGGTGGCGGCGCTCACGGTGGCCCTGCCCTTCATCCCGCCGGTGGCGGAGGCATTCGGCTTCGTGCCGGTTCCCGCCAGCCTCCTGGCGGCAAGCGCGGGGATCGTGGTGCTTTATGTGGTGGGCGTGGAGTGGACTAAGAAGCGCTTTTATTCGGGCGCCCACGTGTGGCATCGCCAACATCACGCCAAGTCGTTCCGGAGACACTGGCTTTCCCGCCCCTGACGAGCCCGCCCCACCCCAGGCGGAACGGGCCGAGAGGCTTCCTTCGCCCCGCAGAAATGAATGGAATGCCCGTACGATAAATGTAATAATATTGTATTATTATGCTTATCGTATTTTTTATCATTCGAAATGAATTATAAAAACTTATATTTGATTATATTTATAAAATAAAAACAAATATACGTTGCATTTTCAATTTCTCCACCATCACGCCATCAAATAGACAGGACGATATCCATATCTGTCACGGCGAGATTTGACACTCGCTCCATGTTGCAGATATGATACATTCAATGATCCGTTGAACTATCGAGCCTCTACGGAGGCCTTTCCGGGCAATTCTTGCCCCGTCGCCACCCGCTTCACGCGGCGCGCGGCACGCCCTTGCAACACAGGGGGACCCCATGACCGACTTCGACACACTGTCGCGACAGCCCCGGTGGCCTGCCGCCTGTCCGCCCCCCTTGACGCCAAGGCCCTACGCCACGCTTACGGTGCTCGGCGGCGGAGCCTGGGGCACCGCCCTCGCGGTCGTTGCGGCCCGCGCCGGCTGCGGGGTGCGCCTGTGGCTGCGTGACGCCGGACGCGCCGCCGAGATCGCCCGCACCGGACGCAACACCGCGCGCCTCGGCGACATTCCCCTGCCCGACGGCATCACGCCCACCGCCGATCTCACCGCCGCGCTCAAGGGCGCCGAGGCGGTGCTGCTCGTCACGCCCTCCCCCACCATTCGCGAGATGGCAGGGCGGATGGGCGGCCTCGCGGCGCCCGAGGTGCCGCTGTTCGTGAGCGCCAAGGGCATCGAGGCCGGCACCGGGCTCATGATGTCGGCCGTAGCGCAGGCGGCGGCGCCGGGTCGCGTCATCGGCGTCGTCTCCGGCCCCACCTTCGCGGACGAGACCGCCGCCGGCCACCCCACCGCCGCCACCGTCGCCTGCGCCGCGGGGCCCGACGTGCCGCCCCACGCCCGCCCCGGCGCCCGCATGGCCGCGAGCCTCACCTGCCATAGCTTCCGCCCCTACGTCTCCGATGACATGGCGGGCGTGGAGGTGGGCGGGGCGGTGAAGAACGTGGTCGCCATCGCCTGCGGCATGCTGGCGGGCGCCGGCTTCGGGGAGAACACCCGCGCCGCGCTCATCACCCGTGGGCTCGACGAGATGAAGGAGCTGGCGGTGCGCCTCGGCGGCCGGCGCGAGACCGTGACCGGGCTTTCCGGCCTCGGCGACCTCATGCTCACCTGCTCCAGCCCTAAGTCGCGCAACTTCCGCTACGGTTTCGCCCGCGGCCAGGGCCGCTCCGACGGCGAGGCCTTCGGCGGCGCGGCGGTGCTGGTGGAAGGCCGCCACAATGCGGTGACGGTGACGGACCTCGCCCGCCGCCTTGGCCTCCACATGCCCATCTGCGAGATGGTCCGCGCCGTGGTGGCCGAAGGCCGGCCCATCGGCGAGGCCTTCGCCGCCTTCTGGGCCGCGCCCATCCAGGCCGAGCCGCGCGCCCTCGACCTTGCCTTCCCCCACCCCGCCGAAGCCGAGGTGACGCGCCGCTTCGAGGCCCTGCTGCCGTGACGGCGGTGACGCGCGCGCGCGTCCTATCCCCGACCACGGCGCCCACCTGGCGCCTCGTGCTCGCGACCGATCTCGACGGCACCTTCCTGGGCGGCACGCTGGCCATGCGCGCGGCGCTGTACGACTGGATTTCCCGTCACCGCGACAGCGTCGGCCTCATCTTCGTCACCGGCCGCGATCCGGACTTCATCCGCGCCCTGTGCGCCGGCGAGGCGGGGGACGGCCCGCGCGTGCCCCTGCCCGACTATGTGGTGGCCGACGTGGGCACCACGGTGGCGCAGGTGGAGCTGCGGGCGGGCCGCCCCGCCTTGTCCTTCATCCATAAGCTGGAGGCGCCCATCGCGGCCGCCTGGGGCGCGCGCTCCGCTTTCGTGCGGGAGACCCTGGCAGGGGCGCCGGGCCTGCGGCCGCAGGACACGCCCTTCCGCCACCGCATGTCCTATCACTACGACCCCGCCGCCTACGATCCCGCGGCGGTGCGCCCGCTGGAGGCGTCGGGACTCGACATCCTGATTTCCGCCGGCTGCTTCCTCGACGTGCTGCCGGGCGGCGTGAACAAGGGCTCCACCCTGCTGGCGCTCATCGACCACATCGGCGTGCCGCGCGCGGACGTGCTGGTGGCCGGCGACACGCTGAACGACCTCGCCATGTTCCGCACCGGCCTTCACGGCGCGGTGGTGGGCGGCGCCGAAGCCGCGCTCCTGGACGCGACGGCGGCCCTGCCCCACGCCCGGCACTGCCGCACGCCCGGCGCCGGCGGCATCGCGGAGGCCATCGCCGCCTTCAACCTTCACCCCACGCCTCCGGAGGGGAGCTCATGAAATCGGATCTCGTCATCGTCTATCACCGCGCGCCCTACGAGGAGGTGGTGGAGGATGGCGTGACGGTCCTCCGGGAGCACGGGAGCCCCAACGGCATCGTGCCCACGCTGAAGGCGCTCATCGGCCGCATCGACCGCGCCGCCTGGGTGGCCTGGAAGGAGGCGGAGGACCCCGCCGAGCCGGGGTTCGCGCGCGTGGTGGAAATCTCCGACAGCTTCGGCACCTATGCCGTCAGCCGCCTGCCGCTGACGGCCGAGCAGGTGCGCAGCTTCTACCACGTCACCTCCAAGGAAGCCTTCTGGCCCATCCTCCACGGCTTCAAGGAGCGCTACAATTACGACCCCGTGGACTGGCCCACCTTCCGGGCTGTCAACTGGGCCTTCGCGGAAGCCGCGGCGCAGGAAGCGGCTGATGACGCCGTGGTGTGGGTGCACGACTACAACCTGTGGCTCGTGCCGGGCTACCTGCGCCAGCTCAAGCCCTCAGTGCGGATCGCCTTCTTCCACCACACCCCCTTCCCCGCGCCGGACATGTTCAACGTGCTGCCCTGGCGGCGGGAGATCGTGGACAGCCTGCTCGCCTGCGACGCGGTGGGCTTCCACGTGCCGCGCTATGCGCAGAACTTCATGGCGGTGGCCCATTCCATCGCCGGCGCCCGCCCGCTGCGCGACGCTGAGACTGACCCGAGCATGACCCACGAGGGCACCGCCCTCAACGAGATGTTCACCCCCCTCGCCCTTTCGGCGCGCGGGCGCACCGTGCGCATCGACACCACGCCGGTGGGCGTGAACTTCAGGCATATCGAGGCGCTCGCGGCGGCCCCCGCGGTGGCGGAGAAGGTGGAGGCCATCCGCGCCGGTCTGGGCGGGGCGCAACTGGTGCTTTCCGTTTCGCGCACCGACTACACCAAGGGCAACATCCAGCAGCTCGAAGCCTTCGAGCGCCTGCTGGCGCGCCGGCCCGAGCTGCACGGCCGGGTGCGCTTCATGCTGGTGTCAGTGGGCGCCAACCGGGGCATGAGCGCCTATGAGGACGTGCAGCAGCGCATCGAGGAGCTGACCGGGCGCATCAACGGCGCCTTCGGCAGCTTCGAGTGGCAGCCGGTTTCGCTCGTCTCCACCGCCATCCCGCTGGCGGAGCTGGTGGCCTACTACAAAGCCGCCGACGTCGCCGCCATCACGCCCCTGGCGGACGGCCTGAACCTGGTGGCGAGCGAATTCTGCGCCGCCCAGGGGGAGGACGGGCGCGGGGTGCTCATATTGTCCGAGTTCGCCGGGGCGGCGGTGCTGCTGGAAGGCGCCATTCCCGTGAACCCCTTCTCCAACGCCCACATGGACAAGGCCCTCGACCAGGCGCTCGCCATGCCCGAGGCAGAGGCGCGCGGCCGCATGGGGCTGCTGCGCGCTTCCGCCCGCCGCTTCACCTTGGAGGACTGGGCCGAGACCACCCTCGCCGGCTTTGAGGCCCTGCGCGCGCCAAGCGTGCGCGGCGTCGCGGCGTGCGATGTCGCCTGAGGGCGAGAGGGCGTCGCGAGAGGGCGTGGATGGCGCCACATTCCGGCTGGCGCGGCGGCGGGCACGCCGTTATATGAGGGGCAGGTCCCCGTAGCTCAGCAGGATAGAGCACAGGTTTCCTAAAAATTGGGCACCCGTGGCGGAAACGTCCGGCGTGAATCCGCTCAAAGTCGGGGAAAGCTTCGGCCGCTTGGCCATGCCGATCCCGAGCCAAGCCGCCCGGCCCGTGATGCCTCCATCCGGACGGCGGAAGGTGTAGAGACTAGACGGGCGGCGCCTAAAGCCTCGCGGAATCTTCCGCAGGCCATGGCGAAGGGATAGTCCAGACCACGAACGCCGGCGGCCCCGAGGGCCCAAGGCGGCGGCGAAAGCCGAAGTGGGATGAAACCTGGTGTCGCGTGTTCGAGTCACGCCGGGGACACCACTCTGATTTTTCCGGCTTCCGCCGATGGCGGTGCAAGGCTAGGTGCGGCCGTCCGAGGCGCCGGGCCCGCAGATGCCTGGGGAAGGCGTGGGCGCGGCAGGCTCGCGCAATCGAACGCCCGACTGCTTTGTCATGGCGCCGACGGGCTTCGAGGCCCAAGCTACCGCCCCTTCGGCGCCGGAACGATCGGCCGGCGCGGCCTCGCCGCTCACCCTTCGCATGCGCCCTCAGCCGGCCGGTGTCCGCGAGACCGCCGGACGTCCCGCGTCGGGGATTTCGAGAAAAGGGAATGACGGCAAAGGCTCATGAGCTGGCTCTCGGTGCCTTGGTCAGCCCGCGCGACGGTCGGGCGGCACTCCCTTGGTGCCAGTCAAAGGCCCGTCCAGTCGCGTGAAGCACCGGCAAAGACCAGCCTCGGATGCGCTCGGCCGCCCGCGCCGGTGCACGCACGCTGCCGGGCTCACGGATCTTTTCCGACTGTCCCACGCGCCCTCGGCGCCGCTCCACCCCGCCCCCATGGGTTCACTTCGCGCCGCTGATGCGATCATCGCCCTGCACCGCATGCAGAAGTGGAGGGCGCGGGGGAGGCCGCGAAGCGGCGGCGCGGACGCAACCGCCGCCGCGCCGCCGCTTTCCCCCGCTACGGAAGCCCCCTGCCGCGTGAATGACCGGAGCACCATGGCCGCCCTTACTCTCAGCCGACGCCGCCTCCTGGCCGCGGCCACCCTCGCCGGCACATCCGGCTTCTGGCACGCGCCGCCTGCGCGGGCCGAGACGCTCGCTCCGCGCCTCGCGGAGATCGAGGCGCGCACCGGCGGGCGCCTCGGGGTCGCCATCCGCGACACCGGCAGCGGCCGGCGCTGGAGCCACCGGGCGGACGAGCGCTTCCCGCTCATGAGCACCTTCAAGGCCTTCGCCTGCGCTGCCGTGCTGGCGAAAGTAGATCGCGGCGCGGCGCTGCTCGACGCTCCGGTGACGGTGACGCCCGCCGACATCCAGCCCCATTCGCCAGTCACCGGAGCACATGCGGGCGGCAGGCTGTCCCTTGGCGCGCTGTGCGCGGCGGCCACCGCCGTGAGCGACAATGCCGCCGCCAACCTCATTCTGGCGCAGATCGGCGGCCCGGAGGGGCTGACGCGCTTCATGCGTGCCATGGGCGACGAGGCCACCCGGCTCGACCGCTGGGAAACCGCCCTCAACGCTGGCACGCCCGGCGACCCGCGTGACACCACCACCCCGGCAGCGGCGGCCCGCAGCCTCGAAGCGCTGCTGCTCGCGGACGTGCTTTCGCCCGCCTCGCGCGGGCAGCTCACCGCATGGCTGGAGGCCGATGCCGTGGCCGGGGCGCTGCTGCGCGCGGGGCTTCCCGCCGGCTGGCGCATCGCCGATCGCACCGGCGCGGGCGGCCACGGCTCGCGCGGCATCATCGCTATGATGTGGCCGCCGGGTCGGCCGCCGGTGGTGGCCGCCGTCTATCTCACGCAGACCGACCTTTCTCTGGAGGCGCGCGACGCCGTCATGGCCGAGATCGGCCGCGCCCTGGTCGAGGTGCTGCGGTGAGAGCCGGAAACGCGCGACTCAGGCGCGCCGCCGGAAGACCAGGGAGAGATTGTTGGCGGGCATCTCGACGACCTGCTCAAGGTCGATCCCCTGCCCGGCGGCGCAGGCCGCCACGTCCTCCAGCTTCCTGAGGCCCCAGCGCGGATCGCGCCGGCGCAGGTCCGCGTCGAAGGCCGCGTTGCTCTCCACGGTAGGCATGCCGGCGCGGCGGAAGGCGCCGTAGACATAGAGCGGGCTGCCCGGCGGCAGCAGGCGGGCTGCACCGCGCATCAGCCCCTCGGTGGCCGCCCAGGGGCTGATGTGGAGCATGTTGATGCACACCACAGCGTCCGCCGCCTCCACCGGCCAATCGGCGGCGGCATCGAGGGCGAGGGGCGCGCGCATGTTGGCAAGGCCCTCCGCCGCGATCCAGGCGGCGATGGAGGCCCGCGCCTCGGGCGAGGGGTCGGAGGGCTGCCACGTCAGGTCCGGACGCGCCCGCGCCATGTGCACCGCGTGCTCGCCGGAGCCGGAGGCCACCTCCAGCACCCGCGCGCCGGGCGCAAGCAGCGGGCTCAGCACCGCGCGGATGGGCTCGCGGTTGCGCGCCGCCGAGGGCGCGGAAAGGCGGGCCTGAGTTTCGATGCCGGACACGCAATACCTCCTCGCGCTGTGGCGCGCGACGGCGCGAACCACCCTCGCATGGTGCCCGAGGCGGCAGCGCGCCTCAACCGCGCGGGAACGGCAACGCTGCGTAAGAAAGGGTGAACGGCCGGCGGCGGCGCGTGCCTTCAATGGCGTGCGGGATTGCGGTAACCTTCGGCCATGCCACAGGCTCTTTCGAATGCGACGTCCGGCGGCGCGCGCGCGGGAAAGAAGCGGCCGCGCGCACGGGTCGCCGGGGCCGCGCGCATCGCCGCAAGCGTGCTCGGCGCGCTGGCGGCCGCGCCCCTCCTCGCCTCCGGCGCGGACGCGGCCGGCGCGAAGCGGCCTGCCTGTGCCGCCGGGGAATCGACTGCCGGGCTTTCCGCCCGCATCGCCGGCATGGGGCCGGACGGAAGCCTGCTGCTCACGGATAGCCGGCGCTTCGTTCCGGACGGCATCGTCCTGCCCACTCGGCTGGAGCCGGTGGACGGGCTCCCAGAAGCCGCAGCGCGCGCCGCCATCGACGCAGTGGGCGGACAGGAGATCACGTTTTCGCGCGTCGGTATGGACCGGCACGGGCGCCTGACGGGCGCTGCGCGGGTGGCCGGCGCGGACGGCCCGGAGGCCGACATCGCCACCCGCCTGGTGGCAGCCGGGGCCGCTTATGCGAGCGCGGACGCGGCCTGCGCGCTGTCTCTGGCCGCGGCCGAGCGGGCCGCGCGCGCGGCGCGGCGGGGCCTGTGGGCGCGGCCGGGCGCCGTCGCGGCGGCGGAAAACGAGGAGGAGATGGGGCGCCACCTCGGCCTTCATGCCGTTGCGGAAGGACGCATCAAGGCGGTTGGCGGACGGCGTGAAACGACCTATCTGAATTTTGGTGAGATCTGGCGACGGGATTTCACGGTGCTCGTGCCGACCAGGGATTTCGCCATAATCTTCGGGCATGGCGCAGGTTCCGGCCACGATCCCGACACCTTGCGGGGTGAACGGGTGCGCGCGCGCGGCGTGGTGCGGGAACAGGGCGGCCCGGCGATCATGGTCCGGTCTCCGGCCGGCATCGAGCGGCTCGGCGAGCGAGCGGGAAGCGAGGAGTGAAGTTGAGCGCTGAGGCCCGAAACGCGAGCGTGCTCCGGCGTGATGCGCCGCGGCGTCGGCTGCGGGCGGGCGTCGTTTTTCTTGCGCTGCTGCTGGCCGGCTGCTCCACGGCCGAGCTCGACCAGGTGAGCGTGCCCCTTTCCGGCGCGCAGGCCTCCGAGTTTGCCGACATGTCCCCCGCCCAGCGGCGCGAGCACGAGCGGCTCGTGGCCAGCTACGGCGGCGCCTATAACGATCCCGAGCTGAAGGCCCTCATCCAGCAGGTGGTGGAGCGGCTGGTGGCGGCGTCCGAGCGGCCGGACCTGAAATACCGCGTCACGGTGCTGAACTCGCCGGCCGTGAACGCCTTCGCCTTGCCCGATGGCTCGCTTTACGTCACCCGCGGCCTGCTCGCGCTCGCCAACGACACCTCCGAGATGTCCTCCGTGCTCGCGCACGAAATGGCGCATGTCATCGCCCGCCATGCCAACATCCGCGAGGACCAGGTGAAACAGGCGGTGCTGGTGAGCCGCGTCATCTCCGACGTGGTGAACGACCCCGACCTGGGGGCGCTCGCCATGCAGAAGAGCCAGCGCACCCTCGCCTCCTTCTCCCGCGGGCAGGAGCTGGAGGCGGATGCCATCGGCGTCGGCATCGCCTCGCGCGCGGGGTTCGATCCCTACGGCGCCTCGCGCTTCCTCACTGACATGGGCCGCTCCTCCGAGATGCGATCCACCGCGCTCGGCGGCTCCGCCACGCCGCCGGAGATGGACTTCCTCTCCTCGCACCCGGCCACGCCCGAGCGGATCTCCATCGCCATCGCCAACGCGCGCCAGTACGCCGTCCCCGGCAACGGCGAGCGCGACCGCAGCGCCTATCTCTCCGCCATCGACGGCATGGTCTATGGTGACGACCCCAAGGAAGGCTTCGTGCGCGGGCGCAAGTTCTTCCACCCCAAGCTCGGCTTTACCTTCACCGCGCCCGAGGGCTTCTCGCTGGAGAACACCTCCCAGGCGGTGCTCGGCGCCACCAGCTCCGGGCGCGAGGCGCTGCGGCTCGACGCCGTGCGCGTGAGCCCCGACCAGTCCCTGGCGCAATACCTCTCCTCGGGCTGGATCGACGGGGTGGAGATCAACACGGTCGAGACCCTGAGCGTGAACGGCTTTTCCGCCGCCACCGCGATCGCGCGCGGCGACCAGTGGTCGTTCCGCATGTTCGCCATCCGCTTCGGCTCGGATGTCTACCGCCTCATCTTCGCCGCCCGCGAGCTGACGCCCGAGCTGGACCAGCGCTTCCGCACCGCCGCCAGCACCTTCCGCCGCGTCTCCTCGGGGGAGGCGGAGACGGTGAAGCCGCTGCGCTTGCGCCTGGTCACGGTGGGCTTCGGCGACACGCCCGACAAGCTCGCCACCCGCATGCAGGTGCCCGACCGCCACCTGGAGCGCTTCCTGACGCTCAACGGGCTCGATGCCAACGCCAAGCTGAAATACGGCGACAAGGTCAAGATCATCGCCGAGTGAGCCTGCGGGCGCTTGTTGCATCGCAGCGAAATGCGCCTAATCTGATAGCCGGCAAATTATGATCGCGGAGATTCCGGCGATTCATGCCGCCGGCCTCGGTCTGCTGCCGGCACCGAAAGGACGCGCTCGAACGCCGCGCGGGCTCAACTCGAGGAAAGGGGTGGCCATGACCTTTTCCGTCACGCTGATCGATCTCGCCGGCTATGCGGCCCTGTTGCTGTGGGGCACGCACATGGTGCGCAGCGCCGTGGAGCAGGCTCTGGGGCCGCGGCTGAAGGCGGTGCTCGGGCGGGCATTGCGCAACCGCTGGCAGGGGTTCGCGGCCGGGCTCGCCATCACCGCCCTGCTGCAGAGCAGCACCGCCACCGCCTTCATGGTGTCCGGCTTCGCCGCCGCCGGGTTCGTCGATCTGGTGCCGGCGCTGGCCGCGATGCTGGGGGCCAACGTGGGCACCACGCTGATCGTGCAGGTGCTCTCCTTCGATGTCGCCGCCGCCGCGCCGGGGCTGGTGCTGGCGGGCCTCATCATGTTCCGCACGCAGCGGGGCTCCGCTGCCCACGACCTCGGGCGGGCCGTCATCGGCCTCGGCCTCATTCTCATCGCCCTGCACCAGCTTGTGGAGCTGATGCGACCGCTGGAGGACGCGCCTTCCCTGCGCATGCTGCTGGGGCAGGTGGCGACCGTGCCCATGCTGGACGTGATCCTGGCGGCCGCCCTCACCTGGGCGGTGCACTCCTCGGTGGCGGTGGTGCTCATCGTCATGTCGCTGGCGAGCCAGGGCGTCGTGCCGCCCAATGCCGCCTTCGCGCTCATTCTCGGCGCCAATCTCGGCAGCGCGCTGGCGCCGGCGCTGGAGGCCGCGGGCGGAACCGACCCCGCCGCCCGGCGCCTGCCCCTGGGCAACCTCATCAACCGGGCGCTGGGGGTGGCGCTCGCCCTCGCCTTCATCGAGCCCATCGGCCGCTTCATGGTGACGATCCAGGGCGATCCGGGCCGGGCGGCGGCGGATTTCCACACCCTGTTCAACCTGGTGACGGCGGCGGCCTTCCTGCCGCTGCTCGCCCCCTTCTCGAAGCTGCTGCGCCGCCTTTATCCGGACCGCGAGGACCCGGCCGACCCCAGCCGCCCCATCTATCTGGAGCCCGCCGCGCGCGAGACTCCCATCGTGGCGGTGGGCGCGGCGGCGCGGGAGGCCATGCGGCTTGCCGACACGGTGGGCGACATGCTGGCCGGCGCACGCGACGCGCTCATCTCCGGCGACCGCAGGCGGCTGGCCGAAACGCAGGGCATGGACGACATCCTCGACCGGCTCAACCGCGAGATCAAAACCTACCTCACCGCCATCGACCCCGCCGAGTTGACCGACGCCGACCGGGCGCGGGTGGACGAGATCCTCACCTTCGCCACCAACATGGAGCAGGCGGGCGACGTGGTGCACCACAACCTTCTGCTGCATGCCGCGAAACGGCTGAAGCGAGGCCTCTCCTTTTCCCCCGAGGGCCGGCGCGAGCTGGAGATGCTGCTGAACCGGCTCGCCGACAACGTGCGGCTCGCCGCCTCCCTGTTCCTCACCGCCGACCCGCGCGCGGCCCGGCTGCTGGCGGGCGAGAAGGCGGCCTTCCGCGCCAGCGAGAGCCTTGCCACCCGCAGCCACTTCGACCATCTGCGCTCCGGGCTCGTGCACCTCGCCGAAGCGAGCACGCTGCACCTCGACCTCATCCGCGACCTGAAGCTCATCAACGCCCATATCGTCGCGGCGGCGGCCTATCCGGTGCTGGAGCGCTCCGGCGAACTGCTTGCCAGCCGCCTTGCCGACGAGGCCGCCGCCCATCCGGCCTGAGGGGCGCCCTCATCGAAAACTCCTGAGCCACCTTGCGATATGGGCCCGGCCGTGGATAATGCGCGCCACGGCCTGGGGTGCCGCGTGCGCACGCGGCTGAGATCATACCCATCGAACCTGTCTGGATCATGCCAGCGTAGGGAGGTGCCGATGAGCGAGAGCTTGTCGCCTGTTTCTTCGTCTTCCGCCGCGTCCCCAGTGCGCCCGCGGGTCGCCATCGTGGGCGCCGGCGTCATGGGCCTTTCGCTGGGCTGGCGCCTCGCGCGCGCCGGCTGCGCGGTGGACATCTACGAGGCCGGCGTCGCCGGGCGCGGCGCCAGCCATGCCGCCGCCGGCATGCTGGCCGCCTGCGCCGAGGCGGAGCCGGGCGAGGATGAGCTGCTGGCCCTCAACCGTCTGAGCCAGGTCCTGTGGCCGCAGTTCGCCGCCGAGCTCGAGGCCGAATCGGGAGCTAGCGTGGACCTGCGCACCGAGGGCACGATCACCATCGGCCTCACCGCCGACGACGCCGCCCGCCTGCGCCACCTGTTCGCGCTCCAGACCTCCCTCGGTCTGCCCGTGGAGTGGCTCGGCGCCGCCGCCGTGCGCCGCCTGGAGCCGCATCTCGCCGGCCAGCTTTCCGGCGCCATCCTGAGCGCCGAGGACCATCAGGTGGACAACCGCAAGGTCGTCGCCGCCCTGCTCACGGCCGTTGCCCGCGCCGGTGTGCGCCTGCATGAGAACAGCTCCGTCAGCCGGGTCGCCACCCTGGGTGGCAAAGCCACGGGCGTGGTGGTGGGCGACGAGCTGAAGACGGCGGACGTGGTCATCCTGGCCGCGGGCGCCTGGAGCCGGGGGGTGGACATCACCCCCGCCGCGCCGCTGCCGGTGCGCCCGGTGAAGGGCCAGATGATGGCCCTACGCATGGACCCGGCCGCCCCCCTGGTGAACCACGTCATCTGGGCGCCCCATTCCTACATCGTCCCCCGCCGCGACGGCCGCCTCATCCTGGGCGCCACCACGGAGGAAAAGGGCTTCGACACCGACCTCACGGCCGGCGGGCAGCTTGCCCTGCTCACTTATGCATGGCGCGCGCTGCCGGCCATCGAGGAATTGTCCATCCACGAGCAATGGGTGGGCTTCCGCCCCGGCAGCCGCGACGACGCGCCCATCCTCGGCCCAGCCGAGGAGGTGGAGGGGCTGGTCTATGCCACCGGGCACCACCGCAACGGCATTCTGCTGCTGGCCGTGACCGCCAAGGTCGTGGCCGACTTCGTGCTCGAAGGCCGCCTCGACCCGGTGGCCGCCCCCTTTCGCGCCGGCCGCTTCGCGCCGCGCGCCGCGGCGGAGTGAGCGCCATGACGGCCACCCTGGAGCTGACCGTGAACGGCGCCGCCGAAGCCCTGGCGGCCGCCACCGTCGCCGACCTCATCGGCGCCAAGGGGCTCGACCCGGCGCAGAAGGGCATCGCCGTGGCGCTCAACGGCGCCGTGGTGCCGCGCCGGGCCTGGGGCGACACCCACCTTTCCGCCGGCGACACGGTGGAGATCATCACCGCCAAGCAGGGCGGCTGACCCGGCGCGACAGGACACGAGAACGACCATGAGCACGAATGCCGATCCCCTCGTCATCGCCGGGCGTACCTTCCAGTCGCGCCTGTTCCTGGGCACGGCGGGGTATCCGAACCAGAAGGTGTTCCTCGACGCGCTCGCCGCCTCCGGCGCACAGATGGCGACCGCCTCCATCCGCCGCATCAGCCTCAGCGGCTATGAGGAAAGCCTGACGGATCTCCTCACCGGCCGCGTGCACATCCTGCCCAACACCGCCGGCTGCCAGACCGCCAAGGACGCCGTGCTCACCGCCGAGCTCGCCCGCGAGGCGCTGGAGACCGACTGGGTGAAGCTGGAGGTGATCGGCGACCGCGAGCTGCTCTACCCCAATGTGGAGGAGCTGCTCAAAGCCACCGAGGAGCTGGTGAACCGCGGCTTCGTGGTGCTGCCCTATTGCAACGACGATCCCGTCACCTGCCAGAAGCTGGCGGACCTGGGGGCCGCGACCGTGATGCCCCTCGGCTCCATGATCGGCTCCGGCCTCGGCATCGCCAATCCGCACATGATCGAGCTCATCTGCTCGCGCTCGCCGGTGCCGGTGGTGCTGGACGCCGGCATCGGCACCGCCTCCGATGCCGCCCTCGCCATGGAGCTCGGCTGCTCGGCGGTGCTGCTCAACACGGCGGTCTCCAAGGCGCTCGATCCGGTGCGCATGGCGGGTGCCTTCCGCCACGCTGTGGAAGGCGGGCGCCTGGCGCGGCTCTCGGGCCGCATCCCCAGGAAGCTGCATGCCGAGGCGTCCAGCCCCGAGTTCGGCCTCGTGGGAAGCTGAATGGCCGTGCTGCCGGCGCCGCCGCTGCTGCTCATCACCGACCGCCGGCAGGCGCGCGGCGACCTCGCGGAGGTCGTTCGCGCCGCCTGCGCGGGCGGCTGCCGCTGGATCTCCCTGCGCGAGAAGGACCTGCCGGAGGCCGAACAGCTCGCCCTGTTCGCCCACCTCCGAGCCGCCGTCGCCCCCTTCCGCGCGCAGCTGACGCTCCATGGCGCGCCGGAACTGGCGCGTGCCGCAGGAGCGGATGGCGTGCACCTTCCGGACGGCGGCGACGTGGCGGCGGCGCGGGCGCTGCTCGGCCCCCATGCCCTCATCGGCCTTTCTATCCACACGCTCGCGGACGCCGGCGGGAGCGACGCCGTGCATGCGGACTACATCACCGCGAGCCCCGTGTTCCAGACCGCCTCCAAGCCCGGCTACGGCCCGGCGCTGAGCGTCGCCGGCCTTGCCGTCTTCGCCGCCGCGGCGGTGGTGCCCGTGGTCGCCCTAGGCGGGATCGAGGCGCACACTGCGCGCTCCTGCCTGGATGCGGGTGCGAAGGGCATCGCCGTCATGGGCACCGTGATGCGCGCAGAAGACTCGGCCGAGAGCGTCCGTCGCCTGATCGCGGCACTGAATCAGCCGCCAGCATCGGGTGACTCGCCCGTTTGAACGCCCGGCGCGACAATCCGGCGGGTTACTCCGCCCATTCCATGTCGCTGGTGAAGATGATGGTGAGCCAGCGGTCCGGGCTATCCGGCCCGATGGCATTGCCGATGACGTCGCGCATGGCATCCCACTCCGCGATGGGGCGTGCCGGCGCATCGGAGGGGACGATGAAGTACAGCTCGATCTGCTGCGCCCGCCCCACCTTCGCAACATAGGCGCGGAAAGACTTGAAGCCGTACGTCGCCACCGCCTTGCGGGCGACCTCGTCCACGTGCGCCTTCAGGTCGCTCGGGGTCACCAGCAGGATGTCCGCCAGTGCCTGCTTCACCGTGCCCACCGGCAGCGGGATGAGGACGAGGCACACCACCGCCAGCACCGCCGGGTCCACATAAGGCGCCAGCCAGCCATAGGCGGTACCCTCGATGGCGGCGCCGATGATGAAGGCCACCAGCAGCGCCAGGGTGATGCCCCCC
This sequence comes from Xanthobacter sediminis, assembly GCF_043195015.1. Taxonomy (NCBI): domain Bacteria; kingdom Pseudomonadati; phylum Pseudomonadota; class Alphaproteobacteria; order Hyphomicrobiales; family Xanthobacteraceae; genus Xanthobacter; species Xanthobacter sediminis. The sequence goes on along the minus strand of NZ_JBAFWH010000002.1, from coordinate 50,023 downwards.
GACATGACCCACGCGCGCGCGTCGAGGGCGATGAAATCCGAGCGGATGCGCCGGTTTGCCCGCATCTCCAGCACCGCCGCCAGCGCGCAGGCGAAGACCGTCACCACCGCATAGACGATGGCGAAGCCGAACTCGAGCGGACGCCCGCCATCCAGGAGCAGGCTCACCGCATTGAAGAAGGCGTAGGCGGAAACGCCCATCAGCAGGATGCCGTTGAGGCCGAGCACCATGGGCTCGAGGTGCCAGAAGCCCACGGTGAACCGATCCCGCAACCGCTTCGAGGCGGCGGCGGCATCGGTGTAGGAGCGGATCAGGTTCACCACCGTGAGGGCGAGCAGGCTCATGCTCGCGTCGATCAGCGAATAGACGCCGTCGAAGAGGATCGAGAAGGAGCCGGAGAGGAGGCCGAATCCCACGCCGAAGGTCGAAATGGCGATGGTGACGGCGATGGACATGCGCAGCACGCCCCGTTCATCGCCGAGGTCGAAGATCGTCTTCAGGGATCGCATGTTCGCTCCACCGGGCTGGCCCGCGCCGCCCCGGCGCGCCTGCTGGGTCTTTCAGCATCCGGGCCGCCGGGGAGCAAGGCCGGGCTGACCGCTTTGGCGACCTGCAAAAGAAAAGGGCCGGCGCGAGCCGGCCCTTCCCATGTTCAAGGGACGATCGCGGGTAGCGATCAGTCCTCCTTGGTCTCTTCCGCGCGCTGCTTGAGGGCGGCGCCCAGGATGTCGCCGAGCGAAGCGCCCGAATCCTGCGAGCCGAACTGCGCCACGGCCTCGCGCTCCTCGGCGATTTCCATCGCCTTGATGGAGACCTGCACCTTGCGCGCCTTGCGGTCGAACAGGGTGACGCGGGCGTCGAGCTTGTCGCCCACCGAGAAGCGCTCGGGGCGCTGGTCGTTGCGGTCGCGAGCGAGCTCGGAGCGCTTGATGAAGGCCGACAGATCGGTGCCGGTGAGCTTCACCTCGATGCCGCCGTCCTTCACGTCGGTGACTTCGCAGGTCACGACAGCGCCCTTGCGGACATCGCCAGCCTCGGCGAAGGGATCGCCGGCGAGCTGCTTGATGCCGAGGGAGATGCGCTCCTTCTCGACGTCCACGTCGAGCACCACGGCCTTGACCATGTCGCCCTTGCGGTATTCGTCGATGACCTGCTCGCCCGGACGGTTCCAGTCGAGGTCGGAGAGATGGACCATGCCGTCCACGTCGCCGTCGAGGCCCAGGAACAGGCCGAACTCGGTCTTGTTCTTGACCTCGCCCTCGACCACCGCGCCGGGGGCATACTTCTCGGCGAAGGCCTCCCAGGGGTTCTGGAGGGTCTGCTTGAGGCCGAGGGAGATGCGGCGCTTGGCGCTGTCCACTTCCAGCACCTGCACTTCCACTTCCTGCGAGGTGGAAACGATCTTGCCGGGGTGAACGTTCTTCTTGGTCCAGCTCATCTCGGAAACGTGGATCAGGCCTTCGATGCCCGGCTCCAGTTCCACGAACGCGCCGTAGTCGGTGATGTTGGTGACGCGACCCTTGAAGCGGGCCTCCACCGGATACTTGGCCTCAATGCCCTCCCAGGGATCGCCCAGGAGCTGCTTCATGCCGAGCGAGATGCGGTGGGTCTCGTGGTTGATCTTGATGATCTTGACCTTCACCGTCTGGCCGATGGAGAGCACCTCGGTCGGGTGGTTCACGCGGCGCCAGGCGATGTCGGTGACGTGCAGCAGGCCGTCGATGCCGCCCAGGTCAACGAACGCACCGTAATCGGTGATGTTCTTGACCACGCCCTCGATGGCCTGACCCTCTTCGAGGTTCTGCACCAGCTCGTGGCGCTGCTCGGCGCGGGTCTCTTCCAGCACGGTGCGGCGGGAGACCACGATGTTGCCGCGGCGGCGGTCCATCTTGAGGATCTGGAAGGGCTGCTGATTGTGCATCAGCGGAGCCACGTCGCGGATCGGGCGGATGTCGACCTGCGAGCGCGGCAGGAACGCCACGGCGCCGTCGAGATCCACGGTGAAGCCACCCTTCACCTGGTTGAAGATCACGCCGAAGACCTTCTCGTTGGCGGTGAACGCCTTCTCGAGCTTGACCCAGCTCTCCTCGCGGCGCGCCTTGTCGCGCGACAGGACAGCCTCGCCCATCGCGTTCTCGACGCGCTCGAGATAGACCTCGACCTCGTCACCGACCTTGATGGGGGTGTCGCGGCCGGGGCCGGCGAACTCACGCAGGGCCACGCGGCCCTCGGTCTTCAGGCCGATATCGATGATCGCCAGATCCTTCTCGATGGCGACCACGATGCCCTTGACGACCGAGCCTTCGGCGGGTTCGGCGCGGCCGAAGCTCTCGTCCAGCAGGGCGGCAAAATCTTCACGGGTGGTTTCTACGGCGGACATTCACGCTCCAGATCTTTTGCGCCGGCGGCTCGCGTTGCGAGGCCCGTACCGAACGGGTGTCCTCTCGTTCCCCTTGCGGATGAACGACAGAACGGCCGCCGACGTTCCATCGGCGGGCCGGCGCTGAAGCCGGACGGTACGGACGAATTCTGTGATTTCTGGCCCATCCGGGCCGGGGACCGAAGCGCGCTCAGCGAAAGCCTGGGCGGGGAGCCTCCGACGATCAGGGCGCGTATCCCGCGGACCCTGCCCCACCCGGGACGGCTCCCCACCTTAGGGAGCGCAGCCTCGAATGCCGGTCACTTAATGGAAAGCGCACCCGATTGCAAGGGTTCGCGCCGGCTCCGGCGGCTCCGGAAAAAAGAAAAACCGCCGCGCTGGCGAGCGCGGCGGCATGGAGAGGCGGAAATCCGGCGGCGGATCAGCCGCCGCAGGCTTCCAGCACGTCGTCGAAGGTGCGCAGGCCGGCGCGGGGCGAGTTCACGAGAACCGCCATGTTGCCGGGGGCGTGCTTGTTCTGCCACATCTTGGTGTGCGCCTCGGGGATGCGATCCCAGGGGAACACTTCCGACATGCAGGGGTCCACGCGCCGGTCGACGATGAACTCGTTGGCGGCGGAGGCCTGCTTCAGATGAGCGAAGTGCGAGCCCTGGATGCGCTTCTGGCGCATCCACACGTAGCGGGCGTCGAAGGTGATGTTGAAGCCGGTGGTGCCGGCGCAGAACACGATCATGCCGCCGCGCTTGCCCACCAGGGTGGAGACCGGGAAGGTGGTCTCGCCCGGATGCTCGAACACGATGTCCACGTCGCGCTTGCCGGTGATGTCCCAGATGGCCTTGCCGAACTTGCGGGCTTCCTTCAGCCATTCGGCATATTCGGGCGAGTTCACCTTGGGGAGCTGGCCCCAGCACTTGAACTCCTTGCGGTTGATGACGCCCTTCGCGCCGAGGCCGAGCACGTAGTCGCGCTTGGTCTCGTCCGAGATGACGCCGATCACGTGCGCGCCCGAGGCCGCAGCGAGCTGCACGCCGAACACGCCGAGGCCGCCCGAGGCGCCCCACACCAGCACATAATCGCCCGGCTTCACGGTGTGCGGCGGGTGGCCGAACAGCATGCGGTAGGCGGTGGCGAGGGTGAGCGTGTAGCAGGCGCTCTCTTCCCAGGTGAGGTGCTTGGGCCGGCGCATGAGCTGGCGCGCCTGCACCCGGCAGAACTGGGCGAAGGAGCCGTCCGGCGTCTCATAGCCCCAGATGCGCTGGGTGGGGGAGAACATCGGGTCGCCGCCGTTGCACTCCTCGTCGTCGCCGTCGTCCTGGTTGCAGTGCACCACGACCTCGTCGCCGACCTTCCAGCGCTTCACCTTGGACCCCACCGCCCAGACGATGCCCGAGGCATCGGAACCGGCGATGTGGTAGGGCACCTTGTGCACGTCGAACACGGAGATGGGCTCGCCGAGGCCGGCCCAGATGCCGTTGTAGTTCACGCCGGCGGCCATGACGAGCACGAGCACGTCGTTCTCGCCCAGCTCCCAGGTGGGCACCACCTCGAGCTGGAACGACTGCTCGGGAGGGCCGTGCCGGTCACGGCGGATGGCCCAGGCATACATCTTCGAGGGCACATGCCCGAGCGGGGGAATCTCGCCCAGCTCGTAGAGATCCTTCACCGCCGCATCACCCGCAGCTGCCGTCTGGCCCATAGCGTCCCGTCCTCTCATCTCGACCGGCAGCGGACTCTTCGGTCACGTCCACCGGCACCCCTATCGCGATGCAAACTAGCAGAGAAGAAATTCAAGTCGATAGTCCCCGCCTGTTGAACCTTGCATCTATCCGTTGTCACAATGCGGCGGACCGGCGGGCCGCCCGTCCGCGAGAACCCCTGGACAAGGCCACGGCGAGGCTCCATGCCGTTGCGGCTGGCGCTTTCGCGCCTGCGAAGGAACGAGGAGAGGGTGAGGGATATGGGCATCTTGTGGATGATCATCGTCGGCGCCATCGCCGGCTTCCTCGCGGGGCAGGTCTTCCGCGGCTACGGCTTCGGCTTCGTGGGCAACGTGGCCGTGGGCATCGTGGGCGCGCTCATCGGCGGCTTCCTGTTCGGCAATGTCTTCCTGGTGGGCGGGCTCGTGGGCCAGATCATTTCCGCCACCATCGGCGCCGTGATTCTGCTGTTCGTCATCTCGCTGGTGAAGCGCTGAGCCGGCACAATCACGCCTGAGCCCGTACGCGGGAAAAAGCGCGCGTCGGTGGGAAAAATTCCCGTCGACGCCGCGTTCATCGCAACGCACAATCAGCGCATCTGAAAAGAAACGAACAACGGGGATTTGGAATGGTGGTCCGCGACAAGCCTTGGCTCTTCCGCACCTATGCGGGGCATTCGACGGCGTCGGAGTCGAACAAGCTCTACCGGTCGAACCTTGCCAAGGGCCAGACCGGCCTGTCCGTCGCGTTCGACCTGCCGACCCAGACCGGATACGACAGCGACCACCCCCTCGCCCGCGGCGAGGTGGGCAAGGTGGGCGTGCCCATCTCGCACCTCGGCGACATGCGCACCCTGTTCGCGGACATCCCGCTCGCGAACATGAACACCTCCATGACCATCAATGCCTGCGCGGCCTGGCTGCTGTCGCTCTACATCGCGACCGCCGACGAGCAGGGCGCGGACCGCACCAAGCTGCAGGGCACCACGCAGAACGACATCATCAAGGAATACCTCTCGCGCGGCACCTATGTGTTCCCGCCCGCACCCTCCATGCGCCTCACCAAGGACACCATCATCTTCACCACCGGCAATTTGCCGAAGTGGAACCCGATGAACGTGTGCTCCTACCACCTGCAGGAAGCCGGCGCGACGCCGGTGCAGGAGCTGGCCTTCGCGCTCGCGAACGCCATCGCCATCCTCGACACCGTGAAGAAATCCGGCGAGGCGGAAGGCCCCGTGTTCGGCGAGGTGGTGGGCCGCATCTCCTTCTTCGTGAACGCGGGCATGCGGTTCATCACCGAGATGTGCAAGATGCGCGCGTTCGTGGATCTGTGGGACGAGATCTGCGTCAACCGCTACGGCATCACAGACGCCAAGCAGAAGCTGTTCCGCTACGGCGTGCAGGTGAACTCCCTGGGCCTCACCGAGCAGCAGCCGGAAAACAACGTCTACCGCATCCTCTTGGAAATGCTGGCGGTGACCCTCTCCAAGAAGGCCCGCGCCCGCGCCGTGCAGCTCCCCGCCTGGAACGAGGCCCTGGGCCTGCCGCGCTCGTTCGACCAGCAGTGGTCGCTGCGCATGCAGCAGGTGGTGGCTTACGAGACCGACCTGCTCGAATATGGCGACATCTTCGATGGCTCCACCGAGATCGACCGCAAGGTGGAGGAACTGAAGGAAGAGGCGCGCGCCGAGCTCGCCCGCATCGACGCCATGGGCGGCGCGGTCGCGGCCATCGAGAATTCCTACATGAAGCAGGCGCTGGTGGAATCCAACACCCGCCGCCTCGAGAACATCGAGCGCGGCGACCAGGTGGTGGTCGGCGTCAACCGCTGGACCGAGAGCGAGCCATCGCCCCTCACCACCGGCGAAGGCGCCATTCTCACCGTGCCCGAGGGCGTGGAGGCTGAGCAGATCGCCCGCCTTCAGGCCTGGCGTGAGGCCCGCGACGGCAAGGCGGTGGCTGTCGCCCTGGCGGACCTCAAGAGCGCGGCCCAGGAAGGCCGCAACATCATGGATCCCTCCATCGCCTGCGCCAAGGCTGGCGTGACCACCGGCGAGTGGGGCACCTGCCTGCGCGAGGTGTTCGGCGAATATCGCGCGCCCACCGGCGTCGGCCGCGCCGCCCGCGTGGATACGCAGGGCCTGGAAGAGGTCCGCAAGAGCGTGGATGCCGTCTCCGAGAAGCTCGGCCGCCGGCTCAAGTTCCTGGTGGGCAAGCCCGGCCTCGACGGCCATTCCAACGGTGCCGAGCAGATCGCCGTGCGCGCCCGCGACTGCGGCATGGAAGTGGTCTACGAGGGCATCCGCCTGACCCCGGCCGAAATCGTGAATGCCGCCCTCGAGGAGAGCGTGCACGTGGTGGGCCTCTCCATCCTCTCCGGCTCCCATGTGCCGCTGGTGCGCGACGTGATGGACCGCATGCGGGCCGAGGGCCTTTCCGACATTCCGGTGGTGGTGGGCGGCATCATCCCGCCGGAGGACGAGGCCCAGCTCAAGAGCTTCGGGGTCGCGGCGGTCTATACGCCGAAGAACTTCGAGCTCAACCGCATCATGGCCGACATCGTGTCCATCGTGGACGGCGAGACCAAGCAGGCGGCCTGACGGACAAAAAAAGGGGGGATGGTCCCCCCTGAACCGCACATCCTGCCCTGTCTCCTCCTTCAAGGCGCTCCCTTTTAGAGAGGAGACAGGCGGCAACGGGGTGGGAACACTCAAGCCGGTGCCGGCGCCATGACCGGCACGGCGATGTCGACGGATGCCAGGGCCTGCGGGGCGCAAACCTTGTCCGACCGCTTCAGCTCCCGCATGACAAGGGGCCGTGACGGCAGCTCCAGGACCGGCCGCTCCCGATCCGCATTGCCGCGTGCCCGGCACCCCAGCCACACCATCGGAAAGACGCATTTCGCAATGGCATGCGGCCCCCGGAAATGCCGTGGCGCAACCGCCTGCTGACGTGAAGGGATAAGCGGCGCCACCCATTCGGTGCCAAGCTCCGCAATTATCCCTTTCGAGAACTCCCATGGGCTTCCTGATCCAATTGGCCAATGCCAGCGTGCTGGCCGTCATCCTTCTTGTGTTCGCTGTTCAGTTGGCCGCGCGTGAGGTGGGACTGTGGGTCGGCCACCGCCGGCACCGCCTCAATCCCGACGAGCAGGAGACCGCCGGCGTGCTTGTCGGCAGCATGCTCGCGCTCCTGGCCTTCGTGCTGGCCTTGACCTTGTCCTTCGCCAACGGCCGGTTCCAGGAGCGTCGCGAACACATCGGGCATGAAGCCAACGCCATCGGCTCATCCTGGATGGCAGCGCGGGTCATCGGCTCCCCTGAGAGCCTCGAGATTGCGCGCCTGCTGGTGGACTATGCCGAGCAGCGCAAGAACTATGTGGAAGCTCCCCCGAACGCCGCCGTGCTGGACGCGATCACCAGCCGCAGCGATGCGACCCAGGCCCGGATCATGGACCAGCTCTCCCTCATGGTGCGCGAGCGGCCCGACGCGATCAGCGCGTCCATGATGAACAGCCTGAACGACACCTTCAGTGCCTCCACGGGGACGCGCTTCGCCTTCAGCTCCCATATGCCGGAGGAACTGTTCTGGCTGCTGATCGGCATGTCGGTGGTGAGCATGGCGGCGCTGGGATACCAGATCGGCCTCCGCGGCCAGAGGGCGCTCGCCCTTTCTGTGCTTCTCACGGCCATGTGGACCATGGTCATCGTGGACATTCTCGATCTCAGCTCGGCGCGCGTGGGCAACGTGCACAACGATACCCGCGTGTTCAACTGGACGCTGGCCTCGTTCCAAAGCGACACCCCGCAGCCGCCCGCGCACTGAGCGGCAGGCTACCCGCCCGCCGGGCGCCCGCTCACCACCGTGCGGATGGCGAACGACGACTGGATGCGCGCCACCCCCGGCAGGCGCGAGAGCACCTCCTTGTGCAGGCGCTCGTAGTCCGCTGCGTTCTTCACCTCGATCTTCAGGATGTAATCCGCCAGCCCGGTCATGAGGTAGCAGTCCGTCACCTCCGGGCAGCGGCGCACCGCCGCCTCGAAGCGGTTCAGGAACTCCTCCGTCTGCCGGTCGAGGGTGATCTGGGTGATGACCACCAGCCGGTCGTCCGTCCCCGCGCGGGCGAGCAGGGCGGCATAGCCCCGGATCACGCCGCTGCGCTCCAGCTGCCGCGTGCGCCGCAGGCAGGCGGAGGGCGAAAGGCCCACCTGCGCCGCGAGGTCCGCATTGGAGATGCGGCCGTCGCCCCGCAGAACCCGAATGATGCGCTCGTCCACGTCGTCGAGGGTCGGCATGGCAGGATCTTCCGCAAAACGGCAGAAAATTGCAACGCTTCAGCGCCCCCGCGCAACTTCTGCCGCCGATTCGTCTGAAATGCCGCGTCGCGAGGCGTACACTTTCCAATAATCAGTCAGCTTTGCACCGGTGAGCCATCATGCGGATTCTTATTCTCGGCAGTGGTGTGGTGGGCGTCACATCCGCGTACTATCTCGCGCAGAAGGGCCATGAGGTGACCGTGCTCGACCGCCAGCCGGCAGCGGGCATGGAAACCTCCTTCGCCAATGCCGGCCAGGTCTCGCCCGGCTATTCGGCGCCCTGGGCCGGCCCCGGCATTCCGCTCAAGGCCATGAAGTGGCTCATGATGCGCCATTCCCCACTGGTGATCCGCCCCGGCCTCGACCCCAGGCTCTATTTCTGGCTGGCGAAGATGCTCGCCAATTGCACCGAGGCCGCCTATCGCCGCAACAAGGCGCGCATGGTGCGCCTCGCCGAGTTCAGCCGCGACGCCCTGCGGGAGCTGCGCGCGGAAACCGGCATCGCCTATGATGAGCGCGCCAAGGGCACGCTGCAGCTGTTCCGCACGCAGAAGCAGCTCGACCATGTGGGTGACGACACCGTGGTGCTCGACGCCCACGAGGTGCCCTACGAGGTGCTGGACGTGGCCGGCTGCATCGCCGTGGAGCCGGCGCTGGCGCGGGTGCGGGAGAAGTTCGTCGGTGGCCTGCGCCTGCCCGGCGACGAAACTGGCGATGCCCACCTGTTCACCCAGCGTCTCGCGGCCATCGCCCAGCAGCGGGGCGTCTCCTTCCGCTACGGCGTGAGCGTGGAGCAGCTGCGCGCAGAGGGCGGGCGCATCACCGGCGTGGAGCTGAAGGGCGGGGAGGTGGTGAGCGCCGACCTCTACGTGGCCGCCATGGGCAGCTACACGCCGGCGCTGCTGCAGCCGCTCGGCATCGACCTGCCCATCTACCCGGTGAAGGGCTATTCGCTCACCCTACCCATCACAGACCCGGCAGCGGCGCCCGAATCCACGGTCATGGACGAGACCTACAAGATCGCCATTACCCGCCTCGGTGACCGCATCCGCGTGGGCGGCACGGCGGAGCTGGCGGGCTTCAACCTGGACCTGCCGGAATCGCGGCGGCAGACCCTCGCCTTCTCGGTGGGCGATCTCTTCCCCGATGGCGGCGACCTCTCCAAGGCCACCTTCTGGACCGGCCTGCGCCCCATGACGCCGGATGGCACCCCCATCGTCGGCCCCACCGCCTATGGGAACCTCTACACCAACACCGGCCACGGCACCCTGGGCTGGACCATGGCCTGCGGCTCCGGCCGCGTGCTGGCGGACCTCATCGGCGGGCAGGCGCCGGACATCGCCTCCGACGACTTCGCCGTCTCCCGCTACGCGGCGGCCGCCTGAGGAAAACTCAGCCCGGGCTCCGGCCACCCGGAGCCCGATCGGCGCCCCAGGCCGCGGCCGGGGCGCCCGCCTGCTCCAGCTCAATGGCGAAATCCACCGCCCGCGCGATGATCTGGTCGACGCGCTCGATGCCGCTCACCTGCGCCGCCCGGCTTGGTGCCACCTCCGCCAGCATTTCCCCCGCGCGCGGCTCCCACGGTGAACGCAGCAGGCCGCGCAGCCGCCCGTCGCAGGGCGCCACCACCAGCGCGGTACCCACGAGGCCGATCATCTCCCCCGCCTGCACCCGCTCGCCGATGCTCCGCTCGCTCCGGAAGACGCCGCCCACCGGGGCGCGCACCGCCTGTTCATAGCGCCCGAAGGCGCGCGGGCCGCCCTGCGCCGTCCCCGCCCGCAGCACCGCGCCCGGGTCCGCTCCGCCGATCTCGATGACGAGGTCGCAATCCACCCCCGCCGCGGCGCCCGGCCCGAGCACAATGGAAAGTTCCACATCGCAGCCCTCCGCGCCGCCCCCTCCCTCGCAGCGCGCGTCCACCACCACGTCCCAGGGCCAGCGTCCGATGGCGGCGAGATGGGGATGGGTGAGCAGCGGCACGAACATGCCGCCGGAAAGGCCGGCGAGCAGGTCCGCATCGCAGGTCGCGCGCCGCGCCTCGACGCCGCCGAGAGTGGCCACGCCATCCCACCACGCATCCGCAAAGGCCATCTTCCGCCGCAGCACCGGCGCCGGTGCCGGCTGGTGGAGCGCCACCGCATGGCCGGACAGCAGCAGCGTGCGGGCCACCGCCGAGGCCAGCTCGTTCACGCCGCGCACCAGCACGCAGCTCTTGTCGGGCATGTCCTCCTCCTGCCGCAGGGCGATGCAGGCCCCGATGCGCTCCGCCACCACATCCGTGTCGCATCGTGGGCAAGCAAAGGCGGTGCCGCTTCAGGCGGCAGCGCTATGAGCGCAGGACAGCAGGGCCACAGATCGGAGGACCGGCGCGCAGCTTGCGGGCGAGAGGCGATGGAGCGACACCAGCCTCCACATCCAACGCCAGCGCTGCATCAGGGATGAACGCGCCGCCCGCCCCTGCCCTGCCATCGCCGCGCGACGGAGCGCATCCGCCCCACTGTGACCGGGCGGAAGAGAAATGCGATGCAAACCGCGCGCGGGCCACGCAAAAAACGGAAGTGGCCGGCCGCTGCGACCCGGCCGGCCACCTCACGAGGCATACCGCGCGATCAGGCGCTGAGTTCCGCCGCGGTCTTGCCGACCTGGCTCTCGTCGACGGCGTTCAGGATGCCGTGCTCCATGAGCAGGTCTTCCAGTTCGTCCATGGTGATCGGCGTCGGGATGATGCCGTTGCCCTTGTTCTCATGCACCTTGGAAGCGAGGTTGCGGTAGTGCTGGGCCTGCTCGCTTTCGGGCGCATATTCGATCACGGTCATGCGGCGCAGCTCGGCGTGCTGCACGATGTTGGCGCGCGGCACGAAGTAGATGAGCTGGGTGCCGAGCTTCTTGGCCAGGGACTCGGCCAGCTCATATTCCTTGTCGGTCTTGCGCTCGTTGCAGACCAGGCCGCCCAGGCGCACGCCGCCGGAATTGGCGTACTTCAGAATGCCCTTGGAGATGTTGTTGGCCGCATACATGGCCATCATCTCGCCGGACATGACGATGTAGATTTCCTGGGCCTTGTTCTCGCGGATGGGCATGGCGAAGCCGCCGCACACCACGTCGCCGAGCACGTCGTAGGACACGTAGTCGATGTCCTCGTAGGCGCCATTCTCCTCAAGGAAGTTGATGGAGGTGATCACGCCGCGGCCGGCGCAGCCCACGCCCGGCTCCGGGCCACCCGACTCCACGCAGCGGATGTCCATGAAGCCCATCTTCATCACGTCTTCGAGTTCCAGATCCTCCACGGAGCCGGCGTTGGCGGCCAGCGAGAGGATGGTGTCCTGGGCCTTGGCGTGCAGGATCAGGCGGGTGGAGTCGGCCTTCGGATCGCAGCCCACGATGAGAATCTTCTGACCCATCTGCGCGAGGGCGCCGAGCGTGTTCTGGGAGGTGGTCGACTTACCGATGCCACCCTTCCCGTAGAAAGCAATCTGCCTCAGGGTCATGCTCGTCTCCTGCTTCAAGAGCACCCGCCGTTGCCGGCCACGCTGGCCAGAACAGGGCATCACACGACGAAATGCTGCGATGTTCTTGAGCAAGAGCAATGCCAGTCCTCCATTTTTCTTGGCATTAAGCAAGGCGGAAGAGGCCACCCCGGGGCTTTATGAATATAAAACAATTGGTTATGCCTCATGACGGGCACCACGACGCGTCATAGCCAAACGCTATGATCTCTTTTTATATGACGATTGAAATGCGCGCCCGTATCCTGAAATGACATCCAGGGCGCCCCCTTCCCCTTGAGATCACGTAAATTTCCGAGAAACCTCCGCTCTCATGGCATAGCCGGGACCAATGTCGGCAAGGCACCGTGTCGTTGGAAATGTTTTTCCTTTGCGCAAGCGGTCGTGTCCGAAAACACACACCGCTGTCACAAAGCACACAGCGGCAGATTGCCGAAAATGGAACCTTCCTATACGTCCGACATGCCATCATATGTATTCCGACTATATCGCGCCTACAAACTCGCGCGCACATCGCGCCCGTGCCGCCCCCGCGCGCGATATGCTAGGCTCAAGCAGAAGTCAGGGAGCCGGCCGCGCCGCGGAAGTCAGGATGGGTTCTGCCACCAAGATCGATGCCATGCTCGCGCTCCGCTCGGAGGGGCGCTTCCTGGTGGGGCGGGACCGCATCGCCATCCTGGAGGCGGTGGCCAGGCACGGCAGCATCACCGAGGCGGCGAAAGCCCTCGGCTTCAGCTACAAGACCGCCTGGGACGCCGTCGCGGCCATCAATAACCTGATGCCCCGCCCCGTGCTCATCGCCAGGGCGGGCGGCAAGCGCGGCGGCGGCGCCACCCTGACCGAGGAGGGCCATCGCCTCATCGCCGCCTTCCGCCGGCTGGAAGAGAAGCTCGCCCGCATCTCCACCCTCATTGCCGAGGAGGGGCTGGACGGCCCCACCGATCTGCTGTTCTGGAGCGTGGCCATGAAGACCAGCGCCCGAAACGTGTTCCACTGCACCGTCACCGACGTGCGCCGCGCACCGGTGAACGTGGAGGTGGTGCTGAAGGTCTCGGAAGCGCATTCCATCGTCGCCGTCATCACCAACGACAGCGCGGACGACCTCGGCATCACGGTGGGCCGCGAGGTGATGGCGCTGGTGAAGGCCTCGTTCGTCATGCTCGCGCGGCCGGAGCCGAAGCCTCGCCTCTCCACCACCAACCTCATCTGCGGCACGGTGCTGGAGCGCATCGACGGCGGCGTCAATACCGAGATCGTGGTGGATCTCGGCAGCGGCAAGACGCTCACATCCATCATCACCCGGTCCGGGGCCGACGAGTTGGAGCTCTCTGCCGGCGCGCAGGTGTGCGCCTTCTTCAATACCTCGCAGGTCATCCTCGCCGTGGACTGACAGGCCAGCGGACGAACGACGCCGGATCTGCGGCAGCCGGACTTGCCGCAGCCCGCCTGCGGAATACGTGTGCGGCGGACGACGCTTCCGTCGCCCGCCGCACATCCGAGGCCGACTCAAGGCGGACCCGCACCCATGCCGCGCTTGCGAATTCCCGGAGCCGGAGAGCAAGGATCGCCCCGGGTCCTCGGACAGCACGGCATGATCGGCACGAAGCCCGGCCGGGTGGGCCGCCCCGGTTTCCACCCCCGCCGCAGGCCGTTGAACCTCGACCGCGACGGAACGCCGAACCTCCGCAAACGCGAAGATCAGGCTGCGAGGTCACCCATCAGCGCGTCAAAGACGGGACGGGGCAGCCGGAAGAAGCCGCGGCCGTTGGCGCGCGCCTGATAATATTGCGTATAGCCCATATAAAGCTTGTTGTACCATTCGCGCGGCGAAAGGCTCTGAGGCTTCGCATCGATCGTGAAAATCTCCGCGCTCGGAAGGAAGCGCACATGGATCATAACTTCATCAGTCTTATCGCCAATGGCAACCGTAGGCTCCGTAATCGTCGCGAGAGCGGTCATCATTCAACTCCGGAAGGATTATGACTTTATTATACGCCACACGATACGTAATATATTTTTGTTATATAACGCGTCAAGAGCGAATGCATACTGCGGCCACGCCGAGCTCCACGCCCCCGACAGCGTTGATTATGAAGGATGCGACCGGAAAGCCGCCCTCGCCTTGAAGGAGATCAATTTTCGCGAAAGCGACCCCCGCGACACCCCGCCCTGCGCCCGCTGCACTGCCAGGGCGCTCTCAGGTGGCCCCCAGGGCCTCCCCGGCACACCGCCTGCGCCCGCAGACCCCGCTCGCCTATTGCGCCGCCCTACCGCGAGACCGCGGGCACGCGCACACCGCCGCCCGGCAACGCCGGCTTGCCGGCATTGCCCACGGCATCGATGATCGCTCCGCCCAGCTCCTCGGCAAGGCACGCGTAGCCCTTGTCGTTCATGTGGAAACGATCCCAGGAGAACAGGCCCTTGAAGCCGGCGGGGTCTTCCACCGCCCACTGTTTCATCATGGCGTAGCGGCGCAGCAGCGGCACGCCGCGCTCGCCCGCGGCGTCATCCACCGCGCTCACGAAATGCTCGTAGCGGCCCACATCCAGAATCAGCGGGAAATATTGCTGATCGATCACCACCACCGGAATGCCCGCCCCGGCCGCCGCCTCCAGGCCTCGACGCACAAGGGCACCGAGCTTCTCCGGCGTGCCGCCAAAGATCACATCGTTGGTGCCCACCTGCCAGAGCACGAGGTCGGGCTTTTCGCCATGGGCCAGAAATGCCTCCAGGCGCTTCACCGTGGCCGGCGCACTTTCCCCGGAGACGCCGGCATTGGTGATCTCCACCCGCCCCTCCCCCAGCGCCCCCACCAGAAGATGCGCGAGCTGGGCCGGATAGGTCGCCTCGGGACGCGATGCGCCGACGCCTGCGGTGCTCGATGAGCCGATCGCAAGGATACGCAGGGGCGCCCCCGCCCGCAGCCGCTCCGCTCCCTGGCCGCCCAGCGCCAGAGCCGGGGTCGGGCGCACTCCGGCAGGGCACGCCACTGCCGGCACAGCGAACAGAACCGCTCCAAGCAACACGAGAAAACGCACGGCAGCCTGCGCCATCTCCGCAACGCGGCGACCCCCGCGATCATCCGAAGCGGTACGCTGCCGCTCACGTTCGCGAGTGTCTGTTTTGCGAGTTGATGTGTAAGGTGCGGGCACTTGAGGGATCTGCCTGATCCGAAGAAAGCCCACTGAAATGGCGGGAGTGACGGGGCTCGAACCCGCGACCTCCGGCGTGACAGGCCGGCGCTCTAACCAACTGAGCTACACCCCCAACCGGCGCCGCGCAGTCCGTAGCGCCGTGGAGGAGCTCCTGATAGGGCAGGAGCCACCGCGCCGTCAAGCGAGGTTCCTCGTTTTTGTGACAAGGGTGTGGAGAACTTTGCCGGCATTGCGCGCGGAGCGGCACCAGAGCGTGATTTCTGAAACGCACGCCCAAAGCGCCGTCAGGCCCACTCGTCAGCCCCAGCACCCCGGCACGGTTCTCGAGTGCCATTGGATTTACCGAAAAAGATTCGCGGCGCGGAGAGGAGCGCATATTCGACCAGGCGCGACGCACTCGCCGAGACCACCCACACTCCAATGCCCACGACCAAGGATCGCCGCCCACACGCAGCGACGCGAGCCCGTACGCAAACGCCGGATTTTGGGTCGACCGCAGCTGCAGAAAATCTCGCAAGACATTGCGAATGGTGGTGGGCGGTGACGGGCTCGAACCGCCGACCCTCTCGGTGTAAACGAGATGCTCTACCAACTGAGCTAACCGCCCACCGGCGGCATGCGCCGTTAAATCATCCCCCGCCGACAGCGGCAAGACCGCCTGGGGATAAGGCCATGCGCGACACGGATAACTGCGTCACGCGCCACCGCCCCGCCTACCGCCAGCGCTGCCACGGCAAGAGGCTGCGGGTCAGACATTCGGACGGCCGCCACCTCGCCCTCGCCCGTCTGCACGGCCTGAGGCAGCCTCACATAGCGCCACCTCGCGTAGCAAACAAAAGCGAGCCGGCCGCCTGGCCGAAAGGCTGACAGGCGGCCGTCCAAAAGCGAAATGGAAGATCCTTCGTCGTTTCGGACGCCGCGCCACCGCTGCGGCGCCCGAAACACGGGATCACTCGTTGACAGCTTCCTTCAGGCCCTTGCCGGGGGTGAACTTCGGCGCCTTGGAGGCGCTGATCTTCACCGGCTTGCCCGTGCGGGGGTTGCGACCTTCGCGGGCGGCGCGGGTCACCACCGAGAAGCTGCCGAAACCGATCAGCTTGACTTCCTCGCCCTGCTTGAGCGCCTTGGCGATGATGTCGAAGGTGGCGTCAACGGCAGCGGCAGCAGCCGTCTTCGTCAGCTTGGCCTCCTCAGCCACCGCGGCGATCAGTTCGTTCTTGGTGGTCATCTGACCATTCCCTTCCGTTGTCAAAACGCGAATCGTGAGGGGCAGGGCCCCGACGATCGGCGCGAGCATCACGGAAAATACGGCATTTGCAAGCACCATCCGCTTCAAACCCGCGCCAATGCACGATTTCCAGCATTGCAACAGCGAAAAAAAAGCGGGCGACCCATGATCCGGATCGCCCGCCAACATCTTCTAACCCCTTGTAATCAAACACATGGGCCTCCGTCTTCACGGAGCCGCCCGCCGCAGGCACCCACGCCGGTGCCGCGACAGGAAAATGAGCCGGCAAGGATATTTCCTTCCGGCTCAAATCCTCAGTGCGCAACGACTCCGGAGGAGTCTTCGCCGCCCACCGGGGCGTTCACCGGCTTCTCTTCCCAGGTGATGGGCTCCGGCGAACGCACCAGCGCGTTGCTGAGAACCTCGTCCATGCGCGACACCGGCACGATCTCCAGCGCGTTCTTCACATTGGCAGGAAGCTCCGCCAGATCCTTGGCGTTCTCCTCGGGGATCAGCACCTTCTTGATGCCGCCCCGCAGGGCCGCAAGGAGCTTTTCCTTGAGGCCGCCGATGGGCAGCACCCGTCCACGCAGGGTGATCTCGCCCGTCATGGCCACGTCGCGGCGCACCGGAATGCCGGTCATCACCGAAACGATGGCGGTCGCCATGGCGACGCCCGCCGAGGGCCCGTCCTTCGGGGTCGCCCCCTCGGGAACGTGGACGTGGATATCCCGGCGCTCGAACAGCGGCGGCTCGATGCCGAAGTCCACCGCCCGCGAGCGCACGTAGGACGCCGCGGCCGAGATGCTCTCCTTCATCACGTCCTTGAGGTTGCCGGTCACCGTCATCTTGCCCTTGCCGGGCATCATGAGGCCCTCGATGGTCAGCAGCTCGCCGCCCACCTCGGTCCAGGCAAGGCCGGTGACAACACCCACCTGGTCCTCGGTCTCCATCTCGCCATAGCGGTAGCGCGGCGCCCCGAGGAAATCCTCAAGGTTCTTGGCGGTCACCTTCACCGACTTCTTCTTGGAGAGCATGAGCTCCTTCACCGCCTTGCGGGCGAGGGTGGAGATCTCGCGCTCCAGGTTACGCACGCCCGCCTCGCGGGTGTAGCGCCGGATCACGGTGGTGAGCGCCGCGTCGTCGATGGACCATTCCTTCGTCGACAGGCCGTGCTTCTGCAGGGCGTTGGGGATCAGGTGCTTGCGCGCGATCTCCGCCTTTTCATCCTCGGTGTAGCCGGCGATGCGGATCACTTCCATGCGGTCCAGGAGGGCCGGCGGAATGTTCAGCGTGTTCGCCGTGGTCACGAACATCACGTTCGAGAGGTCGTAATCCACCTCAAGATAGTGGTCCGCGAAGGTCTTGTTCTGCTCGGGGTCCAGCACCTCCAGCAGGGCGGAGGACGGGTCGCCGCGGAAATCGGCGCCCATCTTGTCGATCTCGTCCAGCAGGAACAGCGGGTTGGCCTTCTTGGCCTTGCGCATGGACTGGATGATCTTGCCGGGCATGGAGCCGATGTAGGTGCGCCGGTGGCCGCGGATCTCCGCCTCGTCGCGCACGCCGCCGAGGGCCACGCGCACGAACTCACGGCCCGTCGCCTTGGCGAGGGACTTGCCGAGCGAGGTCTTGCCCACGCCGGGCGGGCCGACAAGGCACAGGATGGGGCCCGTAAGCTTGTTGGCGCGGCTCTGCACGGCCAGATACTCGACGATGCGCTCCTTGACCTTGTCGAGGCCGTAGTGCTCCGAGTCGAGCACCTCCTGAGCGTAGTTGAGATCCTTCTTGATCTTGCTCTTCACGCCCCACGGGATGGACAGCAGCCAATCGAGGTAGTTGCGCACCACGGTCGCTTCCGCCGACATGGGCGACATCTGCCGGAGCTTCTTCAGCTCGTGCGTGGCCTTTTCGCGCGCCTCCTTGGTGAGCTTGGTCCGCTTGATGCGGTCCTCCAGCTCCTGGAGGTCGTCCTTGCCGTCCTCGTCGCCCAGCTCCTTCTGGATCGCCTTCATCTGCTCGTTGAGGTAGTACTCGCGCTGGGTCTTCTCCATCTGCCGCTTCACGCGGGAGCGGATGCGCTTTTCCACCTGCAGCACGGAGATCTCGCTCTCCATGAGGCCGAGCACCTTTTCCAGGCGGTCGGAAACCTTCACGGTCTCCAGCACCGCCTGCTTCTCGGGAATCTTGACCGCGAGGTGCGAGGCGATGGTGTCGGCGAGCTTGGAGTGGTCGTCGATCTGGCCGACCACGCCCACGACCTCGGGCGACACCTTCTTGTTGAGCTTCACATAGTTCTCGAACTCATTCACCACCGAGCGGGCAAGCGCCTCCGCCTCCACCTGATCGCCGGGATCATCCTCGATCATGATGGCTTCCGCCTCATAGAGGTCGGTGCGGTCGGTGTAGCGGGAGACGTGCGCGCGCGAGACGCCCTCCACCAGCACCTTCACGGTGCCGTCGGGCAGCTTCAGCAACTGCAACACGGTCGCGAGCGTGCCCACGCCAAAGATGGCGTCGGGCGCGGGATCATCGTCGGACGCGTTCTCCTGCGTGGCGAGCAGGATGTAAGTGTCGCCGCGCATGACCTCCTCGAGGGCGCGGATCGACTTCTCGCGGCCCACGAACAGGGGAACGATCATATGAGGGAAAACCACGATGTCCCGCAGCGGGAGCACCGGGTAAGCTTGCGACACACCGGCAACGAGCGGGGGGCGCGGCTTCTGGCTCGTCATGACCCAATCCTTTCTTTGGTGCACACGCGAAGGCGCTGCCGCGCGTGCACGCGGCCGGGTTACCGGAACGGCTTTTCGATGCTGAAGCGGTGGACACCGCAGGAGGCATGAGGTCCGAGCACGGAGACCGGATCTTTCCCCAACAACATGGATACGCCAGCAGCCTGTTTCAAGGGCTGCTGCAGGCACCCCGGAAGAACGGCGCGGGGCGGGAGAAAAACGTCCAATCGATCAAAAAGCCTGGATTCCCCCGCGCTTGCGGCGCGGGGGAAAAATGCCGGAGCCGTGCCCTCAGGCACTGGCGCCCGCGTCACCGACGCGGTCCGCATAGATATAGAGCGGGCGCGCATTCTGCTCGACCACCTCGCGGGAGATGACCACTTCCTCCACGCCCTCCAGGCCCGGCAGGTCGAACATGGTGTCGAGCAGGATGCCTTCCATGATCGACCGCAGGCCGCGCGCGCCGGTCTTGCGCTCGATGGCCTTGCGGGCGATGGCGCCCAGCGCCTCCTCGTGGATGGTGAGATCCACGTTCTCCATCTCGAACAGGCGCTGATACTGCTTCACCAGCGCGTTCTTGGGCTCGGCCAGGATCTTCTTCAGCGCTTCCTCGTCCAGGTCGCCCAGCGTCGCCAGCACGGGCAGACGGCCGATGAACTCGGGAATGAGGCCATACTTCAGCAGATCCTCAGGCTCGACCTCGCGGAACAGCTCGCCGGGGCGGCGATCCTCCGGCGGGGCCACCTTGGCCGAAAAGCCGATGGAGGTGGAGCCCTTGGACCGCGACGAAATGATCTTGTCGAGCCCGGCGAAGGCGCCGCCGCAGATGAAGAGGATGTTGGTGGTGTCCACCTGCAGGAACTCCTGCTGGGGATGCTTCCGGCCACCCTGGGGCGGAACGGAGGCCACCGTGCCTTCCATGATCTTCAGCAGCGCCTGCTGCACGCCCTCGCCCGAAACGTCGCGGGTGATGGACGGATTGTCGGATTTGCGACTGATCTTGTCGATCTCGTCGATGTAGACGATGCCGCGCTGCGCCCGCTCGACATTGTAGTCGGCCGCCTGGAGCAGCTTCAGGATGATGTTCTCGACATCCTCGCCCACGTAGCCGGCCTCGGTGAGGGTCGTGGCGTCGGCCATGGTGAAGGGCACGTCGAGAATGCGCGCCAGCGTCTGCGCCAGGAGCGTCTTGCCCGAGCCGGTGGGGCCGATGAGCAGGATGTTCGACTTGGCGAGCTCCACGTCCCCATGCTTGGAGGCGTGATTGAGGCGCTTGTAGTGGTTGTGCACGGCCACCGAAAGGACCTTCTTCGCGTGGTCCTGGCCGATGACATAGTCATCGAGAACCTTGCGGATTTCCTTCGGGGTCGGGATCCCATCCCGCGACTTCACCAGCGAGGACTTGGACTCTTCCCGGATGATGTCCATGCACAGCTCGACGCATTCGTCGCAGATGAACACGGTCGGTCCGGCGATGAGCTTCCTGACCTCATGCTGGCTCTTGCCGCAGAACGAGCAATAAAGCGTGTTCTTGCTGTCGCTGCCGCCGGTCTTGCTCATCTTCGTCTCCTACGATCTATCGATACGGACACAAAGCGCGCCTGTGTCGTACAGATCACCAGTGGGGGATTGGGCCAAGCAAGAAGCTCGCCAATCCCGTTTCGGTCCCATTCGGGCTATGGCCGAACGCCAGCCAATCACCCTCCAACGGCGCGATCAAGGCAGCGGCGCGGGTTTCCCCGCGGCATCATGGGCGCTGGTTAAAGCGGACCACGGCCGCCCGCCGGGGCACCTGCCCCATCGCGTCGTCACTCGGCCCCGTCAGCCCTGGCCCTGCCCCTTTCGACATGGCCTTGAAACGCGACGACCCCCGCCATCAGAGGGCGAGGGCCGACACGCGGCATCCGATGCCGGCTTAGGGACATGCAAGCGCGATCTCGCACCGCACGCAAGGGGGACAAACAGGGACCATCCCCGGAGCGGATCAATTACCGCGCCGGACGCCCTGCCGCGGGCGCCCGCCGTGCCCCCGTCACGCGCTCTTGGGCGCCTCGTCCGTCGGCCGCTTCTCGATCACCGAATCGATCAGGCCGAACTCCTTCGCGGCTTCCGCGGTCAGGAAGTTGTCGCGCTCGAGGGCATCCTCGATCGCCTTCAGCTCCTGGCCGGTGTGCTTCACGTAGATTTCATTCAGCCGCTTCTTCAGGTTCAGGATTTCCTGCGCGTGCAGCATGATGTCCGTCACCTGGCCCTGGAAGCCGCCGGAAGGCTGGTGGACCATGATTCGCGCGTTCGGCAGGGCGAAGCGCATGTCCTTCTCGCCGGCGGTCAGCAGCAGCGAGCCCATCGAGGCCGCCTGGCCGATGCACAGGGTCGACACCGCAGGCTTGATGAACTGCATGGTGTCGTAGATGGCGAGGCCCGACGTCACCACTCCCCCGGGGGAGTTGATGTACATCGAGATTTCCTTCTTCGGATTGTCCGCTTCCAGGAACAGCAGCTGCGCCACCGCCAGGGTGGACATGCCATCTTCCACCGGGCCGGTGAGGAAGATGATGCGCTCCTTCAGGAGGCGCGAGTAAATGTCGTAGGCCCGCTCGCCACGGTTGGTCTGCTCGACCACCATGGGAACGAGGTAATTCATATAAGTATCGATAGGATCACGCATCTGATGCCCTCAGGCGCTGTCGGTCCAGATCAGCTCAAATCTGCTGTCCCGTCGCGCTGTCGTTTCTACGGCGCAAGCGGTGGCACGCCGAAGCGCGCCACCCGGGTTCATCCTGGACGATAGCGACCCGATTCGTCAGGCCGCCGCGTCCTCGTCGTCCACCTTGTAGAGCTCTTCCTTGGTCACCGGCTTCTCGGTGACGTTGGCGAGCTCCAGCAGGAAGTCGACGACCTTCTCCTCGAACAGGGGGGCACGCACGGAAGCCAGCGCCTGCGGATTGCTGCGGTAGAACTCCCAAACCTGCTGTTCCTGGCCGGGGAACTGACGCGCCCGCTCCACGACCGCGCGCGTCACCTCGTCGTCGGAAACCTGGATATTGTTGCGCTCGCCGATTTCCGCAAGGACCAGACCGAGGCGCACGCGCCGCTCGGCGATCTTGCGATAATCCACGCGGGCTTCCTCCTCGGTGGTGCCCTCGTCGGCGAAGCTGCGCTTCTGCGCGGCCAGATCCTGCTGGACCTGATTCCACACACCCTCGAACTCCTGGTTCAGGAGGCCTTCGGGCACCTCGAACTTGTGCAGGCCGTCGAGGGCGTCGAGCAGGGCGCGCTTCACCTTCTGGCGGGCGACGCCGGCGTGCTCGGCGCCGATGCGCTCACGCACCATGCCCTTGAGCTTCTCCAGACTCTCCATGCCCAGGGTCTTGGCGAACTCGTCATCCACGGCGACCTCGCCCGGAGCGGCAAGGGCCTTGGCGGTCACCTCGAAGGTGGCGGCCTTGCCGGCCAGCTCAGCCGCGCCGTAATCCTCCGGGAAGGTCACGGAGATGGTGCGGCTCTCGCCGGCGGAGATGCCCACCAGCTGGTCCTCGAAGCCGGGAATGAAGCTCTTGGAGCCAAGCAGCAGGTCGATGTCCTGCCCCTCGCCGCCGGGGAACTTCACGCCATCCACATAGCCAACGAAGTCGATGGTGACGCGGTCGCCGTCAGCTGCAGCGCCCTCCTTGGGGGCGAACGGACGGTTGCCCTCGGCGATGCGCTGGACGGTCTCGTCCACCTCGGCGTCGGTCACCTCAAGCACCGGCTTCTCGACGGCGATGGACTTGAAGTCGCCGAGCTCGATCTTGGGCAGAACCTCGATCTCGACGTCGTAGGCGAGATCCTTGCCGCCATCGAGCAGGCCCTGGCCCTGCGGATCCTCCTCCGGCAGGCTCACCTTCGGCTGGAGCGCCAGGCGGAAGCCGCGCTCCTCGACGATCTTGCCGTTGGTGTCGTTGACGGTCTGCTCGATCACTTCGCTCATGATCTGCTTGCCGTACACGCGCTTGAGGTGCGCGGCCGGAACCTTGCCGGGACGGAAGCCGTTGAGCTTCACCTGGCCCTTGAGCTCGTTGAGGCGCGCGTCGGCCTTGGCGTCCAGGTCCGCGGCGGGAACCACCACGCGGAACGCGTGCTTGAGGCCTTCGGCTTTGGTCTCGGTCACCTGCATCGTCTTGCCTTCACATCCTTGCCGCCGCGCCGGGCGGGAACTTGAGAATCCGGTGGCTCCCACGACGGACGCCGCGGCCACGCGATGGAGCGCGCCCCTCAGGGAGCGCCGACACCGGCCGCGCAAGCCCGATGCGCCCACGCGACACGGCGGGCTGCGGCAAAACGACCGGCTGCGACCTGGATGAAACCGGCACCGTGGTGCGGGCGGAGGGTTTCGAACCCCCACGACTTGCGTCACGGGAACCTAAATCCCGCGCGTCTACCAGTTCCGCCACGCCCGCGTGCCGCAGCCGACGGCCTTTGGCCTCGGCCACAGGCTGCCTGCCCCGTGCCGCCACGAACCATCGCCGCGGTCCCGCAAGGGCACGCGCCATGGGAGGCTCGACCCGGCGCGCGAACGCCGGTCGGGTCGCGGCTTATATCATGCTCTTCGCGGGGCGCAGCAAGAAAATGGTGCGGTTTCCCCGGCCGCGCAAGGCGCGCTGCGGATGACCCCGCCGCGCTGTGGCACGTAGGATGCGGCCGACGCGAATGCCGCTTGCCCTTTTCCGCGCGAGGTCAGTAAGGTCCCGGCAGCGACCCGGCGCCGACCCCAGGGGCAGCACGACCGGGTGCGCGGCCGTGCCCCTTTGGAGAGCTTCGCGTGAGCACGCACACCTTCTCCCGGCGTACCGTACTGAAGGGGGCGGCGGCCCTCTCCTGCTCCTCCCTCATCCTACCCGCGCTCACACCGCCGGCGGCGGCCCAGGGCCAGGGCGGCCCCAACGCCCTGCGGGCGGCGGAAGGCAGCCTTCCGGAGCTTGCCGGCCAGGGGCAGCTCGCGCTCTTCAACCAGGCCCTGCCCGGCCCCGTGCTGCGGGTGAAGAAGGGCGCCGCGCTCTCCGTCTCGCTCGAAAATGCGATGAAAGAGAACCTCTCGCTGGTATGGCAGGGCGTGCGCACCGCCGCGGGCACCGATCCTTCCGCGCCGGTGGTGGCGGCCGGGGCCAAGGCGGACATCGGCTTCACCCCGCGCGACGCCGGCACCTTCTGGTACCACGCGGCGGACCCCGCCCTCGCCCGGCGCGCCCTCGCCGGCGCCCTCGTGGTGGAGGAAGAGGGGGCGCCCGCCTACGAATCGGACCACGTCCTTTTCATCCAGAGCTTCCCGCCGGAGACGGGGCTGCCGCTGTTCCCGGTCAACGGCGCCATTTCGCCCACCTTCCAGGGCCCCGCGAGCGGGCGCACGCGGCTGCGGCTTATCAATGCCACGCCGCTGTTCCTGCGCATCCGCGTGAACGCGCCCGAGAGCTACGTGATCGCGGTGGACGGCCAGCCGGCCGAGCCTTTCGCGCCGAAGGATTCGCGGGTGCAGATCGCGCCCGGCGGGCGGGTGGACCTCGCTGTCACCCTCGGCGGCGCTGACCCCGCCATCCTCTCCATCGAGAGCAGCCAGGACCCGGTGCAGCTCGCCATCGTCACGCCGGTGGGCGCCGGCGGCACCGCGCCCAGCGGCCCGCCGGCCCCCCTGCCCGGCAATGGCCTGCCGGCCGAGCTGCCCTTCTCCGACGCCGCCCGCTTCACCTTCAAGCTGGAAGGCGGCGCGGCGGAAGCCCCCCCCCCCTCCCTCGGCAGCGTGAAGGCGGGACGCGTGGTGGTACTCACCCTGGACAACCCGCTCGACGCGCCGGTGACGGTGCGCATCGACGGCCACCCCGTGCGCCTGCTCGACGCCAATTACGACGGGTGGAGCCCATGGTGGCATGATACCGTTCCGGTGCGGGCGAAAGGCACCGCCCGCGTCGCCTTCAAGGCCGAGAACGCCGGCACGTGGTCGATCGTCGCCCAGCGCTCGGGCGACAGCGCCCGCGTGGCGGCCCGCACCTATCAGGTCACGGCCTGAGCCCTGCCGCGGGAACCGGCGCCCGCAGCGGCGCGGCGCCGGTCCGTTTGCCCTATACGACGCCCTCTGCGTCATAGAGGCGGGCATAGACGATGCGCAGCGCCTCCGGCAGGTCATCGGCCACGAGGCCGGGGCCGGCGGCGCGCGCCGCCTCCCCATGCACCCAGACCGCGGCGGAGGCGGCCTCGAATGCCGGCATGCCCTGCGCCAGCAGGCCGAGGGTGATGCCCGCCAGCACGTCCCCTGCCCCGGCGGTCGCAAGGTAAGGCGGCGCATTCTCCGCAATTGCGGCGCGACCATCGGGCGCCGCCACCACCGTGTCGGGCCCCTTGAGCACCACCACGGCGCCGAGCCGCACCGCCGCAGCGCGGGTGCGCGCCAGCTTGCCGGACGCGTTGCACACCTCCGCCTCCTCATGGAACAGGCGCGCGAATTCCCCGTCATGAGGTGTCACCACCAGGGCCTGCGCCTGCCGTGCGAGATCGGCCACCGCACCGGCGGCTCCGGCGTAGGAAGTGAGCGCATCCGCATCGAGCACCAGCCGGCGGCCCGGCGCTGCCAGGGCGGCCAGCCGCCGCGTCGCCTCCCCCACCCCGAGGCCGGGGCCGAGCAGCACCGTATGCAGGCGCGGATCGGCGAGCAGGGCCGCAAGATCATCCGGCCCCTCCATGGGCCGCGCCATGATCGCGGCGTAAGAGCCCGCCTGGAGCGGCAGCGCCGCCGCCGGGCACGCCACGGTCACGAGGCCCGCCCCCGCCCGCAGCGCGCCCCGTGCGGCCAGCCGTGCGGCGCCGCAGGTCCAGGCGCCGCCGCTGACCACCACCGCGTGGCCGCGATCATATTTGTGGCCGCTCCGCCGCGGCACCGGGAATGCCTCCTCCCAGAGCTGGGGCCCGTTCACCCAGGCGCGCGGGCGCACCACCTCCAGCGCCGCCTCCGGAATGCCGATGTCGGCGACACGCACCCTGCCGCACAGGCCCCGGCCCGGCTCCAGCAGGTGCCCGGGCTTGCGGCGGAAGAAAGTGACCGTTTCCACTGCAGCGGCCGCGGCGCCCCGCACCTGCCCGGTGGCGCCGTCGAGGCCGGAGGGCAGGTCCACCGCCACGATCGGACGCCCGCAGGCCGCCATGCGTTCCACCAGCGCGCGCGCGTCGCCATCGAGATCGCGCGAGAGGCCGGCGCCAAACAGCGCGTCCACGATGAGGTCGGCGGCGGCGAGATCGACCGTGCGGGCATCCTCCAGCGGGCCCGCCCACAGCGCGGCCATGGCGGCCGCATCCCCCGCGAGATGCTCGCGGCTGCCGAGTAGGGCGAGATGGACCCTAAAGCCGCGCCCGGCAAGGATGCGCGCCGCCACGAACCCGTCGCCGCCGTTGTTGCCGGGGCCGCACAGCACGAGCACGCGTGCGGAGGGCGACCTGCGCGCGACGACCTCGGCCACCGCACGCCCCGCATTTTCCATCAGATCGAGCGAGGGCACGCCCATCTCGACGGCGCGGCGGTCGGCCCGGCTCATTTCCTGGGGATCAAGAAGCGCGTACACTCTGGTTTCCCTCCAGCGATGCCTAGTTCATGCACAGCTTCGGCTGAGCGGACGAGCAGCGGCGGCACATTTATTAGGCATTTTGGTCATTTTTCGTGCAACCACGAGCTTGTCCCTGGCCTCGCGGCGGCATCCCCCCGTGGACAGCCTTGTGGCACGCATCCTGCTTAATCCTCGCCGGCCCGACCCAGCGGCGGCGGGTTGGGCCACCGGGAGACGGAGCGCATGAAGAAGATCGAGGCAATCATAAAGCCCTTCAAGCTCGATGAGGTGAAAGAAGCGCTGCAGGACGTGGGCCTGCAGGGCATCACCGTCACCGAGGCGAAGGGCTTTGGGCGCCAGAAGGGTCACACGGAGCTTTATCGCGGTGCCGAGTACGTGGTGGACTTCCTCCCGAAGGTGAAGATCGAGATCGTGATCGCCGACGAGATGGTGGAGAAGGCGGTCGATGCGATTCGTCGCGCAGCCCAGACGGGACGGATCGGCGACGGCAAGATATTCGTCTCCCCGGTAGAGGAAGCGATCCGAATCCGCACCGGCGAATCCGGCCTCGACGCCATCTGACGCCTCCCAAGATTCCACCTGAGTTTTTCCCAGAAAGGCAGACATCCACATGACGACCAAGACGGCCAAGGACGTTCTTGAGCAGATCAAGGCTGAGGACGTGAAGTACGTCGACCTGCGCTTCACCGATCCGCGCGGCAAGTGGCAGCACGTCACCTTCGATATCTCCATGGTGGACGAGGAGTTCCTGACCGAGGGCACCGCCTTCGACGGCTCCTCCATCGCCGGCTGGAAGGCCATCAACGAGTCCGACATGCTCCTGATGCCGGACCCCAACACCACCACCATCGACCCCTTCTTCTCGGAGACCACGATCTCCATCGTCTGCGACGTGCTGGAGCCGACCACCGGCCAGCCCTACGGCCGCGACCCGCGCTCCATCGCCAAGAAGGCCGAGGCCTACGCCAAGTCCACCGGCATCGGCGACGCCGTGTATTTCGGCCCCGAGGCCGAATTCTTCATCTTCGACGACGTGCGCTTCAAGGCCGACCCGTACAACACGGGCTTCAAGCTCGATTCGGTCGAGCTGCCCACCAATGGCGACACCGAGTATGAAGGTGGCAACCTCGGCCACCGCGTGCGCACCAAGGGTGGCTACTTCCCGGTGCCCCCCATCGACAGCGCCCAGGACATGCGCTCCGAGATGCTCGCCTCCATGGCCAAGATGGGCGCCGTGGTCGAGAAGCACCACCACGAGGTGGCCTCCGCCCAGCACGAGCTCGGCCTGAAGTTCGGCTCGCTGGTCACGATGGCCGACCACCTGCAGATCTACAAGTACTGCATCCACCAGGTGGCCAACATCTACGGCAAGACCGCGACCTTCATGCCGAAGCCCGTCTTCGGCGACAACGGCTCGGGCATGCACGTCCACCAGTCCATCTGGAAGGAGGGCAAGCCCCTCTTCGCCGGTGACAAGTATGCCGACCTGTCCGAGTACTGCCTGTGGTACATCGGCGGCATCATCAAGCATGCCAAGTCGCTGAACGCCTTCACCAACCCGCTGACCAACTCCTACAAGCGGCTGGTCCCGGGCTATGAGGCGCCGGTGCTGCTGGCCTACTCCGCGCGCAATCGCTCGGCGTCCTGCCGCATCCCCTACACCAACAACCCGAAGGCCAAGCGTGTCGAGGTCCGCTTCCCCGATCCCGGCGCGAACCCCTACCTCGCCTTCGCCGCCCTGTTCATGGCCGGCATGGACGGCATCATGAACCGCATCGATCCCGGCTCCGCCATGGACAAGGATCTGTACGACCTGCCCCCGGCCGAGCTGAAGCAGATCCCCACCGTGTGCGGCTCGCTGCGCGAAGCGCTTGATTCGCTCGCCGCCGACCACGAGTACCTGCTGAAGGGCGACGTGTTCCAGAAGGACTTCATCGAGTCCTACATCGAGCTGAAGATGGCCGAGGTGATGCGCTTCGAAATGACGCCGCACCCGGTCGAGTTCGAAATGTACTACTCGGTCTGATGCGGCGTGCGGCCCGTCCTGCGGGCCGCACCTGTCCATCGGCACGTTTCTGCGACTGGGGCGCCTCCTGCGAGGCGCCCCTTTTCTTTTCCCGAGCCCGCGGCATGCCTTTGGAAAACTCGATGCCGGGTGCTTGCCGAACGAAAACACCCCGCCTATAAGGCACGAGCGCTTAGCGCCCTTCGTCTATCGGTTAGGACGCCACCCTTTCACGGTGGAGAGAGGGGTTCGACTCCCCTAGGGCGCGCCATATTACCTCTACGTATAAAATTTCCTGAAATAGCAGGGCATTAGAGGTGCGCCAGAGGCGCTTGCGTACCCCAATCCGTACCCCCGCAGCGTACCCCAAGGCGCCGCAGGCGCATCACTGCCGCCCCAAAGCCTCCTGAGAAAGAGGCAATGGGACCCCAGCCAGGACCCCAGATGTCGTAGGCGATTGCCAATCGCTTCCCGACAGCGGCCTCGAACGGGTCAGGCCCGTGGTTCGCAAATCGGCCATGCAGGCGCTCGCGGGCGATGGATGCGGCTATCCAGGCATGAAGCGGATCGCGGTAGGTGCCTAGGTGGTAGTGCTTACCCATATGCTGGACGCCCGCGCCGAAGCTCCCGCCGGCATATCTCACACCCTTGAGGCCGACGCGCCCCACCTTGCCAGTTCTGCGGTTGTTCAGGTTGTCCCGATGCGTCCCCATTCGCAGGTTGCTCCTGCGGTTATTGAGGGGATCGCCGTCAACGTGATCCACCTCCATGTTGATGGGGCACTCCGCAATCCAACGGTGCAGGTAGCAGGCGCCGGGGTAGCCACTTTCGCTACGGAGCCACCCTCGAACAGCGTAGCCGTCCGCGTGTAGGTGCCAGTTGTAGCCGTCCACCTTATCGAAGTCATCGCGGTCCACGATGGCGACTTTGTCATGACCAAGCGGGATGTAAACATGGCTGGCGTCCGCTTGAAGCGGGCGCTTTACCTTGTAGCCGCGCTGCCTACCATGGCCTTGAACTGTCCATAAGGTGTTTGAGGTGTTCATGTAGCCTTTCTCGGTTCGTGTGTGCTGTTGTTTTGGTGATTTACAGATGGGCGGAAGCACACGTCACACGGGACGGCCCGCGACGCCCCCCGCTACGCCGCCGCCTCCTGCAAGCACCGGTAGACGCTCGCCCGACCGATCCCGAGGCGCCCGGCGATCTCCGTGGGGCTCACGCCCTTCAGCCCTCACTCCCCCTCCCCGACCACCCGCTGCACCGCCGAGACGCCCACCCCCAGCGTCTTCGCCACCTTCAGCATTCCCATGCCTGCGCCCGAAGCTCCCTGATGCGAGCCTCCGTCTCAGCGCCCACCGTGGGCCGCCCCAGCTTCTTGCCCTCCGCCTTCGCCCGCGCCAGCCCTGCGTTCACCCGCTCCCGGATCATGGCCCGCTCGTACTCGGCGAAGACGCCCATCATCTGGAACATGGCCCGGCCGGAGGGCGTCGAGGTGTCGAGGGCCTGCTGGTGCAGGTAGAGGTCGGCACCACGGGCGTGAAGCTCTCCTAGGAACGCCACGAGGTCCGCCATGGAGCGGCCCAGGCGGTCCACCGACCACGCGGCCACCATGTCCACCTCGCGGCGCGTCACGGCCTTCAGCATGGCGTCGTAGCCGGGGCGCTGGTCGCGGCCCTTGGCGCCGGAGATGCCGGCATCCTCGAACACGGCCACCACCTCCCAGCCCGCCTTCTCCGCCACGGCCTGAAGCTCGCGGCGCTGGTTCTCGGTGGTCTGCTCGGAGGTGGAGACACGCAGGTAGAGGGCGACGCGACGGCGGGCCTTGGGCGGCATGACAGGGGCTCCAAGGGCGGACGGCATACATACCGACAACAAGTGTTTACGGCATGCGTCAAGCGCCCTCCGCAAACCCGCATGGATGCGTGGTCGGAGAGACCGATTTCCGTGGAGGGTTTCGGTATGGGCCTGCGCCCGCCTTGGCCATGGGGGTGCCATAGCGAGGCGTGCAGCAGTGGGCGGCGGCCCTCTCCTCAGCGCAGGAGACGCATGGATCGCCTGGGGGACCCACTGGCGAGCTTCCGGTTCGCTGGGAAGCAAAGGGCATGGACGCCCATGATGGCCGCTGGTGGACTCGGGCGCGACTTGCCAGACGGGCGCGTGACGTGTGCGCGGTGTGGCGCGAGGGCGCGGCCGGATCGCGCGGGCGGCGTCCTGCCCAGGCGCGAAGGGGCACGGGGGGTGCCGCGCGGTCTTTTATCTATCGAGGGGGGTTCAGAAATTTGCCCCGGATTTTGCCGGGAAGCCTCGACCGGCAGGAAGGAGCGTTGCGGCCGCCTTGGCACTGCTTAGGCCCGGCTGAAGAGGCGTGACACGACACGGGAAGGGGCGCTTGGTGGTCGAGGTCATTCCGGCTTCGGCTGGCCTGAGGGCTTCGGCCCGCCCACGCGGGTGCCGGGCGTGGCATTGCCCATGCGGGCGAAGGTGGCCTTCATGCTCTCCATGGCCTGCACGGCCTGCATGGGGCTCGCAAAGGCCCCGAGGAACACGGTGTTCCCCTCAGGGTCATCCAGGGTCGCCTCGAAGAGCTGCGACACCGGCGACCACACGACGCCGGGAATGTGCCGGGGGCCTTTGCCGTCGCTGAGGTCCACCAGGGCCATGGCCTGAAGGGAAGGCATCAGAGGCCAGCCCCTTCGGGCGGGCGTTCAAATGCCCGCACCGGCCATGCCCTCGCCATTGCCCTGCTTGGCCGCATGCCGGGCACGGGCGGCGTCCTTGGCGTCTTCGGAGCGCTCCACATCGGCGAGGTAGGCGTTACGGGCGTTGCGGCCCTCCGTGGTGCCCAGGTCGAACAGGGGCCGGGGGCGAGTGCCATCCTCGCGCAGGGTGGTCGGGGAGAGGTCATAGAGGCCGCCGGCAACCATGGCGGCCGGGATGTGGCTGCGGTCGGCGGTGCCGTAGAGGGCGTGGCCGGGAACGGCGGTGTCGGGGACGGTGGTCATGGTGGGTCCTTTCGTTGATGGGTCGGGGTGTGGAGGAGGTGGTGGTGGTCAGCCGCGCCGGGCGGAGGGACCCACGCCGTGGGCGGGCATCAGGCCCGTGCCACCGATGGCCGCAAGGCGCTCCTCAGCCCACACAGCCGCTTGCGCCATGGCCTCGGCAAGCACGCCGTAAAGACGCCGGTCCTCATGGCCGCCCTCGGCAAGCTCAAAGCGCAGCTTGGGAAACTGTGCGGCCACCTCCCGCAGGCTGTGCGCAGCCTCCAGGAAGCCTATCGTGGTCTCCGGGGTGGGCTTCCAGGTGCCCCACGGGGGCAGGTCGCAAACGACGCGGGACGTGCTCAACACCTCCACAGGAAGCCCCTGCAAGCCCGCGTCGAAGACCTCCAGAAGGGCTTCGGCCACGGCGATTGCATGCGGCTCGGGACCGGGGTGGGCGCCGGCCAAAGGGGCAGAGGTCATGGTCGTGGCGGTGGAGCCGTCCTCGTAATGGGTGGTGACCGCGTAGCAGATGGCATACGCGCCCTTGAGGGTGCTCTGCGGCGAGCCCCTGCCGGCGGCTGTAATCGTGATGCCGGTGGGCTGCTTGCTGTGGGTGTCCGAAGCCATGAGGCGTCCTTTTCGTGGGAATGCCGTTGAGCCGCTCGATGCGGCGTCCTTGGGACCCGCCAGAGCGGGCTTGAAGAGAGGAACGGCGGGGATGGGCAGGGTGCCGCGTGACCGCATTCCCCCGCCCCGGCCGCTGAGGGCGACGGGGGCGGGGGTGCGGGTCCTTGAGCGCCGCGCGGGGCCGTCAGGACGGCGAAGGCGACTTGGGAGGACGCGGGAGGGAGGTTATTCGCCGCCGTCGTTGGCGCCGGGGGCGAGGATGCCGGCGGCGCGAAGGGCCGC
Organism: Xanthobacter sediminis; assembly: GCF_043195015.1. Taxonomy (NCBI): domain Bacteria; kingdom Pseudomonadati; phylum Pseudomonadota; class Alphaproteobacteria; order Hyphomicrobiales; family Xanthobacteraceae; genus Xanthobacter; species Xanthobacter sediminis. Next base: position 17,526 of record NZ_JBAFWH010000002.1, on the reverse strand, counting down.
CAGCAGGGCATTCAGTTGAGTGACAACGTCTTCGCTGCCAGCGGCATCAGCCACAGGAGCGGCAGGCTCCATGTCGCGATGGTAGAAGCCGGCGGAAACCGGGAGGTCATCGCTCGCCGCCATCGTTGGCGCCGGAGGGCATCACGCCACCGCCCCGGTCGCCAGCTCGATGGCGCAATCCGCGCGGAGCACGTCGTGGCCACAGAGATACTTGGCGACGAAGAAATTGCCTTGCCGGCGGATTTCGTATTCGTTCTCCACCGACAGGTCGAGGAGCTGCACGGTGCCGGCGGCGTACTTGTTGAAGACCAGACCCACGGTGGTGGTGAAGTCGCCCTGATACTTGGCGGGGCCGGTCGTCACGTTGGTGGAGGGGACGTTGTTGGACTTCACGATGGGCAGGCCGGCGATGGTCTCGACCACGCCCGAGGCCACCGCGCCCTTGGCGCCCAGGTTGGTGTCCACCAGCCGGTCGCGCTGGGCGAGCAGGTAATACTGCGCCGGGCGGAACACGGCGTAGCGGTCCTGCTGCCCCACGTTCTTCTCGTCCAGGGTCTGGGTGGCGGTGAACAGGGCCGCTTCCAGCTTCGCCGGATCGGTCTTCATGGCGGCATCAGTGATGCGGGAACCGCCGCTCCGGCCGGTGAGGGGCGAGGTGGAGCGGGCGGCGAGGGTCAGCACGGCGGCGAGGTGGGTGTCGTACTGGTAGGCCAGTTCCTGCCCCAGCTCGGCGCTGTAGATGCTGCGCACGTCGTAATGGTTCATCGCCTCGTCCACGTCCGCGATGAAGGTGTTGGACTGAAGCAGGTCATCCACGGAGATGGTCTTCTCCGCGTGGTCGATGGCGCTGCCGTCGATCCAGCTGCCGGGGGTGTGATAGGCCGAGCTGGCGCGGCCCACGAGCGGGAACTGGGCCGTCTTGCCCGCCGTGATCTGGCGGACGTAGGTGAGGGCCTTGAAGACGTTGTTCCGCTCGAACTCGGTCATGACCTCGCCGCCGAAGACCTTGAGGAAGAGGGCATCGACGGCGCCGGCCTTGTTGACCTGCCCGAGGCGGGAGAGATTGGTGTCACTATAAGCCATGGTGGGGAAATTCCTTGATGATGATGTGGAGGGTCGTGGCGTGGCGTCGCCAACTCCGCGTCGCGCGGAGCATCACGGCTCCCGGTAATTCTCCAAAGGCTCCGCCCCGTCGCCGTCAGGCGGCATGCAAGCCCTCGCAAGGGATTGTGGGGCGGTGGGCAGGAGAGCCGGCAGCGGCGGGCGGCGTTCGGCCCCCAGCGGGCTTGGCCCGTCATGGGTTCCCGACACGCTCAAGGAGTAGTTCCGGCCACGGGCCGCCCGCCGCACCTCGGCGCGGGGATGGGAGACCACAGGGGTGGAGTTCGCATGGCATGTTCACTCCGCGTGCGCGGAGCTTCGGGCGTCTCGCTTGTGAGCGATGGCGCGTCCGTTCGGGGGGGCCACGTCGTGGCTGGCGGGCATCATCAAGGGGTTGTGGCGCGGCGTGGGGTCGGACCACGGACACGTCAGTATTAGTGCCTCAGGAGGCGATCAGTCGAACTTGGGACCGAAGGTCTTCACGCACCAATCGACGCCCTTGGGCGTGAGGTACATCTGATCGCGCGACCGCCCATCGGGGCACGGGATGGGGACCATTTTGGCATTCCCAGCGGCGACGAAAGCCGAAGAGGGATACCACTTGCCGTTGCTGGCCTTGCTTGCGGCCCTCTTGTTCTTCAGGCCGGCGAAGAGGGCGCTTTGGCTGATGCCGACCACCTTCGCTGTGTCGCGGACGGAGCGAAGCCCGTCGCTGTCGAGAAAGGCGTCGTAGGCGTCCGCCTTGGGGCCGGCGATGGCGAGGTTTTCCTGAGCGGATGCAAGTGCCTTTTGAGCGGCTTCCTTCTCCCGGTACTCCTCAGCCCATGCAATGGCGGCTGCGGCGGGGTCCGTGAAGTCCGGCAGGGCGGGCTTAAGCCCAGCGACCTGGGCTTCCAGCTCCTGCCAGCGGTCCACGATCCGGGCGCGGAGCGTGATGCTGTAGCCGCTGACGAGGATCATCGTCTCGCGCTTAGGGAGCCGGAAGATTGGCGATTTGATCGGCGAACCGCCGCTCGGATTGGGCCGGTCAACCGTGTCCCCAAAACTGGGGAGACGGTCATGGCCGTTCAATTCGGCCAGCATGTTGCGGATGTCCCGCATCACGTGGTCGTGCCGCTTCCCCGTCAGCTCGGCAATTTCCAGGCTGCTCATGGTGAGCGGCCCGCCGGAGCTGCGGCCGGTGGCAGGAGCGATGGCAGGAACGGCGGCGAAGGTCGTGGTCGTCGGGGCCGTGGATGTGGCCGTGTCAAGCATGCGTTGTCGGTGCTCCTTCATGGGGGCGTGAAGAGAGCGGCGCCGTATCGGGATTGGACCGAACACGGGTCGCATGGGTGCCACGGGCGCACGGAACCACCCTTCTCAGGGAGAGGGCCGGACGATACGCCAGGGGAAACGAAGAGGTGCCAGCCCCTCCCGCCCGCCTCGTGGGCGCGGTGAAAGGAGAAGCCCGTGTGCACGGGGCCGATGGAAGGGGCTGGCGAGGGGGCCCGGCGATGCCGGGCGAGGCGCTACAACGGCTGAGGGCTGCACAGTCTCGGCCGGAGCGCGGACGGGGGCGGCGGGAGCGCGGAGGGCATGCGTGGGCGAGGCAGCACATTGCCGCCCCTCCTGTCCCTGCCCCTCCCGGCGCTCACCTCGACACACCCACCACCTCGGCGGGGAGCGGATCGAGACGCCGGGGGCGGCACGTCAGGGAGGAGCGGCAGTGCTCTTTCCTCGACACACAGGAGCCGCTGGCGCTGCCCAAGTGTTCTTATGAAGTGGATTTGCGGGGGGCGTCAGGCCGCGTTGGGACCATCGGGAGCCGGCTGGATGATCTCGACAGGGCCGGTGAGCCCCTCAAGACGGTGCATCCGCAGGCGAACCTTGCGGCCGTCCTCGCGCTTGGAGAAGCGGGCGGCGAACGGTGACTGGCCCGGCGAGGCGATGACGTGCCAGTTATGGCCTTCCACCAAGGGCGCGTCGGCGGCGCTGAGGCGGGCCGTATAGCCCATGCTCAGGGGCACGAAGGCGAAGCCGCCCTCCACCACCACGGGGCGCACGGTGTGGCCCCTGGTGGCCGCCTTGCCCGCGTCACGGGCGCGTTTCTCGCGCTGGTCCAGTGTCTTCTTGGCCCTCTTCTCGGCCTTCCGGGCGACTTCCTGTTCGGACGGGGGCAGGAACAGCCGGCGGCGCCATTCGGCAAGGCCCTCGAAATCGGGCACCTCGGGCCGGCGGACCCATCCCCACAGGTCGTCCAGGCCACCGCAGCCGGCAATCTGCGCGACCACCATGGCCTCGGCCCGGTAGAGGCGGAAGATGCTCAGCAAGGCGGAATGGCCGGAGCCGACCACCGGGGGCCACCACGCCCATGGCAACCTGCAATGGGGGTAGCCGGTCGCGCGGGGGAACGGGCTGTGCTCGGTGGGCGCGAAGGGCACGGCCAGGATGTCCGCGTCTCCGGCCCACAGGTGGCGGACGTGCAGGAACTCTTCGCTGCACCCCAGCTTCATGCAGCCGGGGGAGCCGTCGAGGTGGGCGAAGATGTCGTCCACGCCGGCATGAAGCTTGGCGATGTGGGCTTCGCGCTCCCGATGGGCGCGGTAGGCGACCACATGGGCGTTGTGCGGCTCGCCGGGGGCCGGCTCTTCCTCGTCCTCTCCGTCGTGCTCGTCGAGGGGCGGCAGCGTCTTCGGAGGCGGGAGGGGCTTCCATGAACATGGTGGGTCGTCCTGCGCTGGCGGTTGGAGGATGAGGACCACGAGCCCTGACGGGCTTCCTTGGGAGGGTGGTCGGTGGAGGGGACGCCATGGGGCGGCGATGGGGGTGCCGTTCCGGCCGGGAGAGCAAATGAGGACACAAAAAAGCGCAGCATGAAGCTGCGCGTTGGCGGTCGGAGTTAGGCCCTCGTGCAACCTAAGTCATCACCTTGAAAACGCGTGACTTTTCAGACCCCTCGCCCCACTCCACCAGGGTCGTGATGAAGCCGGCCCGAGGCGGGATGCCCAGGTTCTTGGCGGCGGCTCCAAGGTTGAAGAGGCCGTCCGCCGTGGCGATGGCGTCGAGGGCCTCGGCCTTGGGCTCGGCGATGGCAAGGCTTTCCTGGGCGGCTGCGAGTGCCGTCTGAGCGGCTTCCTTCTCCCGGTACTCCTCTGCCCACGCGATGGCGGCTGCGGCGGGGTCGGTGAAGTCGGGAAGCTGGAAGGCGGGCTTCTCGGCGGCCGCATTCAGCTCGGCCTCCATCGCGTTGAACTCGGCGATGTAGGCCATCTTGAACTGGAGCGCCTTGGGGCCCGTGAAGCCCATCGCCAGGAGCGTGAAGCCATCCCGGTCCATGAGGTAGGCGCGGTCCTTGCGGGTTCCGAAGCCAACCTTCACGTCCGTCTTAATGGGCCGAAAATTCGGCTCAATGGACGGAGCCTGAGAAATCAAGGCGTCGATAGCATCAAGCACATGCTTGTGCGCCTTCCCGAAGTAGGCCGCCACGTCCCGCGAGTTGGTGACGGGCCGCCCGGCGGCGCCGTGGGTGACGATGGGGCGGAGGGTGACGCCGCCGGTGGAAGAGGCGTAAGCAGAATGCGCGTTCATTTGGTGTGCTCCAAATTCCTTGAAGAGGACGCACCTCCCCTTGCGCCAGCAAGCTGGCCTTCCCCGGCGGTGGGTCGGCTGCGCTAAGCAGCGCTGGGCACCGCCAGGAGCGTGAAGCCGTCCCGGTCCATGTCGAAGGAGCGGTAGGTCTGGCCGTTCTGCGGGTGGACGTAGGGGTGTGCGGAATTTTCGGCACACCCCCCAGAGTTGGGGCGTGGCTCACGAGGATGTCGATGTCCCTCAGAACATGGTCATGCCGCTTCCCGAAGTAGGCCGCCACGTCCCGGTAGGGGCATTCCTGAAAATTCGGGGATGCTTCAGGGGTCTGGGAAAATTCCCCAGACTGGCCGGAGCCTGCCCCAGCAAGGCTCGGATGGCCTTGAGCACGTCGTTGTGGGGCTTCCCGAAGTACCGGGCCACATCACGCTCCCCTTCGGTGGCGCCACGTTCCACCAGGGCGTGGAGCTTCAGGGCGTGGGAAGCGTTGTCCTGGGAGAGGTCGGCAGGGCCTGGAGGCGCTGGCACATAGCAGCGTCAAATGGCCCCGCAGGGCCACTTTGGCGACCTACCCCGACCACCTGACGGCAGGCATATCCTCAACCAGGGATCGGGGCAGGCGAAGCCAGATACGGACCTGATAGAGGGTCTATATTGGGGGGTACTTCGTACACCCCCTCTGTAGAGGCAGGCAGGAAGGCTTCTTCTCAATGCCCCTGCAAGGTCCCTTCAAGCTATCTATAAGAGAACATGAAGGGTCCCTTTAAGAGTATCTTTAACTAATCCTACCCAGGGCATTAGGCCCTCGTGCAACCTAAGTCGAAACCATTGAAAACGCAGGGCTTTTTGCTGCATCCAATACGGCGGGGGAGAAGAAGACAAGGACGGTGGTCCTGCCCAATCCTCCCCACGGTATTCCTCAAGCTCCCCTGAAGTGCTCCTTGAGATACACCCGCAGGCAATGCTCTCGGCCGGGGCGCGCTCCCGTGGGACAAAACCCGATGCGCCCTGTAGCGGCCTGGGAGACTCTGGGAGCGGCATCCGCAGGGTGCGGCTGGGCAAGTAGCCGAACAACGCGGACGGGCTTCCCGGAGTCTCCCAGCCGCGCCTAGCGGCGCCTCAGGCGATCCTGAGGGCCTCACCCTCCTTCATCTTCCCGCTGGCTGTCCCTCCACGCCCACTTCACCTCATCCAACGCAGCATGGGGGAGGATGTAGGGTAAGCGTGACAGGATCGGGTCGGACAGGAAGCGGCCGAAGGTGAAGTTACCGCCGTTGCCGGGGCAGACCACGCCGAACAGGTCGGCATAAACCCACAGGTCGAGTTGCAGCCCCGCGACACCGGGCTTGAGCCAGTAGGAGGCAGCATCCGCGCTCTCGGGTAGCCGAACGGGGATGTCCTTCTCACAGGCCGTGATGCCGCGCTGAGGTGGCACGAAACCATTCGCAACATACTTGGCCACGGCGTCGAGGATGCGAGCGTGCTGCTCGCCCTGCGCCTTGAAGATGGGGGCCGTGGAGCGGGCGAGGGTGAAGGTGTTCAGGATGCCTGACAGCCCCGCCTCGACTTCCTCATAGGTCTTTGTCGGTTCGTCCGTCATGGCTCCGCCCCCTATCGCCAGTTCCGCAGGTCGCGAAGAACAGGGTCCGGGAACAGGAGCACGGTGGCCCGGCCGTGTGCCGCCAGCTTCGGCGGAGCGGGCCATTCGATGGGTTCCAATCCCTCGTCACGGCACGCCATCTCCATGAGGGCGAGCAAGCCCGGCTTCCCGTATTTGTCCACCCGCTCGAAGAACCCATTCGTGAGGCACTCGTTGGGTTCGTCGAGGAAATCAAAGCCACGCCATTCCGTCAGGGCGAACCAGTGGGGAATAGAATACCAGCCGACCGGGGGCGCCGGATCAAGGTTCAAGCAGTCCCGAGGCGACCACCCATCCCACGTCACGATGTCCGTGGGGATGTCTTCGACCGTACAGCCGAATGGAGTGGAAGAGAACGGGAGGGGATAATGGAGGCCCGCCGGGAAATGGCGCGATGGTGGATTGATTGCCTTCAGAGAAGAGGCATCGAAGGAGCTATTATGCATTTCAGATTTCATGGATGATGCCCTGATTTTTGGATGGATCGACAGGAATGCATTGCATGTCCTGCGATCAACATTCAGCCGAGCATGCATCCGCCGTCCAACGAGATTTTGGAATCAATCAGCCCGGATCGATTCATTTCTGTGACGCATGCGCGGGAGCGCTTCAGGAAGCGTGGGGAGGCAATCCGATGGCGGAGGCTAGGGAAGGAGCCCGGAGGGGCGGAATGCCTCTCCCAAGGTTCCACGGGCGACTGTAGGGGCCGCGCGGCTTCACCCCTCGCTCGCGAAGTTCGCCCTGCCTTCCAGAGTAGCGAACTCATCCGCCAGCCAGTCCATGCCCGCCAGCGTAACCATGACGCGGACACCTTCTGTCACAGTGCCATCGGGCAAACGAAGAGCCACCGGCTGGTTCACGAAATAGCCCGCGTCAACATGGTCTTGATCGGCGGCGTAGACAAATTCTTCCCCGTCCGGCCCTCGGCCGTTGGCGTCCACGTCGATGACGGGCAGAGCTTTGGATGCATGGGCCATTGTAGCGGTACCTTTCTTGACGCTTGCCCCATCTCGTGGTATGCAACGCGCCATTGATACGAGTTTGATTGGTGCCCTCAGGTGGGTTGCAGCCCGGTCCTGTGGCGTTGAGTTGCAAAGGTGCTGCGGTTTCCGCCGTCCGCTTTGAGAAGCGTGACGGTGATGTAGCGCAGACAAGCGACTTCCGGCCTCCGCAAGGTCCATGGCCTGTCACTTCGCCCGGTCGTATTCAGCCCTTCAGCATCACACTTCCTAGCCGGTCCGATATTTGTTCGCCCTCGGGTCCTTGGGGTCCGTCGCCGGGGCGTCGTGCCCGTTTGACGTAGCAAAGATGCTCACGGACGGGTTGGGCGTCAATCAGCCGAGGGCCTGTGAATAAAAACGCAAGGGATTTTTAGTCCGCTGCGTCTCCTTTTTCTTCACAGAACCGGAACCACTTAACGGTGTAGTGGCGACGGATTTGGTGACGATTTTGTCGCTACAAACGCAAATATCGCATAACACACGCGCTTAAATCGCATATGTATGCAGCGCGGCCACGACAAGCCCGAGGCCCGCGCCTTCCAGGATTGGGTGACGCGCGTAGTGCTCCTTGCCATCCCGAGGCTCCGGCGCAGCCGGAGTGACAAGGACCGAGCCTACATCATGGGCGAGGAGAAGGTCGCCACCGAGGAGGTCTCCGCCGAGAGCATCGCCGACCTCGTGGTCGCCGCCCTCGGCAAGAAGGGGCTTCTGGGAGACGTGGGGAAGCGGCTCGAATTCCTGATGCGACGGACCGTTGTCGAGAACTTCCGCCCCACTTTCACGGCGGCAACAACCTGCTACGCCCAAGCTCCTGCAAGCGCCCTCCTACTCCGTTTATATATGAGCCACCACAACCATACGACGCGATTCGCTCTTGCGATAGTTGCTCACAAATTGGAGGAGACGCACCGTGGCTCTGTTTCTGCACAGTGAGGAGCTGAACAAGGCTGTCCGAGAGATCGCCCAAGAAGATGACGCGAAACTCGCTGTCGCATTCTGGGGTCGTGGCGGCTTGGAGCTCGTCTCTCAAAGCGCAAAGATTATTTGCAACCTGAAAATGGGCGGAAGCAACCCATTTGAATTGCAAAATATCGAGAAAAAACTGTCGCCTGGTAACATTCGCCAATGCGATACTCTCCACGCAAAAATCTACCTCGGCCGCACCAAAGCGGTCGTCACCTCCGCGAACGCTTCAGCAAACGGACTGGGGCTGGAGGCTGGAGAACAGGCAGGATGGCTGGAGGCCGGGGCCCTCGTCACCGACATTGGCCCAATTCACGATTGGTTTGATGCCCTATGGGAGGGCGCAGATACGAAGAGCATCAGCGCTGAGGATTGGAAGGCGACGGAAGCCGCTTGGAGCGCTCGGCAACGCCGCAAACCCACCCTTCGCAGCTTCCGCGACTTTGATGTAACGCAGGCACGATTGCCAATGCCGCTGCCGGTCGCCAATGAGGACTGGGACTACAACGAAAAAGCGCTTTCCGAGTCCGGGAATGCGGAGAACAAAACATTGCGGAACCGGATCGATCTTGGTGTAGAGGTGCTATATAAATCTGACACTGATATTATGGAGAATCGTTGGGCTTTTTATTGGCAATCTCGAAACTCGCAACCCTACATGCCGAAAAAACGGCAGTCATTCTTGTGGACATTTATAGGATCTGAATTTCTTGAAGATGCATTTATATGGAATGGATCTGATGAATACAGTGACGCACTTCTGTCTGCAGAAGAGCAGCCTCCATGTCCATTTGACGCAAATAATAACAATTTCTCAAAAGCATTTCAAAATGTAATATCTCGCCATGAGTTCTCTATATTTCGACTTAATTACAACGACGAGGCGTGGTATGCGAACGCAGAGAAAATATTACATGACTTCTGGATTGCTGTAAAAAAAGAATATGAGGCCAATCTATAGTGTAGAGCGGCGGAGCCGGATGCCCCCTTGCCGGGGCTCGTTCACCTGCCGAAAGGCGCCCCGGCAAGAAAACTCAACGCTCATACCGCTACGCTGATCTGCTCCATAAATTAAAGCACATCGTACGCATCTTGACGTGCCATGAGAAGCCACTTGCAACTCTCAGTCGGTGAGCGCTTCGATCTCCGATCTGGTCGGCCCAACAGGACGTAGCTGCCTCAGGATAACGCCGCATCGGCATGGGCAACAGGCCGACTTCCGTAAAGGGGCCAAAGACATCAGCCAGGGCCCCGGCCATGAAGCCCGGAACACCCTGCTCCCCCCATATCGGTCATTCCGGGTGGCGCTCCGCCTTCGCCGGCAGCTCCACCGCCTCCACGCACCGCCGTGCCTGTTCCAGCAGCGGCCCTGCCGAATACCGCCCCAACGTCATCCCCTGCCGCTTGTGCCCCACCACCACGGCGATGATGCTTTCGGGCTGGTCATCCCGCCACAGGCAGTTGCACTGCCTCCACACACGCCCGTTTCGCCTCCATCCCTGCCGCGCCAGGATATCTCCCCATGGTCATGGGGAGCGGCCCGGCCTCCTTGGAATGCCCGACCACATCCGCCAGGGTCCAGGCGGTGAAGCCCGTGGCGCCCTGTTCGAGGGCTTCCACGGCCTTGCGGATGAACCAGCGGCGGAACGAATGGAAGTCCGTGCGGGCCTGCCTACGCCCCTCTATGCGCTCGGAAAGCTTCAACTCGCGGAGGAGCCGGGTGAATGCCTGGGAGGCCGGCGCACCACGGGAGCGGGCCTCGTTGCGTTGCTCTGGCAGCTCATGGAAGAGATAGGCATCAGGCCCCTTCCCCTCGCATCGGCTGGCGACAAGAGAGGCGATGACGGGATGGATGGGAACGTCACGGGTGGCGGCATCGGTCTTCCCCTGCCCCACCCGAATGGCGCCGTCCCGCACATTGCGCACCCGTAGCTCTGCCAGTTCCCCCAGGCGCATACCCGACAGGGCCGCCAATCGGCAGAGGTCCCCGAGGACGCCTTCGGCTCCGGCAAGGATGGCCGTGACCTCCTTGTCCGCAAACGGGCGCTTCGCCCCCTCCCCCTCCTCCGTCTTCACCTTCTTCAGCTTCAGGCTTTGCCGCTCCCACGGGTTGCCGGCGGTGGCATGGCCCCGCTTCTCCATCCACTTCCAGAGAGCGGACAGGCCTGTAATCAGCTTGTTCGCCGTGGCGGGGTCCGCTCCCTTGGCAATGAAGACCTCGGACACGAACCGACCGGCCACCTTCCTGTCGATAGCCTCCACCGTCTCGGGGATCGAGGAGGCCCCGCACCAATCGAGAAACACCCGGACAGCCTGTTTCCGAGCTGTCTCCGTGCGCCCCTGCATAGTTCGCTTCGGCAAGCCATGCGGGCTCCAGGGGCGTGATAGGCGTTGCCCTGCCCTGCACCACACTGACAAACGACAAGGCGGCCTCGGTGCCGTGTCGCCGCTCGATCTCTTCCGCCCGCTCGGGGAGAAGGATTTCAGCCGTGATGTCGTCGCCCTGGGCAAGAGCTTCCCGCCACTCCATGGCTTCGGACACCACGGCATCCCCCCCGTCTTACCGCCCCCATTGGCCCGGTCATGAACCCGCTGCGCCTTCTCTATGGCACCCTTCAGGCTGGCCACCACGGGCCACTTGAGGCGGTTCGCCACGGCGAGGCTGTCGGTGTCGAGGGCGTGCTTCAGGCGCGTTCCAAGGGCACCATGGAGGTGTCGAGGCACGGCCAGGGAACCCGCCACTTGCCATGGTGCAGCTCAAGATACCGGCGGTCGGAATGGGGTGGACGGGGCATGAAAAGGTCGCTCTGAGTACCCGAAACGTACCCCACTTTGCGTACCCCAAATCGCCATTTTTGTAAATATTTTCATGTATTTCAAAGCCATCACCTGCCGGGTTGCCCCCTCCCCTAGGGCGCGCCATTTCCTGTAGGATTACGATCCTCTGACTGCGTCGTGCGTCCCGAGGTAGCGTGTTCGAGCACGGTTTGAGCGCCAACGGCGCGGAATGTGTTCGTCACAAAGACATCGCTCATCTTGTGGCCGTGAGCGGATCAGCGACGACAATCTCGGCTCAGGTTCCCACACGCGCTCGATGCATGAGCTTGCGCACCGCAGTGAGAAAGGCGCGGATCGCGTGCGGGTGACGGCGGTCGGCCTCGGATGGGAGAGCGGGCACCAGAACCAAGCTGCGCGGAGCCACCAAGGGGCGACACCGCCTCAAGACAAACGGCTCTGCCAGGTGCTCCTAACGCAATCGCGCGTCGAGGCGGGCGAGATCGGCGTCGTCCGGGCGCAGCAGCATGAGGCGGGCGACGAGGGCGCGGGCGCGCCGGATGTCGCCCGATCGCAGCGCCTCGTTCAGGGCGAGCGTCAGAAGGTCCGCATCGTCGGGGTTTCGCTGCAGCGCGCTCGCCACGACGGCGGAGCTTTCAACCGGCCTGCCCATGGCGTTGAGCGCGACCGCGTAGACATAGGCGTAGCGCGCATTCCCTTGCGCAAGGCGTACCGCCTGCGCCAGTTGCTCCAGCGCCTCCGCATGGTTCCGCTGGCGGATCAGGGCCAGCGCCAGCGCATGATGCGGCGCCGCCGCATCATGATGCACGGCGATAGCCCGACGCAGCACCTCCTGCAATTCGCGCTCGCGCCCCTGGAGACGGTAGAGATCCGCCAGATTGACCGTCAATGCCGGATCCGCCGGCCGGAGCTTGAGGCCGGCGAGGAACTCTCCTTCCGCCCCGGCCGCATCACCCTGCCGCTGCAGGAAATTGCCGAGATTGGCCCGCGCCTCGGCGCGGTCCGCGTTCACGCGCTGCGCAGCCTCATATTCGCCCCAGGCCGCCTCCAGCCTCGCCCGGTCGTCTTTCGAGAGCGTGGACGTCGGCTGATCGGCGAGCTGGTTCGCCGCCTCGATGCGGACACCGGCAACCGGATCCGCAAGCAGCGGCGAGACACGCCGCCACCGGACATCAAGCGGCGCGCCCGCCTGTCCCTGAAGGGCCGCGATGCGCACGAGCGGATCGGGATCGGCGAGTGCCTTGCGCTGGGCCGTTTCACTGGCCGTGGACGGGAAACCCTGAAGCTCCGCGATGGCCGTTGCCCGCACGATGGCGGGCACGGTGGGCGTGGACGCGAGAGAAATCAGCGCGTCACGTGCCGCTGGGTCACCGCGCCGCGCGTCGTGAAAGGCTTCGGCCCAGGTCTGGAATCCCTTGCGCTCGGGTCCGTGCCAGCGCTCCACGGCTTCGGCCGCCCAGCGCGCGGGCTTGTCCGCGTGGCAATCGTTGCAGGCGTTCGGCGTGCCGAGCCGCGCGGAGACATCCGGCCGTGGGATGCGGAAGGAATGATCGTGCCGGCGGTCCACCACCATGTAGGTGCGTGCGGGCATGTGGCAGGAGATGCAATCCGGCCCGTTCGGCCCCGGCGCATGTCCGGTATGGGCGGCGGTCTCGAAACGCTCGGGCAGGTGGCACTGTCCGCATACGGCGGCGCCCGGCGCGCGCAGCTTCGCCGAGTGCGGCTCGTGGCAGTCCGAGCAGGTCACGCCGCGCGCATACATCAGGCTCTGCTTGAAGGCATGATCGTTGAACACCTCGTCCCGCATCACTCCATCTGCCTCGAACAGCCCTTCGGAGAGGAAGGTGGGCAGATGAGTCTCGGTCAGCGGCTGGCCGGGCCGCCAGTTTTCGGAAAGGATGCTGCGGCGGGAATGGCAGCGCGCGCAGGTTTCGACCTCGTCGCCCGCCGGACGGGAGACGCCGTGCGCCGGACTTCCGGTTTCGGGATCGATCGCCCAGTCGGGGGCAGGGCGCGATGCCGCAACCGCGGCGAAGCCCTTATGTGGCCAGGAAGGATCGCGCGCGCCGTTCGCCCAGTCGACATGCCCACGCGCGGGCCCATGGCACGCCTCGCAGCCGATGCTGATCTCGGAGAAGCGCGTTTCGAAGCGATCCGCCGCAGCCTCGTAATTCTTGCGCAGCGCCGTCGAATGGCATTCGGCGCACATGAAGTTCCAATTCTGCTGTGCGCCGGTCCAGTGCAGCGGATCGGAGGGCGCGATCGCCTGGTCGGGGTAGAGGTGAAACCAGCGCTGGCCGCCCTCGGTGGCGCTTCGGGTGTCATAGGCGAACGGCAGCGCCTGCTTGCGGCCATCCGCGAAACTGACGAGATATTGCTGCAGCGGGTGCAGGCCGAAGGTTTCCGTGACCTCGAACGCCGCCGTCTTCCCGTCGGCGCCCTCGGTCTCGACCATGTAGCGCGCACCGTCGCGATAGAAACGGGCGGATGAGCCCTTGTGCGCGACGCGCACATCGCCAAAGTCGCCAAGCACGGTTTCCGTCGTGGCGCGGGCCATGGCGTGGGCGTGCTGGGAGGCGAGCCAGTCGCGGGTCTGCGTGGGATGGCAGCTCGCGCAGGCCGCGGAACCGGCGAAGCCTTCGGGCGCGGGCGCGGCCAGCGCGCCGACAGCTCCGGCGGCAAGCGCCGCCATCGCCTCCCCCGCCTGCGAGCGCGCGGGCGCGAGCAGGCTCACGAGGGCGATCAGGCCGGCGGCGGCGGCGCCCAGCGCCAGCGCGGCGGCGCAATTCCATATCGGCCGGTCGAGCCACGTCATCGGATCAGAACCGCCAGGCCAATGCCACCACCGGCCCGTGCATGGTCGTATTGTATCGGAACGTACCGGTCTTGGCGCCCTCTCCCTCATAGTCCTCGTAGAGGTAGCGATAGCCGAGGGCGGTGGAGAAACTGGTGGTCCACATGTAGCCGACACCGGCATAGCCGGTGCTTGAGAGCCGGGAGCCGACGCCGAACCCACCGATGTCGGCGATGGCATTGACGAACCATTTGTCGTTCAGCTCCCAATGGGCGAAGAAACCCACCGTCGGGTCGATCCACCATTGCCGCTGGCTGGCCGAGATGCCGATGGGCGACGCGACGGGAGTAAACGACAACGTACCCTTCACGCTCATGTAGCGGGCGCCGCCGGTGATGGCGAAGTCGAAGTCGGGGCGACCTGTCGGCAGCCTGTAGCCGATGGCGCCGGTGGCGATGGCCTGGGTCACCTCGGCATCGAGCTCACTGCCGCCGAATGTGCTCACTGCGCGGGTTTCCGAGAGCCTCGCGAAGACCACGTCGGCCAGGAGAAGCCATCGGTCGTTGCTGGCCAACAGCGAGCCCATGAACGCGCCGTTCAGATCCTTAAGCACCTGCGAAAACGGGATGTCGATCGCGGTCGTGGGCAGATTGCGCACGCCGATATCCCCCGTCAGCGAGGTCGCCCAGCCGTAGAGGCTGAGCTGATATTCCCAGGCCACCGTGGAAACCGGCGGTTCCGGAGGCGCCGCCGGGATGTCCGCGGCAGCGGCCGGGATGTCCGCGGCAGCGGCCGGGCGCGCGAGCCCGAGAAAAGCGAGAGCGCACGACAGGCCGATGGCCCGAGCGCGCCGGCGCACCGCCTTTGCGGCGTGTCGTGCCATGTTGCCCATGTTTCCTTCCGAGATCATTGTCTTTGTATGGGAGAGGGCAGCAGCGCGATTGGCCACCGCCGTCCTCTCTGCTTCAGGTCATCGAGGGCCCCGGTTCAGTTGCCCGTCGGCAGCGGCAGCGAGAAGCCCTGTTCCTTCAGGCTTTCCTGAACGTTTCTGAAGCGCTCATAGCCCGAAAGGGTGATGGGGCCGGAATAGGCCTCGCTCTGCGGCTTGCGCGGCGGATATTGGACATAGGTCTTCATCAGCTTCTGCACGGCCTCGTTGGCCGGAACGAGCGCCCAGGTGCTCGCGGTGAAGGTCGTCATGAAGATGTCGTAGCGTTCCTGCGGGTCCTGCTGCAGGTCGAACACCTGCGGGACCGTGGCGACATACTTCTCGGCACCCTTCCAGCCCAGATTGGTATCAACGGCGAGGCCGCCGGTGTGCGCACCATCATCGCCGCGCAGATTGAAGACGTACTTGAAATTGTCCACGCGCGCGGCGCCCGGCGAAAGCTCGTTCTCAGTGAAATAGAACCACTCGTGACGCGGCGTCTCGCCCTTGCCGAACCACACCGGGGTCATGTCGTAGCTGTCGAAGATGATCGGCTCGCCGGCGCGATCCTTGGTCGGCAGTGGAACCCCCGCGAGCGCGGCGAAGGACGCCATCAGGTCGAGGCCGCCGATGATGTCGTCGTTCTTCATGCCGGCCTTCACCTTGCCGGGGAAGCGGACCATGGAGGGAACGAGGTTCCCGCCCTCGCGTACGGTGCCCTTGGTCCCGCGGAAGGGCGTGTAGCCGGCATCGGGATACACATCCTGCCACGCGCCATTGTCCACCGTGTAGAAGACCAGCGTGTCGTCGGCGAGACCGAGCTCATCCAGCTTCTTCAGCACATGGCCGATGCGCGTGTCGAGTTCGACGACCGAATCCGCATATTTGGACTTCGAGATCGACTTGCCGATGAAATCCGGCGCCGGCAGATTGGGCTGGTGGTTCTTCATGAAGTTGATGTTGATGAAGAACGGAGTGCCCTTGTTCTTGGCCGCATCGTCGAGGAATTCGACCGCCGCCTTCTCGACGTACTCATCGAGGAACGGGATGCCCACGACGCCCTTTTCCGGCGTATTGACATACTCGCCGTTCACCTTGAAGTCCTGCTGCACCGGTCCGCCGGCATTGCCGGAAAGCGCGCCCTTCGTGACCTTGTCGAACATTTCCCGGAGCTTGGGATTCATGTCCGGAAACCACTTCGGATCGCCGTAGGTGTAGGCGTTGAGGTGGTAGAGGAAGGCGTACTTCATCACGTCGTAGCCTTGGGCGTTCGGCAGGGCATAGTCCGCCTCGCCGAGGTGCCACTTGCCCGTGAAGTAGGTCTTGTACCCGCCCTGCTTGAGCACCGAGGCCAGGGTCCATTCCGCGGCCGGCAGGCCGCCGCCCTGTCCCTGGAACGCCACGGTGGTCATGCCGGAGCGGTTGGGAATGCGGCCGGTCTGGATGGCCGCGCGGCCGGGCGTGCAGCTCGGCTGGCCATAGAAATTGGTGAACGTCATGCCCTCGGCGGCCAGTTCGTCGAGGTTGGGCGTGGGCATGCCGCGCCGCTTGCCGCCGAGATAGGGGCCGAGATCGCCCCACCCGGTATCGTCGGAGACGATGAGCAGGATGTTGGGCTTCCTGGCAGGCGCCGTTCCCTGCGCATGCGCACTGCCGACGAACGCAAATAGCGTCGTCACGGCAAGCGCGCACAGTGTTGTGTGCTTAGGCAGGCTCAATGGACCGCTCCCATTTTTCTGGATGACCCGAGCTGACGGAGGCCAACTCACTTCACGTCCGGAAAGATCCGCTTCCAGTCGTTCTTCATGTCGATGAGGACCCAGCCCTCGGCGGGAGCCATGTCCATGGCCTTGTCCAGGCGGCCGAAGGAGGAGGCCCGGTCATAGGCGTATTCGCGCACGGCATCGGTGTGATGCACGATCATGCCCAGGCGCGCGCCATCGCCCGCGGTCGTCCATTGCAGCATCTGGAGGTCGCCGTCCGAATTGCCGAAGGCCGCGATCGGACGCTGGCCGACATGCTGGTTGATGCCGACAGGCTTGCCGGCGCCGTCATCGATGAAGTCGATGTCCGGCAACCGGATCAGCGTCGGCTTGCCGTCAACCACTTCGAACCTGGTCTTGATGCTGGAGCCGACCACCTGCGCCGGCGGTATGCCGTACACCTTTTCCGACCACGGCCGCATGAACTCAATGCCCCCGCCGGAAACGATGTAATTGGTGAAGCCGTTCTCTTGCAGATATGCGAGCAGCTCCAGCATCGGCTGGTAGACAAGGTCGGTATACGCCTTTTTGAACCGCGGATGCCGGGCCCCGGCCAGCCATTCGGTCACGGTCTGCTGGAACTCTTCCGGGGTCATGCCGGCATGGGTCACCATGACCAGCTGCATCAGCCCCCTCTCGCCGGATGCGGCCAGCGCCTTCAGATCGCCGTCGATCGCGGCCCTGAGCGCCAGGTTGTCGCGCCATTCGGGATGGCTCGGAGCGAGCTCGCGGAGCCGGTCCAGCGCGAAGGCAAGCTGGGTGTACATGGGCTGCTCGACCCAGAGCGTGCCGTCATTGTCGAACACCGCTATGCGCTGGTCAGGCGGCACGAAGTCCTTGCCCTGCTGGTCGGTGACCTTTTTCATGAATGCTTCGATGGCCTGCTTGGCCGGCCCCTCGTTCCAGGAGGCCAGCGGATCGCAGAACGCCGGCGCGCCGAGAACGGCGAGCAATCCCACGACCCAGGCGATGCGCGC